>NZ_JBIWFC010000001.1:0-104993 GCF_044762845.1 Lysinibacillus sp. NPDC096382
GAGTGGATGTTTGCTTCGCCCCATAAAAAATACTCCCCTTAGATAAACAGATTTTATTTTTTAATCTGTCTACCTAATAGGGAGCATATCAATTAATTTTGAGCCTGGGCTTTTTGTATTTATTCACTTTGTAGTTCCTGTTCACGAGCTGCAATCATTTCTTTTAATTCAACTAAATCCTCAAGTTCACAATATTTATTAATGTAAGTTTTAGCGGCACTCTTTGCTGACTGCTTGCGTGTCTTTTCTCTATTTTTTTCTCGGTATGCTTGTGTTGCACGTTTCTGTGCTTCAGATGTTTTCTGTTCAGTCACTGTTTATCCTCTCCTTTTCATAAAATATACTACGATGTTTAAAACCACTAATATTAAGCAGATTGAGTAAATAATAATCATGGAGTAATCAAAAAACTGCGGTTCTTTCCAATTAACCATATCCGTCAAAATATACAGGGCAAATGCTAACGCTACAACATACATTACATTTTTCATAATGAAATGGATATGATAAGATTATAGGGAAGGAGGCGCTAACCTCCTTCTATGAGTTATTTGCGACGTTTCTTCTTTGCGGGAGTGCGTCGCTTTTCTTTTTTCTTACTCTTCATATCGCTTATGTTTTTCGCTGAACTTGTAAGTAAGTTTGCGATTGTTGCGATAGCTACTAGGTAAGCTAGAATCTTATCGTAATCCACTATGTTCATCTCCTTTCTATACTTATATTATATACCATGGTATATACGAAGTCAATACTTTCCTTAAATTATTTCCATAAAAATTAAAATTTTCATTGCTAAATATAGAACGTTAGTTCTATAATATACACAAACAAACGTTCTGTTAAGAAGAGGTAACGTGGCAACTAAGACTTCAAGGACAAATATATGGATATTCACAAGGTGCATTTCCTAGACATCCTACAGGTGTCTAATATTGAGTATTAAAAAGGGGCGAGAGCAGTGTCAGTCAAATTTAAAAATCCGTTTTCAAATCAACGAATATTTATAGATGTAACAAATGAAAGACCAGAGGCAGTTCAAGCTGTATTAAGCGCATCTCCAATTGACGTAACAATCAAGATATATGAATGTGAAGAATCGAGGATTATACATAGTAAAAACCATTTCACAAACCGTGTAAGCATTTCAAACAGTAAAGGAAATCATTGTGTGAAAATGTGGGAAATTCTTTATATGCTAGAGCAAATACTTAAAGTGAATAAGGATGATGTATTTATGTATGTAAGTCAGAACGGGGTTATTTATTTGGAGGTTAAAGATCCTAAGTTTGTAAATTGAAATAAAGCCACTCATTTGAAAAATAATGAGTGACTTTCTTCTATTGTATAGTCAAATAATAATTACATTTTCAAAAAGGTATAAAAGCTAATTATCAACGCCCCCTAATTTGCCCCCTATTGTAAATTTAAATAAATGAACTAAAATATTTATAATAGATTAATAGAGAGATTAGACTATCTAAATGCACTGAAAATCATTTACAAATTACACGCTATAAAACGCGTAATTATTGGGTAAATTACTAGGAGAATAAAAAAGAGCTAATTCCGCTCTTTTTTATTATTTCCGATTAACCCTAAAAGCTTATTGAAATCCGTATATGAAAACGGAGACATTTAGAGATTATATCAGTAGAAAATCTATGCATAAAAAGTGTCTAAGATTGTTTAATTGACGAAAAAACGGACGTTGCCACAAAATTGTCGAAAAATTTTAAATTGTTTTTTCCTGGTTATTACGATTATTTAATAGGTAATATTTACAATATTAGGGTGTTGGCAGGTTGAGGATTTCGTACTAAACTTTTTTAGGATAATTGTAATGCGCATAGAATATCTGTTGATTGTATTAAAGTTATGGTTATTACTGACAATGACACAAATAAATTGGTCATTTTAGATTACTGGAAAAGTTGAAAATTCCCGCTTAAATGGATGAAAAAAACGCTAGTCCTAAACTTTATTAAAGGACTAGCGTTTCTTATTATATAGAGTGGATTGTTGCAAAGTATGGTGCTTGACCGTGACGGAAGTAAGTTAATAAATAGCCGTTTTTTTGTACAATTTTGCCATTTGAGAAATTTTGGTAATCTACATGGTGCGGAATAATGAGCGTATGTTTAAATAACTCTTTTTCAGATAGATTGAAGCTGGCGAATTCCTCACCTGCAATTGTAGGGTTTTCACGCAAGGCCGTATAAAGTGCTTTCTGTTGCTCCTCTGTAGGGCGTTCCTTCCACCATAATTTACGTGGCTGGAACTGCTGTGCCATTAAATAATCTAGTTGCATGAGGCTTTGAATGATAGTTAAATTAACACCCTCTACAGTTTCTAAAAACATTAATAAACGACGGAATAAATCCTCAAGCTGATGACCGATACGAGACCAACCTTTTGTTTCCCAATAAGTACCGAAGTTTTGGAAGAAATCAAATGGTGTTTCAAACACTTCAGTTACTAAGTATTCAATTGTATGATCCATACGATGATCGTTCCAATATTTCTCAAGTACATCCTCTGCATGTTTAATGCGTACTATATCATCAAACGTTAAGACATTGTTTGAGAAAATCTCGTAAGGAGATTGGTCCACATACGTATAGCCGAATTTTTCAGCCTCTAGACGAAGGCCAGTACCGCGCAGAAGTTTAAGGAATCCAAGCTGTAATTCTTCTGGTCGCATTGCGAAAACATCATTAAAGGTTTGACGGAAGCTTGCATAATCCTCCTCCGGTAAACCAGCGATTAAATCTAAATGCTGATCAATCTTTCCACCTTCTTTGACCATCGTCACTGTACGTGTTAGCTTTTCAAAGTTTTGACGGCGCTTCACAAGAGTATTTGTTAAATCATTCGTTGATTGAACACCAATTTCAAAACGGAAAAGCCCTTTAGGTGCGTTATCATTTAAAAACTGGATAACTTCAGGACGCATAATATCTGCCGTAATTTCAAATTGGAATACAACCCCTGGCTTATGTTCATCGATTAAAAATTGGAACATTTCCATGGCGTAGCTGCGGCTTATATTAAATGTACGGTCGACAAATTTAATCGTACGTGCACCATTGTCCATCAAGAATCGAATATCTTCTTTTATTTTTTCTCTGTTGAAATAACGAACACCTACTTCAATAGAAGATAAACAAAATTGACAGCTAAATGGACAGCCTCGACTTGTTTCAATATATTGAATTCGTTTGCTTAGATGAGGGAGGTCCTCTTCAAAACGAAATGGACTTGGTAACTCACGTAAATCTATTTTGGGTGCTTGTGCGTGAATTCGTACTTTACCATCCTCTAAGTAGCAAATCCCTGGAACATCGTCTAATGCAATTTCTCCATGCAAATAGCGTAGTAACTGTTTAAAGGAAGTTTCTCCTTCACCCATAACAATGAAATCAACCTCTTCAATTTTACGTAACCAATGGTGGGCATCATAAGAAACTTCAGGTCCACCGAGCAAAATTTTAACATTTGGACAGACAGTTTTTAACATCTTGATGACGTGAATAGTTTCTTCAATATTCCAAATATAGCAACTAAATCCTACAATATCAGGTTTTTTTTGGAATAAATCTGATACAATATTAAAAGCAGGATCTTTAATTGTATATTCTGCAATAATTGGATTAAATTCTGGTAAAGCTGCACCTTTTAAATAACGCAATGCTAGATTTGTGTGAATATACTTTGCGTTTAAAGTAGTTAAAATAGTATTCATGCAATAATCTTCCTTTCAATTTCTAATTGTAACAGTCAAGTAGCTGTCATACAATATAATCCTTTTTGCCTATTTATTTTGTGAACAGTTCGTGAAATAATTTTTATACTTAAATTTACTAAATTTTGTAATAATAGATTCGTGCAGTCATAAAGTATAGTAAAGGCTCAAAATTCGATTAAGAGGTTTTTTACTCTTTTGAAAGGTTCGGTGAGAAAGTTGAAGCAAAATGATATTAATCAATGTTTTGGAAATCTTATGACAAGTACTTCGTCACCAACACTTATTCTTAATAAAGTAGGGAAAATTTTGAACGTGAATGAGGCGGCTATTAAACTTTTTAATCTCAATTCAACGTATATTGGCTATTTAACTATGGACGAGCCATCTAATTTAAATTGGGCGAAATTCGTTAAACAATTAGAAAATGATTTAAGATCAGAAGAAATCTTCAATATTCAAACAAATGGTAATGAGTATGAAATGATGTCCTTCAAATGTTTTTATGATCCAAACACAGAAGAAATTGTTGCGCAAATTTCAACGTTAAATAATGACATAGCTCATGAATTATATGTTAGTCAAGAGCAGGAGAGATCACAATCTCTCAATGCTTATGATCACTTACCGTATGCTGTTATTATAAGTGACGCTAGCGGGATAATTCTTGGGCTAAATAAGTATGCTGAAATGTTTTTAAGAACCGAAAAATCGCTGCTACTTCATAAGGCACATCAGCACATATTCGATGCATTTACATTGAAGAAGGGTCAAATTACAACATACCTTTCTAAACTGATGGGTGAAAAGCATGCAAGTATTCATGTAGTTGATGAAACTATAGTTACTAGCCCTTGCTATTATGAAATTTCGAGTATCTTTGATGAATATAATAATATTATTGTCACAGTCATTAATGATGAAACAGAAAAGAAACAACTTCAACATAAAGTTGAACATCAACAAGCTTTAAATGTTGTCGGTCAAATGGCTGCAAGTATCGCCCATGAAATTCGTAATCCATTAACTTCTTTAAAGGGCTTTACCGAATTGTTAAAACTAAATGCAGATGAAGAGTCACGCATGTATTTATCTGTCATCGATAGTGAGCTTCAACGGATGGAACAAATTTTATCCGAGCTTTTAGTATTGTCCAAGCCAACATGTATGAAAGTGGAATTATTAGAGCTAGATCACATTGTAAAGCAAGTGATTGAGTTTATGCTTCCAGATGCGCTTATGAAAAATATTATGATTCAATACATTTCTCCTTCTACACAAGTATACATTGGTGGCAATGAGAATCGTTTAAAGCAAGTATTCATGAATCTTATTAAAAATGCGATGGAATCCATGAATAATAGTGGAACGATCACAGTAGAAATGAATGTTATTGACTGTGCGATTGTAGAATTACTGATTAAAGACGAAGGTGTCGGTATGGACAGTGCTACCCTTCAAAACTTATTCCAACCTTTTTACACGACAAAATCAACAGGGACAGGACTAGGTCTTGCTTTCGTGAAAAAGGTGATTGAAGAGCATGAAGGTGTAATAGGTGTGAATAGTGAATTACAGAAGGGTACATGCTTCCACTTACAATTCCCGATTTACACATTTAATCAGATGGATACAATGGATGTTTCCACGAAAGATTCTGCTTATTTAGTAACATAAAAAGCGTCTGAGTGGTAAATTAAACCACTGTGAAAAACTTAAAATCAAATATTGCTTTTGACAATGCTTTTCTAATATCGCTATAATGGCATGTATAAAACGCGAATTGAGAGGAAAAGGATATGACGTCAGAAGATATAAAGCAATCTTTAAAATTATATATAGTATTATCACGTGCACATAAAGCGATTAATGAGATGACCCATCAATTATTTCAAGAGAATGGATTAAATCCTACTGAATTTGCTGTATTAGAGCTTCTTTATCATAAAGGAAGACAGCCATTACAGCAAATTGGCAATAAAATTTTGCTAGCTAGTGGGTCTATTACGTATGTCATTGACAAACTTGAAAAAAGAGGGTATTTATTGCGTGTCTCATGTCCATCAGATCGCCGTGTTACCTATGCAGAAATTACGGACAAAGGTGAAGCATTTATGGGAGAACTATTTCCAAAACATGAACAGCATTTACATGAATTGATGAGTGTATTATCTGTTGAAGAAAAAGGCCAAGCTATCACTTTATTAAAAAAATTAGGCCTGTCTATTAAAGACTTATCTTATTAAAAAAAGTTGTCTCAATGAGTTTGAGGCAACTTTTTTACGTTATTTTGGAAGAAGTTAAATTGTACTCCAACAAATCCCTCTTAAATCATTAGCGTCATAGATAAGGCAGGAGCGAGCACAGGCGAAGGACTAAGTATACTGAGTGCTTAAAGCCCACGTGATCGTTCCTAGTCGCTCATAGGACAACGCCTGCAGAAACGAAAATCAGCCTCATAATTATGCTATAAACCCTATTAAAAATAAAGGCTCTGTTAAAGAACGTTACTATTTGGAACCTGTTGAGCTTCTTGCTATAATCTCTAAGCTAAACATAGCGGCATTAGTCGAGAACAAGTTTTTGTACTCATTGCCAGAGACTGCTCAAAAGCAACTGTTTCCAAATTAGCTTGTATGGGGCGTGTTGTGAAAACATGATAATATGATTGGCTCTAATGTCATTTGTTAATGTTGGAGAGCGTACAATACAAATGCAAAAGAAAAAGAGATGGAACATTATCGTATGAAATCAAACCGATGGAAAGCGCGTTAAAAAAGGTTTATATCACATAAGAAAGTCTGAATATTCTATATCCTTGTAAAGATTATAAATCTATAGCTGATGACGAAAAATTATAATGATTGGTTTAGAAGATATATCTTAATTTAAATCAAAATCAGCATTAAAAATAACACAGTCAACATAAAAAAGACTATAGAGCAAACAAGTTTGTCTACAGTCTTATTTGAATAATTATTTTTTAGAAATAGTTGCTGCCATTTTAAGCATAGCATCTGCTAAATCTAATTCGTCGTTATCGTGAATTATTAGTTTTGTAATTAAACCATCTTTTTCAAAAACAACGCCGATTACTTTTTCTTTATCTTCTTTAAAATGTACAACATAACCCTCAATGTTTTTAATATCTTTAAATGCAGCTAAATCCTCAGAAGATAAATTTGATGGTTCACCAACAGCATTCATATAATCTTGCATAGATGTTTTTGCATCTTCATATTTTGTTTGTGATGCATCAATAGATTCGATACGCATAAATACGTCAGCATTGTCATTAGAAACTAACATGTCTTTACCTGGTTCTTCTTGGCTAAGTGTAAATCCAGGTAGTTGGTGTATTTTATAGTCTTGATCAGCACTTTTTGATTCCGTTGCTTTTTCAGTCTTGTCTACACCTTTTTGTACATATTTAACTTCTTGTTCTTTTTTAGTTGTATTGTCTTTATTGTCCTTATTTGTTTCATTTGATGCAGGCGTTTCTTGCGATTCATCTACAGTTGTATCCTTAGATGATGGTTGTTGCTGTTCAGTCGGTGTATTTGATGGCTCATTTTTTTGAGCATCAGAATCCTTTGTTTCAGAAGTATTACATCCTACGACTAAAACAGCTGTTAGTAATAATGCAGGTACAGAAAATAATTTTTTTTGCATGAAAAGCCCTCCCTTTCTTAATTAAACGCTAGTAAAGATAAAATGTTTCCAAATTTTAATGTTATCATGTTAAAGGTAACACTAAAAATAATAGTAGTACAAAAACTACATGGGTTACAATAACAAGTGGCATACTTTTACGCCATTCATATAAAAAGCCCCAAATAAGGCCGGTTACAAGTGCAGCGATCATACCAAGCATAAAGCCGCTTAATGCAATAGAGATTGCGCATAAAATCGCAGTTACAATAACAGCAAAAATAGGACGCATAAAACGTTTCAGCTGTTGTTGAACATAGCCACGCCAAAAGATCTCTTCACCAATTGCAACAATGAATACGAGTAAAATATAGTGCCAAATATTTTGTGGTCCATAGTTTGTTAAAAATTTTTGTACTGACTGTACTAATGAATCATTAATGTATGGTGCAAGCCAATAGCCAAAGCGTATAATACCGTATGTTATTGTACCGTACCCAATACCGAAAAGTAAAAATTTCCAAGTAGGTAACTGATCTTCAATTTTACCAGCCAAAATGGCAATGGCAATACATACAAGTAAAGTAAATGCATATAGGTACCAAAATACAGCTTGGTTAGCAAAGGTATATGCAAGCATGCCATAAACGAATAATAAAGAAAGGAGCAATATTATTGTTTGTTTCGAATTTGTAAGCATTATTCGACCTCCATGCTTTTAATATTATCAAAAAAAAAGCCCCTTATCATCTATAAAGACAAATAGGGACTATTCAGACTATTAAGCCTCGTTTGCATATAAAATTTTGTAACGTTTATGGTTGACGACCGTTTTTTCTTCAATTTCAAGGGAATCGAAATTCGCCATATATGTTAAATCAACGATCACCGAATTTTCATTTACTTTTTCTACTATACCTTGTAAGCCATCTTTAAACTCGATAATATTTCCAACTTCAGCTATTTTCACAGACAGTCAGCTCCTTCATCGACTAATAATATACAGTTTGCATGAAAAAATGGAAAACGTAAAGCTTTTTTTGAATAATTCATAATCTATTACACAAAATATTGAGAAGAGAGGAAAAGAAAAAATGGAAAAATACGAAAATATGCTTAAACAATTACAAAATGGGGAATTAAAAAGTATAGAAATAGAAAAGGAACAATTTTATGAGTTTCGAGAAGTGCTTGTAAAACATCCTTTATTTAAACATTTTAGAGGTGAGGCCAAACAAAATGGACGCGTAATCTATACTTATCAAGAAGTTGCAAGAAGCTAATTTGTCGAACATTGTCGTAAGTTAATGCTGTAAGAAATGAAATATAAATGTATAATAATGGTATGATTATTTGTGTGTGGAGGGTTGTATGAATGGTCAATCTACTCTTGAAACAGATGGAGCAAACTCGTGAGATGATGATTCGCTCAGGTGTAGAGAACGGATTACAAAATGCAAAAACCATTCAACTGAGTCGCAGATTAGATCAGTTAATGAATACTTATTATAGACAGACAGCATTTGAAGAAGAAGAAGATCAAGAAGATTGAAAGAATGTTCCCTTATTTAGAGTATAAACTTTTTAAATAATATGTTTAAAAAGTATTTTTTGGAGAATACTTATTTTGAACACAGCAACATTCTCATTTCCCCCTTTAGAGCAGTGATACCCCATCACGTGCTCTCTTTTTTTATCTTTATTCTAGGCGAAATTGATTTAACTTCTTTCAGCGAGTGTCCAGCAAAAGGCATTTAGTACAAGATAATAAAAGGAGTTTGAATTATCGCACTTATTAGACTACACTGGGAGATAAAAATAAGTGCTAATGATTGGTTACGTAGAATCGATAGCCTGGATAACAAAGGAGTATGTACATATGGGAAAAAAGAGTATTGCATTTATCGGCACTGGTGTTATGGGTGCTAGTATTGTAAAGCATTTATTAAAAGATGGTCATGAGGTGACAGTTTACACACGCACAAAGGAGAAAACGGAGCCGCTTTTAGCGCTAGGGGCAAAATGGGCAAGTACTCCAGCAGAAGCATTTAAAAATAAGGAAATTGCCTTTACAATGGTTGGATACCCAGCAGATGTAGAGGAAGTTTATTTTGGAGATAACGGTTTATTTCAAACAGCTGAACCCGGCAATATCGTTATTGATATGACCACGTCCGAGCCAACATTGGCAAAGGAAATTTTTGAGCATGCCCAAAAGCTTGGGGTGGAAGCGCTAGATGCACCTGTTTCTGGGGGGGATATTGGTGCTCAAAATGGGACATTATCAATTATGGTTGGTGGAAGCCAAGCTACATTTAATAAAGTTTTATCAGTTATGAAACATTTTGGTGAAAATATTGTTTATCAAGGTGAAGCTGGTGCAGGACAGCATGCTAAAATGTGTAATCAAATAGTTATTGCTGCAGGAATGATTGGTGTGTGTGAGTCACTTACTTACGGTTTAAAGGCTGGGCTTGATTTACCAACAGTATTGCAATCCATTTCGTCTGGTGCAGCAGGCTCTTGGTCGTTAAGTAATTTAGCACCCCGTATGATTAAAGAAGATTACGCACCAGGTTTTTATATTAAGCATTTTGTAAAGGATATGAAAATTGCTTTAGACGAATCAAAAAAAATGGGGATTACATTACCAGGTCTAGCACTTGCTTATGATATGTATGAAAAGCTAGTGGAAGCGGGCTATGGTGAAAACGGTACACAGGCTCTTTTAAAGGCGTATCAATAAAATACTGACTATAAAGAGCGAAGAATTCTAACTTTTAGAAAACCCGAAGTATCATCTTATGAAAGGATGGATGCTTCGGGTTTTGTATTTGATAAAGAGGCAGCTCACTAACACACAGAAAATAGTTAACTACGAAACATTACTCTTTATCAAAAAGTTTTGCGTCTAAAGAGAAACTAGATGCTCCTGCAAGTGCGAAGTATAAAGCAATTGCAGCTAAAGCTAAATCAAATTCATATCCAGCTAAGCCGTTTTCACCGATGAAGCCAACACTAAGCTTCGCTGTAAAAATGGCAACAATCATAGTCACTGTCAATAAAGCGCCAAAAAGTCTTGTGCCTAAACCTAGAATAATTGCAGCACCACCGACTAGTTCTATAATGGCAACAATATAAGCCATAAAGCCTGGAATACCAATGGCATCAAAATAATCAGCTGTAAAGCCGATACCACCTTGAAACTTTTGATATCCGTGAGCGGCAAAAATAAAGCCAAGCACCACACGTAAAATAGTTGAACCGATATTTTGCATAGTATAATAAACTCCTTTTGTTTTTTACTTACATTTCGTAACTTAGTTTATTTTTAAAAACAAGTTTTGTCAAGTAACTTAATTTTATTTTTAAAACTGATTTTCATAAAAATGATATACTCTTATATAAGAACGAAGTACTTAGGAGGCAAGTAAATTGGATCAAAAAAAAATTTGCCCACGATTTGAAAAGGCGCTAAAAATTTTAAATCATAGCTGGAATACCCTGCTTATTTATCAGTTATTAGAAGGTTCTCAACGGTATTCAACGATTAAAAAACAAATGGGTATTAGCAGTCGCGTATTAACGGAGAGATTAAAAGAATTAGAGATCGAGAACATTGTGAAACGCACTGTTATTCCATCGACACCAGTGGTGATTGAATACGAGCTAACAGAAAAAGGACATGCACTTGCGCCGGTCCTAAAAGCAATTGAAAAATGGTCTTCTACGTGGGTAGATATAGAAGAATAGTAAAAAGGATATCCAAGCGAGGGGGCTTGGATATTTTTTTATTATGAAGTGTAATCTTTAGTATTCCGCAGCTAAGGCTAAAATTCGTTTATTCTAAAGTGTTAGGTAATAAAAAATAATTGTATATTGTAAATAGTGTAAATTTTCTTTAAATAAGAGGTATTTTTTATTACATGAGGGAATTTATTTAATATTATAGAGAATGGGGAGGAGGATTTTATGAAGCGGAATTCAGTAGTAGACGCACAGCATAGGAGCCAGTTAGCTCTTTATTTATCATTGCCAATTTTATCGTGGGCATTTTATGATTTTGCGAATACAATATTTTCTTCAAATATTAATACTATATTTTTCCCTTTTTATATGGATGAAATTTTAGGGACCAATGAGGTAATGCAGCAGGTGGCAAGCACGTTTATTTCTTATGCGAATGCCATTGCCAGCTTTTTCCTCGTCATTTTTTCACCACTTTTTGGTGTATGGATAGATAATACGGGTTATAAAAAGAGATTTATAGTGTGGTTTGCATCTATCTCTATCTTTTCCACCTTTATGATGGGTGTTTTTGCGAATCTACAGACGTCAACAAATTATTCAGGTGTACCACTTAGTTTATTTTTAGTTGTAGTTAGCTTTATCATCGCAAAATTTTTCTTTAATTCAAGTCTAGTGTTCTATGATTCAATGATGAGTGATTTAGGGACAAAAGAAGAAATGCCCCTTATTTCCGGCTATGGGGTAGCGATTGGATATCTTGGTACAATTCTTGGATTACTTGTTTATTTGTATGTAGGAAATAGTGGATTCCATCGAGCATTTATTCCAACTGCAATTTTATATTTGTTATTTTCTTTGCCATTATTTTTTATTAATAAGGATACACCAATTTCAAGGTCTCAGCGCAAGCCTATTAAATTTCTAGATGGCTATAAGGAAATTGTTCAAACCTTTAAAGACATGAAGCAATATAAAACTATTTTCACCTTTATGATTGCTTATTTCTTTTTAAATGATGCCATTGCAACAACCATTGCAATGATGGCTGTATATGCAACAACGATTGTTGGCTTGACGTCGGGTCAATTTATCGTGCTTTACTTAGTGTCTACGGTTTCAACTATTATAGGCTCTTTTACATTTGGTTATATTACAAAAGCAATAGGAGCCAAACGTGCGATTACCGTGGTGGCGCTATTAATGATTGTCGCTTTAACATTTGCTGTCTTTGCGACAGAGCAATGGATGTTCTGGCTTGCAGGTAGTATGTTTGGCGTATCACTAGGATCCATGTGGGTAACATCTAGAACATATATTATTGAATTGTCTCCAGAAGACAAACGGGGTCAGTTTTTTGGCTTATTTGCATTTTCGGGTAAAGTATCCTCCATTATTGGGCCGGCAGTCTATGGAACGGTCACATTATGGATGAAAGATTACGGAACGCTAGCAAGTCGTGTTGCATTATCGACATTAATTGTGATGACGATAATTGGCCTATTGGTACATCTGAAAGTTAATGGCTCAAAAGTTGGGGATGATATTTGAAAAAACGTATGCATGCCCAGTCAAGCGCCCTGTCGGAATGGAAATCAACCCAATGTTATGATAACAACCCATGTTCACAATAAAATTGGAAAAAGCAAGTAGGAGAAATGTATTGCCTATGATACAATTGAATTATAAATTATATTAAATTGTAGTTGAGGAGAAAGGAGCGGGGTTGCTTTGGAACATAAAGGTATATTGTTAGAAAGTGGCACAAATGAGCTAGAAATTGTTGAATTTGAAGTAGCGAACAATAAATTTGGTATTAACGTTATTAAAGTAAAGGAAATCATTCAACCGATTCCAGTAACATTTATTCCACACGCGCACCCGCATGTAGAAGGGATAATTCAATTACGAGGTGAGGTTTTACCAGTAGTTGATATGCTTCGAGTGTTAGGTATTCAAAAGGCAGAGCGTAGTCCTCAGCAAAAATATATTGTAGCTGAGTTTAATAAACAGCGCGTAGTATTCCATGTAGATAATGTAACGCAGATCCACCGTATTTCATGGGATCAAATCGAGAAACCTTCTGATATGTATCAAGGAGGAACATCACAAGTAATTGGTGTTATTAAGCAAAATGAACAAATGATTTTATTACTAGATTTCGAAAGAATTATGGTGGATATAAATCCGGATTCTGGTATTAGTGTAGAATCCGTTAAAAAGCTCGGTAAACGTGAGCGCTCTGAAAAACGAATTTTAATTGCTGAAGATTCACCGTTACTACGTAAGCTCTTATTCGATACTATGAATGAGGCAGGTTATGCGAATGTTGAATTCTTTGAAAATGGACGTGATGCTTATGAATATCTCGAAACAATCGTCAAAGGTGGTAACGAAGTAGCTGAGCATATTCAATTAGTTGTGACAGACATTGAAATGCCACAAATGGATGGACATCATTTAACACGTAAAATAAAAGAGCATCCAGACCTCCAAAAGCTTCCAGTTATTATTTTCTCAAGCTTAATTACGGATGATCTTCGTCATAAAGGTGACCAAGTAGGTGCAGAGGATCAAATTAGTAAGCCTGAAATTGCGGAGCTTATTTTACGTATAGATCAACTTATCTTATAAAAATAAGTTTTTATCAGCGTTTAACAATAAAGATTAAGGTACTTCACAATAATAATAATGGGTATCCTGAAAGTATATTCATAATTTTAAGAAGTCGGATGCCTTTTAGGCTCCGGCTTTTTTGTATAGATCAATGATGCTAGGAACAAAATAATAAGGGCTAACTCGTCTATAAAACTTTGACGTGAGTATCCTGACACTGGCAAGCTAAGAGCCCATAGGTTTGAATATAAAGAGCGAAGAGGCTAACGATTAGTAAATAGTATGAATGTACGCGTTAAGGAAGTGATTATTTGAATGAATTAAAAACGGCTATCATCGATATTGGCTCTAACACTATCCGATTAGTATTGTATCAATACGATAAAGAAGAGGGACTTCGTGAGATTGGAAATATTAAAACAGTTGCACGTTTACGTACATATTTACAGCCCTCTGGTGAAATGTCTGAAGAAGGTATACAAGTATTAACAGAAACATTATTGACTTTTAAAGCAATGCTCGATGATTTTGAAGTGACTGATGTTAAAGCTGCTGCAACAGCTGCAATCCGTCAGGCAACAAATAGAGCAAAAATTATTACCTTAATGAAAGAACGAACAGGCATTCAAATAGAGCTATTATCTGAAGAAGAAGAGGCATATTATGGCTTTGTTGCTGTAGCGCATTCAATAGGCACGAAGTCCGCTGTAACTATTGATATTGGTGGTGGTAGTACAGAAATAACGCTTTTTGAAAATAAAGACCTACAGAAATCTTATAGTTTTCCTTTTGGCACAGTTTCTTTAAAGCAACGTTTTGTAAAGGGCGAGATTATGAATGGTAGTGAAAAAAAGGAACTCATTGCATTTGTTAAAGAACAGTTTACATCACTTCCGTGGATTCAGGATATCGGTTTACCGATTATCGCCATTGGTGGTAGTGCTCGAAATATTGCCCAAATTCATCAGCAAAAACATGCATATCCAATAGCAAGTGTACATGGCTACGAAATGACTAAGGAAAATTTAGTTGAGCTCAGTGTGTTTTTAGGTAGTTTAAGTTTTAATGAATTGAAACAGTTAGATGGGCTTTCGGCAGATCGTGCGGACATCATCGCTCCTGCACTAGAGGTTTTCAATGTGTTAATGGAGGTTGTCGGCAGTAAGTTGTTCCAAATAACAAAGAAGGGTTTGCGAGAAGGGCTCATTATACAGCGTATTTTGCAAACAGATAAAAGTGCGTTTGATAAATACAATGTGTTTGAGGGAAACGCTAAAAGATTGGCTCGACAGTATGGTCGAACTGAAAAAGAAGTGGACTATTTGACGCGTTTAACGGATCAATTGTACCGTGAATGCTGTCGCTTCGGTTGTTTACAACATAATCCAAAAGATTTGCAATTATTGGCGAAAGCAGCGAAGGTTTTTAATATAGGGGAGTATATTGAGTTAAGTTCGGCGAGTCAGCATACCTTTTATTTAATTGCGAACCAATCTATCGATGGGCTAAATCATAAAGAGCGTGTGAAGTTAGCACTTTTAGCCTCGTATAAAAATAAAGATTATTTTCAGCTATTCGCAGCTCCTTTTACAGAATGGATGAGTCGTGAGGAGTATCGTAAAATACGAGACTTTGGCGCACTTTTAAAATTTGTCTATGCGTTAAATGTATCTAAAAGAAAGATAGTACGTACCATTAAGATGCAAACAAAAGAGGATTATGTTCAGCTTAACATCTATGTAAAACATAATGCGGCCGCTGAAAAATATCAAGCAAATCGACATAAAAAACATCTAGAACGTGCACTAAAAATACCTATAAAAATAAACTTTATTGAAGAAGGGTTGAACAATTATGACAACTGAAGTTACGAATAATCAGTTAGGTGAAGGGAATTTAACAGAAGCTCAAGGTCGTTTACTAGAGGAAATCGCTAAGCCGCAATACTATAATAATCGTGAATTAAGCTGGTTAGCCTTCAACGAACGAGTTTTAGAGGAAGCAGAGGATATCAACAATCCTCTGCTAGAACGATTGAAATTTTTGGCGATATTTAGCTCGAATCTAGATGAATTTTTTATGGTGCGTGTTGCGGGTCTACAGGATCAGGTACGTGCAGGATTCCATAAGCCTGAAAATAAGTCAGGCTTAACACCAAAAGAACAATTAGCAAAAATTGCAGAGCGAACTCAGGCATTAGTGCGCCGACAAACTGAAGTTTATAGACATTTAATATATGATTTATTACCACAACATAATGTACATATTGCAGACATGAAAGACTTAAATAACACACAGAAAGCATTCGTCAATGAAATGTTTGCAGAAACCATCTTCCCTGTTTTAACACCCGTAGCTGTAGATGCTTATCGTCCTTTCCCAACTTTGCTTGGTAAAACTTTAAATTTACTTGTTTTATTAGAGCAAGATGAAACCGACTTAGAAAATCGTGAAAAGGTAGCGATCGTACAAGTTCCATCTGTCTTAGATCGTTATATTAAAGTACCATCAGCAGATGGAGAGACAGTTATTGTCTTATTAGAAGACGTGATTGTAGCGCATATCGAAAAGCTCTTTTATGGTTACAGTGTCAAATCAGCACAGGCTTTCCGTTTGACGCGTAATGCTGATTTAACGATTCATGAGGAAGGAGCAAGAGATTTACTTGTTGAAATTGAAAAAGAGTTGAAAAAACGTAAATGGGGTGTAGGGAGCCGTCTAGAAGTTCGTGAGGGCGAGATGAGCGAGGAAGTTCTTACATATTTACTAGAAGAATTTGAAATTGAAGAAACAGATGTTTTTCATATAGATGGACCGCTAGATTTAACATTTATGTTCTCGTTTGTAAAAGGCATATCGGTTGGTCGGGAACATTTAGAATATGAAAGCTTTATTCCACAGCCACCATTAGATTTGCAATCGGATGAAAATATTTTTGAAAAAACTCTGCAACAAGATATATTTTTCCATCACCCATATGAGTCATTTGCGCCAATTGTAGATTTTATCTCAGAAGCGGCCATTAATCCGAACGTTTTAGCCATTAAACAAACATTGTATCGTGTTAGTGGGAACTCACCTATTATACAAGCATTAAAGTTCGCTGCGGAAAATGGTAAACAGGTAACAGTGTTAGTTGAATTGAAGGCACGTTTTGATGAAGAAAATAATGTGCATTGGGCAAAGCAACTTGAGCAAGCTGGCTGCCTGGTCATTTACGGTATGAATAACTTAAAAACACACTCGAAAATAACGCTTGTTGTAAGTCGTCGAAATGGAAAAATTGAACGTTTTGTACATCTTGGGACAGGAAATTATAATGATGCAACTGCAAAAATTTATACAGATATGGGTATAATAACAACAGATAAGGAATTTGGCATTGATGCTACTAACTTCTTTAACTATTTAAGCGGTTATACAGAAAAGCCAACTTTTAATCATTTAGTCGTTGCGCCATTTGATATTCGAGATGAATTTATTCGATTAATGGATGAAGAAATTGCTTGTCATAAAAAGCATGGGAATGGTTTTATTCGAGCTAAAATGAATTCACTAACGGACAAAGACTTAATGATGAAGCTGTATGAGGCGTCTATTGCAGGTGTGAAAGTAGAGCTTATTATTCGTGGTATTTGTTGCATTAGACCAGGCATCCCTGGAATTAGTGAAAACATAACAGTAACGAGTATTGTTGGTCGTTTCCTTGAGCATTCTCGTATTTATTGGTTCCATCATAATGGGGAAAATAAAGTATACTTATCTTCTGCAGATATGATGACTCGTAATATGATTAAACGCGTGGAAATTTTATTCCCTGTATATGCAAGCGAAGCAAAAGCTCGTATTATTAACATCATGAATACACAACTTGAGGATACAGCAAAAGCTCGGATTCAAGACTCCAATGGAAAATATCATTATAAAGAGTTTGACCGTGGTGAAGATCCGATTAATAGTCAGGAAATTTTCCTAAAGGATGCACTAAAACCTACGCTAGACGAAGAATAAAGCAAACACGCTACTTAGTGAGGGATATAATGAAAAAATATAAAGAGAGTGTAGCGCAATTTGCAGACTATCATCAATTCATACAACTCAACCCATTTGATGCAATCGTATGTTTGAAAAAAGTTGATACAAAAGCGTTTGAAGTCGTAAATTTTAACGAAAAGCTACCGTCATTTATTAAGCTACAAGATGTGAAAGCCACCAACGCAGAACAATTTTTTACGGAGCAATGTTGGCTACAATTATCAAATATATTACAACAAGAATTTAATAAAGACCAAAATCTAAAGGAAAGTACGGAGCACACAGTAAAAACATTTGTTGTTCGTGTACTGCCCTTAGAAAAATCAGTTATAGCCGTTATTCTACGGGAGAAACAGAATGAGGTAGTACCGTATTTGCAATTTGTGGAACAGCACGTAAGTCCGGTATTAACAACTGATTTACAAGGTCGCATTATTCACCAAAACGTTGTTGCCACTTCTCTATTGTCAAAAGAACATCAAAGCTTGATAGGCCAAAATATTTTTTCATTATTAGAGAGTAAGTATATCAACGAATTTAAATTATTATTTGCAAAAACTATTGAGGGCTCAGCATTTGGTATGCCCCAATGTATGTTTAAAGGTCAATTGCTAAGTAAAGAACCATTTTATTTAAGAACGCATCCAACGTATTTTAATGGTGAAATTATAGGTGTACACTTATTTGTGAAAGAAGCCACTTCATTTATGAATGATCATGAGGCCTTTTATTACCTAGCATTAATGGATGAATTAACGGGTATATGGAATCGCAAGGCTTTTAAGGAGCATTGGCTTCAGCATTTAAATGGTAAAAAGCATAATAAGCAAGCAGCTATTATTTTAGTGGATATTGATCGCTTTAAAAAGTTTAATGAATCCCTTGGTGAAAGTAAGGGTGATGAACTTATGCGAATGTTTAGTCATAGACTTCGTGAGCTCTGTTACTCCAAATGCTCGCTTTATCGTTATAATAGCGATGAATTTATTTTTGTGCTAAAAGATGCAACCGTCAACAAAATTGAACTTACGGCTAATGCTATTTTAGACGCATTAAAGCAACCATTTATGATTGATGGGCAGGAATACTTTATTAGCGTGTCAATTGGTATTTCACTCAGTCCAGCAGATGGCAAGGATTTAGAAACACTTGTACGTAAAGCGGATAAAGCATTGTTTTCTGTAAAAGAGCATGGGCGTTCACACTACCGTTACTATCGTGAAGATATGACAACTATTTTTCCAAATGAAGCGCTAATGGAGGCCCATTTACGTCGTGCTATCGAATTTAATGAGCTAAGTATCCATTTACAGCCACAAATGGATTTAATGAATAACAGCATCAATAGTTTTGAGGCGTTATTACGATGGAATAATCGAAAATTTGGCTTTGTGTCTCCTGCACAGTTTATACCTATTGCGGAGGCATCCGGTTTAATAATTGAAATCGGTGATTGGATTATTGACGAGGTATGTCGCTATCAAAAAGAGTGGCAGATGAAGGGCTATCGACCAGTGCGAATTGCCATCAATATTTCACCAAAACAATTTAGGAAAGAGAACTTTGCTCGGAAAATTAAAACGGCCTTGAAAAAGTATAATGTGCCACCTGAATTATTAGAGGTGGAAATTACCGAAAGCTCCATGACGAATGTTCATGAAACATTTTCAATTTTAACTGAATTGAAGCAATTAGGTGTTTATGTTTCGGTTGATGATTTTGGAACAGGCTATTCATCTTTAAGCTATTTAAAGCGTTATCCGATAGATATCATAAAAATTGATCAATCATTTATAGCTGATATTACGAAAGATGATAAAAATGAGGCAATTATTAAGGCCATTATTTCAATGTCTCATAACTTGGGATTAGAGGTCATTGCTGAAGGGATCGAGGAGCCATCACAGGTTGATTTCTTAAAACGTCATTGTTGCCAAAAAGGCCAAGGCTTTTTATATAACAAGCCATTACCTGTAGAAACCATTGTTAATAAATATTTTGTCAGCTAATGTAAACAAGTCAAGTAGCACTTCATCGTGAATTGGATGAAGTGCTACTTTTTTTAGAGTTTGACCTGATCACCTCACCGTTCAACCCGATCATATAAGGGTCAAACCTGATCAAATCTCCTAGCTATCCGATCGAATAGTGGCTTTACCCGAGCAGTTTTCCGGGCAACTTGAACGAACGGAGATACAGTCGGATTAGAAAATGACTTCACCCGAGTGCAATAAGTTTCCACATGAGCAAACTCTTTTAAATTTAGCTAGTTATTTTCTACTTTCAATCCATCTAACACAATAGCTGTAAATTGCACCATTTCTGCTGATAAATCGAAGTCTTCATTATGGATTAACCAATCATAGACATTTGCACGCATACAACGCTGAATAATTGCTTGAATTTGACTAACTTCTAAATCTTGACGAAACTCGCCAAGTTGAATACCTTCTTCGATATAAGTGTTCATAATTTGGAAAATCATTCTTTGTGGATTTATTAAATAATGATCTTGTTCCACTTGATTTGTCATTGCAGCAGTATACACTGTTCGTAATAAATCTTTTCCAACAACATTTGTTAAATACTTCATTTGTTCTTTATAGAGCAATAAAATTTTTTCACTGGGCGGCAATGTACGATCAATATTTTTTTTCACAGAGCCATAAAAACTATCTAGCTCTTTAAATTTTTCTAAAATAACATCGTACTTGGATGGAAAATGTGTGTAAAATGTTCCTTTTGATACATTACATGCTTTAGTAATCTGCTCAACAGATACATGCTCGAATCCATGTTTATTAAATAAATCTAATGATACTTTGAGTAATTTTTCCCGTGTTTCTAATGCCTTTAATTGTCGACTAGTTAATGAATTCATATTTCGATTTTACCTCCATATTTAAGGCTCATCACCAAATGTTGTGGATGACAGTTGTTAAAGCATATGCCATGTATATTAGTAGATTGGAGTGAAGACTGGCGATTCCTTGGGGATTAGCAATAGAGGAACGAAGGCTAAGAGCATCACATCCTGTGATAACGCCTTCGTGACCAACATCGTGTTGCTGCCGCTACGTTACACTACGCTTTCGCACAAATGCCCCAAGCGACTCATCGGACGCCCCCAGGAAGCTTCGCTCTGTGCGAAAGCGAAGCGGCAGCTAAAGCGCCCGGTAGGAATGGAAATCAACCACACGTTATGATGATGAGCCAATTTTAAGTATTTTAAGATATTTTCCACAAAAAATATTCTGAAAATATAAAATTTTTTAATTGACGAGATGGATTTGTTTTGATTATGATTTAATTGACCGCGGTCAATTAAAGAATCTCGTTATTAATGTTACGATAAAAGAGTAGAGTTTGGCTAGTGTTCATTGAATTTTCAAGTTAGGGGGAGGTCAATAATGACGGAGAAATTAGGTTTTATCGGCTTAGGCAATATGGGGTTACCGATGTCAGTAAATTTATTAAAGGCTGGCTATAAGGTATATGGCTTTGATACGAATTCACAAGCAGTGGAGCAATTTAAAAAAGAAGGTGGAGTTGGGCTTCCAACAGCAAAGGAGGTTGCTGAACAAAGTGATATTATCATGACGAGCTTGCCAACACCACAAGTAGTGGAACAAGTATATAGATCTGAACAGGGTATAATGCACCATGCTAAGAAAGGAAGTTTATTAATAGACTTTAGTACGGTAAATCCCGAATTGAATGATTCCTTACATAAGGAAGCACAATCATTGGGATTACGTTATCTTGGGGCACCTGTTAGTGGGGGTGTTATAGGGGCTATTAATGCAACACTTACGATAATGGTTGGTGGTGAAGAGGAAAATTATCAAACTGGGTCTGGAATATTTCGAATAGTAGGAAAAAATATTTACCATCTAGGTACATCCCCAAGTGTAGGTACACGTATTAAATTACTCAATAATTTAATGATTGGATTCTATACAGAAGCAGTCGCTGAAACAATCGTGCTTGGTGAAAAGATGGGTATTCATGCAGATACGCAGTATGAAGTATTAAGTAATAGTTATGGTCAAAGCCGTATTTATGAACGTAATTATTTAGAGTACATGAAAAACGACAACTATCAGCCAGGCTTTTCTACAAATCTATTATTAAAAGATTTGAAGCTAGCGAAAGATATGGCAGAAGAAGCAGGGGTACCACTTCGAATCGGGGAAAAATTAGTGGAGCTTTATAGTGATATTTCTCAGCAGGGCTATGGAGAAAATGATATGTCTGCAACTTATTTAAGTTTAAAAGAACAATGTAAAATTGGACAAATTTAAAGGGGGACTAGAAGTATGACAACAGCACAAGACATTAAAACTTTAACACACTTTATTGGTGGGGAACTAGTAGAAGGGAAAAGCGGACGCTTCGGTTCAGTATTTAATCCAACGACGGGTGAGGTCATTGCCAAGGTGCCACTTGCTACTGTAGAAGAAACTCGAGAGGCAATCGATAAGGCACAGGCAGCATTTCCACAATGGAGAGATACGTCAGTAGCTAAACGTGCCGAGATTGTATTAAAGTTCCGTAATCTTATAACTGAAAATATGGAGGAGCTTTTACAAATTATTTGTTCGGAAAGCGGTAAAACAATTGAGGATGCGAAAGGTGAAATTACACGCGGTGTAGAGTCGGTTGACTTAGCTATCAATGCACCTCATTTAATGAAGGGAGAGTACTCCGTTAATGTTGGTGGTGACATTAATGCCTACTCTGCAAAATATCCATTAGGTGTTGTAGCGGCTATTTCGCCATTTAACTTCCCAATCATGGTGCCTTTAGCGCAAACAAGTATGGCAATTGCCGTCGGTAATGCAGTTATTTTAAAAGCTTCCGAACGTGTTCCTATGACTGCTTTATTTGTTAGCGAGCTTTGGAAAAAGGCTGGGTTACCAGATGGTATTTGGACGGTAGTAAATGGAGATAAAGATGCAGTTAATGAACTATTAGAAAACCCGAGTGTGGAAGCAATTTCATTTGTAGGGTCGACACCAGTTGCCAAATATATTTATGAAACGGGCTCGAAATACGGTAAACGTGTCACAGCACTTGGTGGAGGAAAAAATAATATGGTTGTTATGCCTGATGCAGATCTTGATCAGGTAGCAAATGCGTTTATTGGAGCAGCTTATGGAGCAGCCTCTCAACGTTGTATGGCTATTTCTACGATTATGCCTGTGGGAAAGGATACTGCAGATCGTCTTGTTGAAATATTAAAGGAGAAAATCGCTAATTTGAAGATAGGCTCATATACAAATCCAGAAACAGACTTTGGCCCTGTCATTTCACAGCAATCGAAGGAAGCGATTATTGCTGCGATCAATCGAGGAGAGTCTGAAGGGGCAACAGTTGTTTGTGATGGTCGTGAACTTGATATTGTCAAAGATTCAAAAGGATTCTTTGTAGGGCCAACATTGTTAGATAACGTAAAACCAGGTATGGAAATTTATGAACAAGAAATATTTGGCCCAGCGCGAAATGTTGTACGTGTTGATTCATTGGACGAAGCCATCCAACTTATTAATAAGCATGAGCTTGGAAATGGGGTAACCATTTTTACGAATGATGGTTTAGCAGCTCGTAAATTTACAACAGAAATCGATGTTGGAATGGTTGGTGTGAATGTACCAATTCCAATCCCGGTAGGCTACCATAACTTTGCTGGATTTAAAGGCTCCCGTTTTGGAGAAGGTCATATGTTTGGTCCAGATCAAGCACGCTTCTTCACAAAAACAAAAACAATATCAGAGCGTTGGATGACAGGGCATGCTTCGACAGCATCTACGTTTGCATTCCCAAGTAATAACGACTAATACAAATGAAGAGCTGTATTCTTTTACAGCTCTTTTTAAATGTTCAAATCTTCAAATCATAGATAGGATTTATTACTCCAGGAGGGATTGCGTGAAAGGAAAAATAGTTTTTATTACAGGAGCAGCCCGAGGTATCGGGTTATCCATGGCACTAACGTTTGCTGAGCAGGGAGCAAATGTCGTGATAACAGATATTAATGAACAGCTTTTAGCGGAGGCAATTAAACACTATCCGCAATTAACAGCATACACATGTGATGTTACGAATGAACAGGCAATATGTGATGCGATTGACTTTACTGTTAAAAAGTTTAAGACAATAGATATTTTAATTAACAACGCAGGATTTCAGCATGTTTCTCTTATAGAGGATTTCGCGACAGAAATCTTCGAATCCATGCAAAAAGTGATGCTTGTTGCACCTTTTATAGCAATGAAATATGTCTTACCACATATGAAGAAAAATAAGTTTGGACGCATTATTAATATGGCATCCATTAATGGCGTTATTGGGTTTGCAGGTAAAGCAGGCTACAATGCTGCCAAACATGGGCTAGTTGGTTTAACGAAAGTGGCGGCACTAGAGGTTGCAACTGAAGGGATAACCGTGAATGCGATTTGTCCAGGGTATGTCGATACAGAATTAGTACGTAATCAGTTTACAGATTTGGCGAAAACAAGGGGAATTCAAGTAGAAGAAGTGCTTGAGCAGGTGCTTTATCCACTCGTTCCTCAAAAACGTTTACTAGATGTATCGGAAGTTACAGGACTTGCGCTTTATTTAGCTAGTGATATCGCAAAGGGTATAACAGGTCAAGCAATACTTTTGGATGGCGGTTATACAGCACAATAGCTTAGGAGGATTAGATATGATTCAAACAAAAACAATCTATACGGTTCATTCGCCAGGAACGATCGTTTATGGACGAGATTCTTTTGAAGAAGTAGGCGATTATGCAAAAAAATTGGGGACTAAGGCTCTTATCATTAGTGATCCAATAATGGATAGTTTAGGCTTTGTTAATCAATGTAGTGCTTTATTAAGAGCTAGTGGATTAGAAGCGGTTTCATATTTAGGCGTAACAACGGAACCAGTAGATACGTATGTAGCAGAGGGGCTTCATAATTTACAATCTGAGGGCTGCGATATTATTATTTCCGTCGGCGGTGGTAGCTGTATCGATACAGGGAAAGCAATCGCAGTAGTTGCAACGAATGGTGGTTACATTGGTGATTATATGAAAATGGCAAAAATAGCTGAGCAAGCACCAATCCCACATATTGCGATACCGACAACGGCTGGTACTGGTTCAGAAGCCACGGATGCAACAGTCATTACGAATACGAAAAATGACGTGAAAATGATGATTAAGCAACCTGCATTTATGCCAACCATCGCCATTGTAGATCCGATTTTAACGGTTACCTCTCCACCCGCTATCACTGCAGCGACCGGTATCGATGCATTAAGTCATGCTATTGAAAGTTATTTATCTCGTTTAGCACATCCTTATTCGAATGTACTGGCACTATCAGCCATGGAGTTAATTGTTAATAATATTTTAAAAGTTTATGAGCAAGGTAATGATATTGAAGCGCGGGAAGCGATGTCGCTAGGCTCAATGCAAGCAGGTCTTTCATTTTCAAATGCCTCTGTTGCTTTAGTACATGGCATGTCTCGTCCAATTGGAGCGTTATTCCATGTGCCCCACGGTATTTCAAATGCCATGCTTTTACCAGCAGTATTAGAATTTTCAAAGGATGCTTGTGTCGATCGACTAGCGGATTTAGGTAAATTTTTTAATAGAGATAATGGGCAGTTATCTCTAGAGGAGCTTGCCGATTTAGCTATTGTTTCGATAAAGGGAATTTGCAAGAAGATGGATATAGGGAATTTAAAACAATGGGGAATTGAAGAACAAGCCTTTTACGCAGCTATCCCAAAAATGACAGCTGATGCAATTGCTAGCGGTAGCCCTGGAAATAATCCTAAGGTTCCGACACAGGAAGAGCTTATGGAACTTTATAAAATGGCCTTTCATTATGAGTTTTAGAATTTCGAAAAGAAACTGTCTAAAATAGGGTTACAAATCATATTTAATTTGTAACTTTTTTTTTATTGATTATGTTATTTTGAAAATTTGAACAGAGGAGTGGGGGGTAATGGAGGAATGTTTTATTTGTAATAGTCCCTACTCTCGGAGATATGACTCTAGAAGAAGCAAAAGCATTTGGTGTTATTATGGCTAGAGTCAGTAAGGCAATAATGGAGTGTGAAAAGACAGAACATATTGATTCATTAGCTTCAGTAAATTCAGTACCACATTTGCATATGCATTTAACTCCCCGATATCCTAACACCCCTAAACAGTATTGGGGACCAAATGATGTATATGATTGGGAAGATGCTCCGATGGGTGACAATAGCGAAGTTGTTAAACTTTGTACACGTATTAGAGCATATCTGGAGCGTAATTCTATAGAAGATTTTAGTTGGATAGGTAGCCAAGACAACTTCATAGATCACCCAAATCTTTATCAAATTAACCATGTTATTGTTGGACGATATGGTAACTCCGATGCAGGCCAATATAAAAACGAAGATGGTTGTTTAGTATGGCTCGATGAAAAGCAAGATTGGGAATTTTCCATTTTACTAGATGCTCATAATACATCTGAGAGTGCTCAAATCATTATCGGGCAATTTTTTTATTATAAAGATGTAAACATGATGAAACTAAACATTTATTATCATTACCGATAAACCATAAAATCTTCAAAAAGCTTGAAGATTTTAACTATATTTAGTTCTTACTACCCGCGCGCACCAGAGAAATACTCGCGAAAGAGAAGCAGATCCCCGCGCGTTATGGAAAAACTGCGAAAGAGAAGCGAAAACAGCGCGCCAGTAAAATACTCCCACAACTTAAGAATCTCTGCTAACAGGACTGCCCCTATTGTTTTACAGAATTAATATGACATATACGAGAAAATATAGTAATATTTATATGAATCACCATTCATTTTTAAAAGGGGGAAATCGTATGTTGCAGGGGAAAACAATTATTATAACGGGTGGATCAAATGGCATGGGGCTTTATATGGCAAAGAAATTTGTTGCTGAAGGGGCAAATGTTGTCATTACAGGTCGTAACGAGGAGCGATTAGCAGAGGCGAAAGCCTTTATTTTAGAGGCCGGAAAAGCGATTGAAACGTTCCAAATGGATGTTCGAGTACCGGAGCATGCAGAGGCAATGCTAGCATTTGCTGTTGAAAAGTTTGGACAAGTTGATGGGCTTGTGAATAATGCGGCTGGTAATTTTATAGTGCATGCAGAGGATTTATCACCAAATGGTTGGAAGACTGTTATTGATATTGTTTTAAATGGGACATTCTTTTGTTCTTCGGCAGTCGGTAAGTACTGGATTCAAAATAATATTAATGGATCTATTCTTAATATGGTTGCAACATATGCATGGAATGCAGGTGCTGGTGTTATTCATTCTGCGGCAGCTAAAGCAGGTGTATTGTCATTAACTCGAACGTTAGCTGTTGAATGGGGGAAACAATATGGCATTCGAGTAAATGCAATTGCTCCTGGTCCAATTGAGCGTACAGGTGGTGCGGAAAAGCTTTGGGAATCAGAGGCTGCAGCTGCTCGTACGCTAGACTCTGTTCCATTAGGCCGGATAGGTACTCCTGAAGAAATTGCAGATTTAGCTACATTTATAATGTCTAATAAAGCAAGCTATATGAACGGTGAATGTGTGACACTTGATGGCGGGCAATGGCTTAATCAGTATCCATTCTAACTTCTTTCAGCAATTGTTTTCTGTAGCGAAAGCAAAGCGGCAGCGGCAAATGTTTTCTGCGCGAAAGCGAAGCGGCAGCGGCAAATGTTTTCTGCGCGAAAGCGAAGCGACAGCGGCAATTATGGGAGGCTAATTGATAACAAAAACTTTGCATAATGGAGAGCCGAGTTGACGCATACTAAGGGTAAAGAAAGGAGTTTTGCCGAATGGGTATGTGGTTAATACCGGCTCTTATTGCCATTACGATTATTTCTGCCATTTCGCTTGTGTCGACGCTGAAAATTGCTAAAATGACGTCTCAACGGAAATCAGAAAACGATACGCCGATTTCTGAAACCGTTGAAGAGTATGCGACTATGCTCAACCCAGTTGTTTGGGTATATATCATTTTTTTACTCTTTTTGGGAATAATGATTTTTTATTACTGGAGTAAGGCTGGCTATTAAGTAAATAATATCTTCATTCAGTTCATATGCATAAATGAGGCTGAATGAAGATTTCTCCATTGCCCTCAAAACCCTCCTATATATGCACTTTCGATACTTAGTTTTGTTCAAAATGCTAAAATAATTCGTTGCTTTATAAAAACTCTTCTCGGCCTTGTCGTGGTCATAAAAGGAATAGTTATGATATGATAAAAGGGAAGCATCCTGTTCTGCAAAGCGAGGACAGAAAAGGAGAAGAAGTTCATGATTTCAACTAACAGCAAAGACTTATTAGCAATGCCAATTAGTGATTTTATTATTTCATCTGAAAAGGTTGCGCATGTACAAATTGGAAATAGTGCGGAACATGCACTCCTAGTACTTACACGTACAGGGTATTCATCAATACCTGTTTTAGATTTGAAATATCGACTTCAAGGTTTACTAAGTATGAAAATGATTACTGAATCCATTCTTGGACTAGAACATATTGAATATGAAAAGCTACCCGATATTAAAGTGGATACAATAATGGAGAAAGATATCGCTGTATTAAAGTTGACGGATACTTTTCAGCGAGCGCTCGACTTAGTTATTAATCACGCCTTTTTATGTGTTATAGACGAAGAAGGAACATTTGCGGGAATTTTAACGAGACGTGTTATATTAAAGCAATTGAAAAAATATATTTATCAAAAAGAGTAGTAGTTTAAGAGGGGACTCAGATGAAAATCATGAGGCCCTCTTTGCTTGTATCGGAGGTTTACTGATTGATGGCAACGGAGGCTGAAATTTTAAAAGTACTAGCAGAGGAACGTAATATGCGTAAAGCAGCAGAACGTTTATTTTTATCTCAACCAGCACTTTCACAACGGTTGCAGACTATTGAAAAGGACTGGGGTGCGCAGTTATTTATTCGTTCGCAAAAAGGACTTACGGCGACACCTGCTGGAGAGCTTATTATTGCCTATGCAACTGAAATGCTCAGCAAAAAAGAAGAGATATTTGAAACAATCCAATCATTAACGACGAAAGTAAACGGGACATTGAAAATCGCCTGTGCATCGATTGTCGGCCAAAACTGGCTTCCGATAATATTAAAGGATTTTGTATCGAAATATCCTGATGCAAAAATCTCTCTTATGACTGGCTGGAGTTCTGAAATAGTAAAAGCGCTTTATGAAGGTGAGGCTCATATAGGGATTGTACGTGGGCAGGTTGATTGGAAAGGGGAAAAAATTCACCTATTTCGTGACACCCTTTATTTAGTAGATCAAGAGCTAAAAACTATAGAAGACGTCTTGACGACAGACCGACCTTTTATTCAATATAAAAGTGATTCCAATTACTATCAGGAAATTCAACAATGGTGGCAACAGCATTTCGCTTCAAATCCACGAAAACAAATTTTAGTTGATCAGATTGAAATTTGTAAGCAAATGGCATTGAACGGCATTGGTTATGCTATTTTACCTTCCATTACTTTAAATGATCATGATGGTATTAATAAAATAGCGTTAACGAATAATGAAAAAGAATTTGGTATAACGCGTGATACTTGGTTAATTGGCTATGAATCTTCATTTGAATTACGACAAGTAGAGGCTTTTGTAGAAGTAGTGCAAGACCATGCGCGATGTTTGTTTGATTATACGAAAAAAAAATAATATATCAAGGCAGTCTCAAGCGATTCACTTGGGGCTGCTTTTTTGTGCACCCGGTATGTGCAACGACCACTACAGGTTTGGCGGTAGAAACTGTTAGTGAAGATGCGTGATTATCATACGCGTACGGAGATTTTAGTGGTGTTATTAGAAATGTGTGAGGATATTGCGAAAAGAGCCCGTTTAGGTGGTTATGTAGGAAGTACGATATCACTTGGTTTGTCTTATAGTCACGCTGCGATGACAAAAAGCTTTCATCAATCAAAAACAATTGTAGAACCCACAAAGAAACAATGAAAATTTATGCTGTGTGTATGGAATTACTTGATATTCATTTTGTGGGTGAACCAGCCCGACAGCTTTCTGTACATATCTCAAATTAAGAACTTGTGTGTAGTATTCAGCTTGACCTCTTTGATACTCGGAAATAACAACGACAAATACTCGGACATACGATGGATTCCATTCGGGAGCGTTTTAGGGCAACTTCTTTACTTCGAGAGGTCTCTTTTACAGAAAGTGAATCCGCCATTCAACGTAATTTACTTGTCGGTGGACATATTGGTTAAAGGGAATGACAACTATGATTAAAGATCGAGGTACTATAAATTGGACTACGATGAAAAATGCTTCGTGATTGGAAGAAGGAAGAAGGTTGTTTCTTGCCTAAAGAAAAGACCGGGTGGGAGCTAGAGGAGCTGCAACAAACGATTCAACATGCTGCACGTACAAAAAATGCTCTACATCTCACATTATGGCAAAATACGTCTTGGCATAATGAAACAGAAATTATTACAGCAATAGATACGGCAAAACGTGAACTGCTATTTGAAACAAAAACAACAATAAAACGAATCCCACTCTCTTCCATCTATGCTGCAAAGCTAATGGATGAGTACGATGATTAATCGTAAGGATCGTTATTATGTTAATGAATTTATAGTAAGTAAATACAAACTAGAATTTTATACATGTTGTAGCTGGTAATTTAACCGAAAAACGCTGTGAGATCAACGATGTATAAAATTTTGCATATACAATACATAGTGATTCAACCGAAAAGGTAGTCACGACAAGGGTTTGGACCTGGTTGTGACTGCCTGATTCTGATGTTATGTAAAGTCAAAGTGTATGGAAATGTATAAGGTTCACTCATGAATGGATAATATTGGAATCCTATATTACTCAAGTTATTTACTTGTGAATTTACAAATTTATGTTATTGTGGTTAATATAAGTGTTACTACCAAATTTTAACTTTGTTGGTAGAACTTCAATTAAAAAATTATGTTAAAGGTAATTAGATACATTTGGAAAAATTGCTGAAATTTGGGCTAGTCAAGTGGTTAGGAGGTTTTATGGGAATTAGATGCTTTTATATTATCTTATTGACAATATTTCCCATGGGATGCAGTGGAAATGAAGATAAATTAGATTCTGTATCATTTTCTTCTAATGAATGTGAACAAAACTGGGGTATTTGTACAGTTTATGACAAAGGAAAGTATAAGAATTCAGGAGATTCTACTGTTAAAATTGCAATTTTGGATAGTGGTATAAATAGTAATCTAGCAATTTTGAAGGGGAAAGTTAAAGAAACTTATAATGCAATAAATAAGGATTCAGAGACTTTAGACGAATTGGGACATGGCACTATGATAGCTTCTATTATTGCAGCTGAAGAAAACCCACATAACGTTATTGGAGTTAACCCTAATGCTGAGTTATATGACGTACAAGTATTGAATAGTAAAGGGGGGGGGGAAATTGAGGACGTAATAGACGGAATACACTGGAGTATAGACAGAAAAGTAGATATCATAAATTTAAGTTTTGGATTTGAAAAAGACGATCCAAAGTTAAAGGAAGCAATTAGTTTAGCACTATCAAATGATATTCTGGTTGTTGCATCAGCTGGCAATACACTTGGCTTGTATACACATTATCCTGCAACGTATAAAGGTGTTTATTCTATATCTGCAATTGATAAAGATTTAAAAAAATATAAATTAGCAGCTAAAGGGAAGATTGATTATGTCGCCCCAGGTGTAGAGATTCCTGTATATAATCAAAAAGGAGAAACTATCATTCAAAGTGGTACGTCATTAGCTACTGCTTATGCAACAGGTGTTATATCCATATTAATGTCTAAAGAAGACTCTAGTGTAGACTTGGGATTGACTTTTAAATCACTTGGAAAAAAGGATGATTTTGGATTAGGTTTATTATTAATTAAATAATTAGGAGGGATTATTTTGAAGAAGATTATCTATAGTATTGTTGTTGCTTTAATAATTTCATGTGTCTCCCAAAATTTATTGTTAGTACAAGCGAATGGGAATGAAAATTTAACGAGTTATGAAACTGATGAACAATCTATTAAAATAACTGAAACAGTTGAAGAAAATGTAACAATAATAACTACTACATTAAATACAGAAGATGTATACGTGCAAAGTGATTTGAGTATAGATTTTGAAACGAATGAAATTAGTCTTGATAATTTATACGATGATAACTCTGGTGAAGTTATACAAAATAAATACGAGGTTAATCTATTAACAATTGATGGTGAAGATTTTAGAGCAATTTTTATTGATAAAGAAACTGGTGAAGAGACTTATATTAATACGGCAGAAGTTCAAGCGTCGGTTGCTCCTTTAGTAGTTGTTTTAGCAACAGTAGCTAGATATGGCTTTACTCGTGCAGTTTCAAAACATGGATTAGCACGAGTAACACAAGCGCAAGTGAGCAATGCATCAAAAACTAAGTTAGCAACAGATGCAGCTGCGAAAGAATTAGCTACAGAACTAGGTTATGCAAAAACTGCTTATCGTACAAAGGCTGGTGCAGCTGTATTTAAAAGGTCAGCAAAAGATGCCGTTGACGGACCAGATTTTATTTCTAGAGATAGAACAAGTCATATTGGAGGAGTCTGGAAAGGTGCGAATAAAAAATGGGAGAACTTAAATTCGGATAAAAGTAGATCTGGAACATATGATGCTGTCTTAAAGAGAATAGGTGATTAAATTAAGATGAAAATAATTAGTGGTTAGACACTTTTATTTTCGAGTATTTAGTATTCTTTTTAGTGGTATCCCTCATTGTTTTCTATAAAATTTTTTATATTCTTTATATGTTGATTCATAAAATAATATGACTAAAGAGGTGATATAAGTGGGTAATCATATAAAATATCAATGGAGGATAACGAAATATAATCCCAACTTTAGAAATAATGAAGGTCATTACACGAAAGAGTTGGAATGGACAAGTCCTTCACACATAGGGAAAAAAATATATGGTGAAACATTTACATTAGAAGAATATTTAAAAGTCGAAACGGCATATATTGATACTATTATTAAGTTTTTAGATGTCAATCATATAAAATCATTAAGAATTATTAACACTACTTATATTGATGTAGATATGGATTCTGCCTTGTATAACAAATTGTATGATAAAAAATTAGACAATCTCCACTTAAAGGATGATCAAGAAGTAACTATTGATCAAATTCGTCTAATTTCTAAAATGGTATTACGAGGTTTCATATATTGTCATTTCATATCTTCAAATTTTTTTGTGCATTTTGGAGATGAGTATTACATGTTTATTGGAACAAATAATTATCAAGAGGAACCATTGAAATTTGCTAAGAAAAATAATTTATTTGTTGAAGAAATGGTTTCTCCATTTTATATAAATGAGGAAAACGTCGTGAGAACGATTATTTGGACTCCAATTAATGAAGATATTGTAGCAGGCGAGGAAATTCTAACTGATATTCCAATAGAGGAATATAGAAAAATAATGAAGCTTTCGAATACTCATCCAGTTATCGGGGTATTTCCAATTACATCAAGTAATGAGGAGTTTTTCCGAAAAAAACTAAGTCATAATATTGATACTAATAAGTATCAATATTATCTAAGTGCAGGGGATTAATCTCACTGTACATAATCGGTTTTGATTACCAGTAGATAAAACTGTATCCAACCTAACAGCTTGGATACAGTTTTTTGATTTTTATTCTAATACTCATATAGGGGTTCAACCGACAAAGCGCAGATATTATACGCTAAGAAATTATCAAAAACGAACGTTTAGGGGGTTCAGTCCCGAAAATGCGGATTTACAACGATAAGACTTTTGAAACAGCTTATTTGAGACACGGGCACCCCTTATTTGTCGCAAAATTGACTACGTCTCAATAGATTAAACCCTATCGATGCAATGTTCAAGAATGTAACTTCTGTAAAAGAAGCCCTATTCAAGAGCTGCTTTTGTAATCTTATACAATCACTTGCCCACAAGTCTTATTGACTTTTTTTAATCACACCAGCAACCTCAAGAACCACATTTACAATCCCATCAACAATCGCCTCAAACTTCACGTCATACAGCTTATTATCCGCACTATTATCAATAAAACCCAACCTCCAGCAATAACGCAGGGGCTCGCGTATGCTTCAACACATAAAAATCTGCTTCTTTTACGCTGCGATTACGAATCCAACACGTACTAAAGCACTCTGGATCTTCACAGGTTTGATCATCAGTAATTTAGATACGAGATTGCCCTTTACGACTTCGTTTAAAATCAGAAAATCAAAATTGCCACGCACACAAGAAATTCAATTTAATCGATAGAATCGTTACCAACGGCAATTTATGGAGAGCTTTTAAAAAGGTAAAAGAAATTGGAGGAGCTCCGGGTGTGAACGGAATAACAGTTCACGAACTAAAATCTCACCTGCGGAAATATTTTGAGCCACTCAAAAAGCAACTAAAGGATGGCACATACAGACGCCCCGAAAGCGAAGCGTCAGCAACAAAGCGCCCAGTCGGAACGGAAATCAACGGACACATTGGCAATTAGGTAAATCTTAAGAGTTTATGAATATTCATGAAGATGTCGTAAGAAATGGAACAAAATTCAATTTAAATCGTATAATTATGTAGCCAACAATTTACATAAAAGGGGTTGAGTTTTTGAAAAAAACGAATATTACGGCATTTATACTGTTATTCATGCTTATTAGCTTTATTCTACCTGTGGAGCAGGCGAGTGCAGCGGCTACATTGGACGTGCAGGCTAAGGCAGGGATTGCAGGTAAAGCAAAATACCAATCAGTTGTGCCACTTCAAATAACAGTAAAAAATAATGGTACAGATTTTTCTGGAGACATGGTCATCAATACTGCCAATTCCTATCAAGCTGCGTCTGCTAAAGTGCTTCCAATAGATATAGCTGCGGGAGAAGAAAAAACATTTGATATTTATCTAGAAGGTATCGATTCCTGGAATGCAGATGTGTTTGCATTTTATGAAGGAAGCATTGAAAAAGGAAAAAAGGTTGCTTATAAAGGAACAAAACAGATGCAAGGTAACCTTTTAGATCCTTCATCAGTTTTTATTTATACATTAACGGATAAAAGCGATCGTTTATCAGCATTTTTGAAGTTATCCAAATTAGCTCCTCAAAATAATGTTGAAGTTTTCAATTTAAAGCAAATCAAGGACTATACACTGCCAGAGGATCCACAAGGATTTGCGATGGCGAATGTTGTCGTCATCGATGAAATTGCTATTGCTGATTTATCACAAAAGCAACAAGAGTCTTTACTAAATTGGGTACAGAATGGTGGAACATTAATAGTAGGAGCTGCTGATCAGCTAAATGCAACAGCAGGTATTTTCAAAGATTATTTACCACTGGCATTATCCGAGCAAATGACATCTGTTTCTGCAGATAGCCTATCAAAATTATCAGGTGGAGGAACTTTTACACAGCCTATTTCAATATATGGGGCAACTGAAAATAAAGGAAGTATTCCTGTATTAACAGATAACAATAAGATTTTAGCGTCTAAGAAAAAAGTTGGCAGTGGGGAAATTATTCAAACAGCCTTTTCTTTAGGAGATCAACCACTTGCATCTATGGATGGCTACCCAGCATTAGTGGCAAAATTGATAAGTATTCAAAAGATATCACAACAAGCGGTGATAGCAAATGGACAGTCACCAATGGATCAAATTTCATTTGATCTGCGTAACATAAATGAATTATTCCCTTCGTTTGAAGTATCTGTTAGCTATATGCTAGTAGTTATTATTTTATATATTTTAATAATTGGACCTATTTTATATTTCATTTTAAAGAAAATAGACAAACGTGAGCATGCATGGTGGATCATTCCTGCGATATCAATTGTGTTATCTATTGCTCTATTTATTTTTGGTGCAAAAGATCGAATTGGGCAACCGCAAATTCAACAATCTGCATTTTATAAAATAAATGAAGATAGTAGTGTAAGTGGTTATTATGTAGAGTCCATTTTAACAAATCGTAGTGGTGATTTTGTTGTTAATGCAGATAAGAATACAAGTGCAGTCGCGCTACGAAATTCTAATAATTTCGCAGTGGTAAGGGAGGATTTACATGAATTATCCTATATTAAGGAAAATGCCAATGGTTCGACGTTAACACTACGTGATTTAAGCTATTGGTCTGTGCAATCGTTTGCAGGGAAGTCAACGGCGCATAATCTTGGGAAGATGGATATCGATATTACATTAAATAATGAAAAGCTAACTGGGACAATTAAGAACAATTTCCCGTTTGACCTAAAGGATGTTACGTTAATCTCTGGCATTAAAGAAATTAAACTTGGCGACATTGAAGCGAACGGTACACTTAAAGTCGACACAGAGCTAAAAGCAACGGTTCTTCAAAAACCATCTAATTTTACTAGTTATAATTTCAATAATTATCCAGCGAAGAAGGAAGACGTGAATCCTTCACGTATCGAGGGTATGAAATCTATGGCATTACCGCTTGTAGAAGATGATAAAAAACCTGTCATTACAGCATGGGCAGACCAAGCAATTGCTGGGGTTGAGCTAGAAACAAGTGCCAATATGTCTCCGATTTCCTATTTTGTTCAGCCGTTTGAAGGAAAAGTAGAGTTATCAGGTCCATTTACGATGAAACGTAACAACTTTACGTATTCAGTAAACCAACTATCTCCTAATTCGTATGCTGAAAAAGTTGATGAACAGTTAAATACTTGGCGCTTATCTGATGGTTCCTATGAAGTATCCATCGCGATGCCAGATAAGTTTATGAATTCAGTTCAAACGTTAAACGAATTGACAGTTTCAAATAAGGATATTGATCGCATGCAGCTATCGATTTGGAATAACGAAACGGAAAATTATGAGCCATTAGTAGATGCGAAACAGGTGTTTACAGGTAACATAAAAAAATACGTCAATGATAATGATGAATTGCTGATTGAGATTAGATTCGGACCAGATCAAACAGGTGAGGAAACAAAATTACCAGATGTAGAGCTGAAGGGAGTGGCGAAATAATGATTGAAATTCGTGATTTAACAAAAAGATACGGCTCCTTTACAGCACTAGATCATTTGAATCTATCTTTGGAGGAAGGGGTTGTCTTTGGTTTTGTAGGTGCCAATGGGGCAGGTAAATCGACTACATTCTCGATTTTAGCAACCTTGCTATCTCCAACTTCAGGTGACGCCATTATTAATGGTAAAAGCGTTATTAAGGAACCGAAGGAAGTTCGAAAACAAATTGGTTATATGCCAGATTTCTTTGGCGTCTATGATCAACTAAAAGTAGACGAATACTTAGACTTTTACGGTGCCAGCTACGGCATTGGGGCAGCTGAACGAAAAGTACTTATTCCACAGCTACTAGAGCTCGTGAATTTAACGAATAAACGTCATGAATATGTTGATTTACTGTCACGTGGGATGAAGCAGCGTCTATGTTTAGCACGTGCCCTTATCCATGATCCTAAAGTATTAATTTTAGATGAACCTGCTTCAGGCTTGGATCCACGTGCTCGAGTAGAAATGCGAGATATTTTACGGAATTTAAAAGCTATGGGAAAAACGATTTTAATCTCCTCACATATTTTGCCTGAGCTTGCAGAAATGTGTGATGAAATCGGTGTGATTGATAATGGTAAGCTTATCGCTCATGGCAATGTAGCTTCCATTCAAGCACAGTTACAGGGGGAGAAGCGTATCGTAGTAAAAGTAACGGATCGTTTAAACGAGGTACGTGCGTTTTTGGAGGAGGATCCACTGATCTCTTCTATAGATGTAATGGATAATCGCTTAGAGATAGCCTTTAATTACCGAGGAACAGATGACGATCAGGTAGCACTATTGAAAAAGGCAATACTTGCGAATTTACCTATTTATGCATTAAGCGAAGAAGAAAAAGATTTAGAGGATGTCTTTATGGCTATTACGAAGGGAGCGGACAATCAATGATGGAACGATTTTATAATCCGGTATTCGTAAAAGAATTGAAGTTACGCTTCCGTTCTTTTAAAAGCTTTTCAGGTTTAATGTTTTATTTAGCGGTTATTTGTATTTTTATCGTAGGATTTTTGCTTATAACAACTGGGTTCACAGGCAAGGGTTTCTTTAGACCAGACACAAGCTTTATGATGTTCGCAGTCTTAACAATATTACAAATGGCTCTTGTTCTTTTCATTACACCGAGTTTAACTGCCGGTGCAATTAGTAGCGAAAGGGAAAAGCAAACATTAAATATTTTACTAACAACGACACAAAGCTCTACCCAAATCATCATTGGAAAATTATTATCCTCGGTAGCATTTTTAGTATTAATGCTTATCGCAGGGTTACCATTGTATAGTTTAGTATTTTTATTTGGAGGCGTATCACCGTCTCAATTAATCTCGATATTTTTATTTTATTTATTAACAGTTGTAGCCATTGGTAGTATTGGTGTTATGTTTTCAACCATTACAAAGCGGACAATTGTTGCGATGATTTCTACGTACGGTTCGATCATTTTTTTAGGTGGTATTACAGCGTTTTTCTTCTTCTTATCGATGGCCTTCCATCAAATGGGGAATGTCGCAGGTACTGGTACTTCTTATATGACTTACTTCTGGGCTGCTATTAACCCAGGTGCATTAATGCTTACACTTACTTCATCATCCATGGGCGATGCTTTAGTGCAAGTTTCGGGCGTGAAATTACCTGTATGGATTAGTTATTTAATAGCTTATTCTTTGATCATTGTTGTTTGTTTAACAATTGCGATTAGAAAATTACGTGCCAATATGAAAAGTAATCGATAAGGAGGAAACCTTATGGAGCGTCGTAAGCAATTACGAAAATATATTCAACGTGCAAAGACGAGTTTAACAGTAGAAAGAAGCATTCCAATTGCACAGTACGGCTTGTTTTTGGCATTGCTTTCGAGTGCTGCCCTATTCCTTGTTTCACGGCTCTTTGTTTGGCCGTATTATCGCCAAACAGCTCTTGCTATCTTTATCGCTGTCATACTAGCAACAGTGCTGTTTATGTGGTGGAAGCGTATAAAAGAAAAGGAAGCATTGCATACACTGGATGATTATTTTACTCACAATGAGCTTGTGACAGCCTTATCGTTCGAGGACGATAAGGACCCACTCGTTCAATCTCTACTAACGAAAGCAATCGAGAACGTTGAAAAGGCGTTTGCTGATTTTAAGGCTCGAAAGAAAAATTTGATTCGTCCAAAAGCATTGATTGGTTTATTTGGAACAGCTGTCGTACTGGCCATTCTTTATATGTTCCCAGCAGCTTCACAAATTGAAGCCATTGAGGTGGAGAAAGAAAAAGCTGTCATTGAAGACGTAAAGAAGGAAGTTGCTAAATTAGAAAAAAAAGCAGAAACAAAAGAAGTGAAAGAGCAATTAAAAGAATTGCAAAATACGTTAAAAAAGACAGAAACAGCGGAAGAGGCATTACGGGAAGTCGTGAAAAAGCAAAAGGAGCTTGCTTTAAAGGAGCAACAATTAAAGGATAAACAAACAGCTAGTAAGGAGGGCGCTTCTGACGACAAAGGTTTATCGAAGGAAGAAGTGGAGCAATTGAAGGAGCTCGCCCAAATGCAGCAGGAGCTAACGCAAAATGCAAATGCTACTCAGACAGCTATGAGCAAGCTTGGGAAACCTGCAAGCAATACGCTACAAAATGCTATTGCGAGTGCCAATAGTGCCAACAACAATCAGCAAAACAATAATAATCCAAATCAAAATTCATCAGGGAATTCACAGCCGAACAATCAAACAGGACAACAAGGCCAAACTAATTCTCAAAATGGATCCCAACAGGCTAGTGGTAAAGGTCAGAAGCAAGGATCGAATCAAAGCAATCAACAAGGTCAGGGACAAGGTAATGGACAGGGACAAGGTAATGGACAAGGACAAGGTCGGGGCAATCGTTCAGGTCAAGGTGCTGGCACAGGACAGGGCGGCCGCGATTTATTAACGACACCAAGAATTGGTGGCTCTAGTCAGACTTCAGTTGATGGTGGAGCATTAGGAGAGGGATCACATGTTTCAGAACAACAAGGAAATGGCCCGATTACTAAAGGTTCTATCCGACCGTATGAGGAAGTTATAGGTTCCTATAAAGATAGCTATTTAGAAAGCTCAGAGCGTTTACAATTACCGAAAGATTTACAAAATGTCGTGCAATCTTATTTCACGTCAATTGAGTCTAAGTAGGAGGAAAAGGTATGGCATTTACAGAGCAACAATATGTTGAAATGAGTACGAAATTACAACAAGTGAAGGAAGAAATTCATCGCTTTATCGTTGGCCAAGAGGAAGCCATTGATTATACATTATACGCAGTCCTTGCTGACGGACATGCATTATTAGAGGGCCTACCGGGTTTAGGGAAAACGATGTTAATTCGTACAATTTCTGAAGTACTAGATTTATCATTTTCACGAATTCAATTTACACCAGATTTAATGCCAGCGGATATTACAGGGACAAGCATGATTGAGCGCACAGTTGATGGCAAGCAGCAGTTTACGTTCCAGCCTGGTCCGATTTTTAGCCAAATGGTATTAGCGGATGAGATTAACCGAGCAACACCAAAAACACAAAGTGCACTGCTTGAAGCAATGGGTGAAAAAACTGTAACAATTTTAGGAGATACAAAGAAGATGGCAAGACCATTCTTCGTATTAGCAACACAAAACCCGATTGAGATGGAGGGAACATACCCGTTACCAGAAGCACAAATGGACCGTTTCCTATGTAAAATTCTTGTGTCGTATCCTGAGAAAAGTGAGCTAATGGAAATTATGAAGCGTACAACAGGCGCTAAGGAAATTGGTTTACAAAAGATCATGGATACAGAAGCACTGATTGAAGCGCAGCAAATGGTTAAGGAAGTACTCGTTGCTGATGAAATGCTCGAATTTGCGACGGACCTTGTTGTGGCTACTCATCCTGAGAGAGTGGATGCCATTGATGAGGTCAAGCAATATGCCATGTATGGTAGCGGCCCTCGAGGTTTACAAAGTTTGATCAAATTAGCAAAGGCAAGAGCGCTTATGAATGGACGTTTCCACGTGTCTGTGGCGGATATTAAATCTGTAGCTAAGCCAGTGTTACGCCATCGAATGCTGTTGAATTATGAAGGGGAGGCTTCAGGTAAAACAGCAGACGATGTGATTGATGTCATTTTAGAAAAAGTACAGCAAGGTGTTAGCAGGTGACACAAAAATTATTATTGCCCGAAGATTGGTTAGCGAAAATCAGTCGCTTCCAAGTGGCAACGGCCTCCAAATTACGTGGGCAGCACAAGGGCTCGCACCGTTCGCAGCGCTTCGGGGCATCGCTCGATTTTTCAGATTTTCGTGAATATCATTTAGGTGATGATGTACGTCAGGTGGATTGGAACGTCTTTGCGAGAACTGATAAATACTTCATTAAACGTTTTTTAGATGAACAAGAAATGCGCGTACACATTTTGCTAGATACAACTAAATCTATGGGGGATCAAGCAAAATGGACTTTTGCCCGGCAAATTGTTGCCTCACTTGGTCTAATGGTGCTCGGTCGCGATGATCGCTTATCTTTTTCTTTCCTGCAGGATGAAGTGAGGCCACCGTTTCGTCGTAAAGGTGCCATGTATCGTCGCGCCTTTTTACAGGTGGTCACAGAGATTGAGCAAGCAACTTATACAAATAGCTTCGCACAGGGAGCTTTCAAAGCATTGCCTAAAGATAGTACCGTACTATTTATTGTGACAGACGGACTTGAGCCAATCGATGAATGGGAGCAACTTTTAAAAAGGCTACCACGCTTTGCGGGGGATGTCCGTATTTTGCAAATAATTACGCAAGAAGAAATAGCACCTGAGTATACGGGCGACGTACGCTTACTTGATCGTGAAACGGGTAGAGATGTAAATGTTACGATGTCTTCTAAAGTTCTGGACACATATAGGGCAAGACGTTTTTTACATGAAGAGGAATTTGAAGCAATTTGTCGGCGCTTCGGTGTTCGACAATTACAGCTTAAAGTAGAGGATGGATTGCAGCATGCCATCTTCCAACAATTATTAAAAGCACATTGGATTAGGTGAGGTGAGCCGTATTGGGCTTTAGTCAAATACTTTTTAGCTGGACGGCCATCATCCCGGTCATTGTCCTTCTATATTATTTCTTTCGAAAAAAATATACCGATCAAACCGTATCCTCCACACTTTTCTGGTCGGAAATTATGCAAGAAACCCGTGTGTCACCATACTTAAAACACTTACAAAAAAACGCACTGCTTTATTTGCAACTACTTGCTCTTCTTTTACTCGTACTAGCATTAATGAATCCATATGTTAAAAAGTCAACAATTGTTGGTGCGCAGACGATTTTCATAGTAGACACGTCTGCAACGATGTTAGCAGGGAAAGAGCAGTCAACATTTGATACACATAAAAAAGAAATGCTGTCATTGGTTAATGAACTTGACGGAAGACCTGTGACACTCATTACAACAGGCAATACGCCAAAAGCTATATTACAGCAGGAAACAAAGATTAAAGATATTGAAAAAGCTATTCAAGAGTTACAAGTAACATATGAAACAGCACAAATGAATAAAGCTTTAGATGTGGCACAGGCTTTTGTCGGTAATACACCAACATCTATTTATGTCTTTACAGATTCGCTCGATAAAAAGCAATTACCGATGGAAAAAGATACGGTGAAGTGGATCGTAAAAGGATCCGCAAAAGATTTAACAAATATCGCAATGACACGTTTTGCTGCTACTACAGATGGACAATCTGCTATGGCGCTTGTACAGTTACAAAATGATACGGACCAAGAGCAAAATGTAACACTTTCGATAGACAATGTTAAAGGTAAGAAAATAGTTGCGGAGAGTGTTGTATTACCTCCAAATGAAGCTATAACAAAAACATTCAAAGACCTTCCATTAGAAGATACTATGACTGCTAAGATAGATGCTAAGGACGATTATGCTGTTGATAATTCACAGCATGTATTGCTACAAACAGCTACTTCAAAAGTAGTTGTCGATCAAAGTATGCATCAACTCATTCAAAAAGGTTTGCAAACGATTAATAGTAGCGTGAAGATTGTTCCATCTTCACAAGTGGCTGACAATTTGGATGCCACTGTGGTGACAAATCAGACGGCGCTACTCGAAAAGATGGACAAGCCAATTGTATTATTTGGACGGGATGATGTTGAGAAGGTTGAAGCTACTGGGGAAATCAGTACAACAAGTGATGCATTGTTTGCATTTAGTGAGCTAAAAGATATTTACGTCAGTACTGTATATCCTGGATTCGACAACTATAAAACGATTGCATCAGTTGGAGACCAGCCATTTATTCAGCGTTCACCTGAAGGAGATATTGTTGTATTAGCTGATATTGCAGATACAGATTGGCCGTTGCATCCTTCATTCCCATTATTTTTATGGAGTGCTGAACAGGAGCTTTCAGCATCGATTGGTTCACTTGGTATTTTTACACCAAATGAGCAACGTGCAGTTGCTTTAACGCAAGGTGAGTGGAGTGTATATTCGCAGGAAGATGAGTTTTTATCGTCTATTACGAATGGTCTATTAACAGCACCAATGAAGCCAGGAATTTATACAGCTCGCTCAAATGATGAAGAAAAGCGCTTCATCGTACAGCTTCAAGCACAAGAGCGTGTGATTGAAAAAGGGACAAGCTATACACTTGGAGAGCTTCCAGACAATGGTAAGGAAGAAATATCGAAAACATCGTTCGTACCTTGGCTTATCCTTATCATCTTAGTATTATTTGTTTTAGAGTGGGAGGTGCAACGACGTCGTGGATTTACGAATTGATATGCCATTAGCATTGTTGCTTTTACTTCCATTGCTTATGTATTTTGGATGGACCTATTGGCGTGAACGTCAGCGACTAAAAAAAAGCCATATCGTCGTACTAGGTATTCGTATTGTGGCTATATGCTGTTTGGTTTTTGCACTTGCAGGGCCCTATATTTTATTGCCCGTAAAGGAAGAACAAGTATTATTTTTAGTGGACCGTTCTGCTTCAATGAATGGTACAGATGATGAGATGTCCAATTTTATAGCGGAAAGTTTACAGTCGAAAAAAGATGAACAGCTTGCAGGGATTTATTCTTTTTCATCGACTTTACAAACGGAAGCCATTTTATCGAAGTTTTTAAAGGAAGTGCCGAAGTTTACAGCTATAAAAGCAACAGATCAAACAAATATTGAACAGAGTCTACAGCTCGCTTCAGGTATTGTAGATCCGAAAAAAGCGACACGACTTGTGCTCTTAACGGATGGCAATGAAACAAAAGGGGATGCCTTAGAATTTGCATCGAAGTTTAAAGGGTCAAATATTAGCGTCGATGTAATGCCGTTTAACCAACCTGTTGCGAAGGATGTATCCATGAAAAGCTTTGTTACACCACAAGTTGCTTATGTTGGTGAGCAGCAGCAGTTAGTCGCTGAAATCAATGCAACTGTAGCAGAACAAGGTGAGCTATTACTATACGAAAACGATAAGCTTATTCACCGTGAAGCAGTGGAACTTACAGAAGGTTCGAATGTATTTACGTTTAAACATTCAGCAACAGCTGAAGGGCTTGTAAAATATGAGGCACTCGTGCAGGTTGAGCAGGATGCAATTTTTGAAAATAATAAATTAACAAGCGTCACGATGGTGCAAAGTGAGCCACATTTACTAATTGTTAATGGCTATGATACAGCATCACCATTTGCAGCGGCGCTAGGCAAACAATCAATTGCCTATGATGTTGTAAATGCTAAAAGTCTACCAAATGAACTTTCTAGTTATTTACAATACAATGCCATCATTTTTGATAATGTGCCAGGGCATTTAGTAGGCGAGGCAAAAATGAATGTCATTGAGCAAGCAGTGAAAAATTTCGGTGTCGGTTTTACAATGGTCGGTGGCGAAAATAGCTTTGGTTTAGGTGGCTATTTTAAAACACCAATTGAAACTTTACTACCTGTTGAAATGGAGATTAAAGGTAAGGAGCAATTGCCATCATTGGGGCTAGTTATCGTACTTGACCGCTCGGGAAGTATGTCTGGAGCAAAGCTAGAGCTTGCAAAAGAAGCGGCCGCTCGTTCAGTTGAAATGCTACGAGATGAGGATACGCTCGGGTTTATAGCCTTCGATGATCGACCTTGGGAAATTATTGAGACAGGACCACTTGGCAATAAGGAAGAAGCGGTGGATACGATTTTATCTGTAACGCCAGGGGGCGGTACCGAAATATATGGATCACTAGCTAAAGCTTATGAAAATCTAGCTGATTTAAAGCTACAGCGTAAGCATATTATTCTATTAACGGATGGTCAGTCTCAGCCAGGTAACTATGAGAACTTAATTGCACAAGGAAAAGAGAATGGCGTAACCCTATCAACGGTTGCAATTGGTCAGGATGCTGATGCCAACTTACTTGAAGCACTCAGTGAGATGGGCAGTGGACGTTTCTACGATGTTATTGATGAGCAGACGATCCCCTCGATTTTATCTCGTGAAACTGCCATGATTTCACGCACATATATTGAGGATAACCCATTCTATCCAACTATATTTAATGCGGCTGGCTGGAATACGTTATTTGCAAATGGTGTACCTAAAATGAATGCTTATATTGGTACAACAGCAAAGCAGGGAGCTACTGTTATTGCAGAAAGTGAGAAAGAGGATCCAGTACTAGCAGAATGGCAATATGGCCTTGGCAAAACATTTGCCTTTACTTCTGATTCGACAGGAAAATGGACAGGGGACTGGGCAAGATGGCAAAATTGGGGCGCTTTTTGGCAAACGCTTATTTCAAAAATGCTACCAAGTTATAATGATGTTGCCTATGATGTACGTCTAGAATCAGACGGCTCATTTGTCATCACTGATCCAACAAATGAAGCGGCGTTCTTAGATATTGTTGCTGTCAATGAAGCGGGTGAAGAACTTGATACACAACTTGAAACAATTTCAGCATCACAAGTTCGAGCAGTCGTACAAGCAGAACCAGGACTTATCTTCTTCCGCATTGCCGATGAAGATCAGACCATTTACCAGGCAGGCTTAAGTGTACCTTATAGTGCAGAGTATGAATTACGCCCAGTGAATGATAAGTTAATCGAAGCACTAACAAAGCAAACAGGCGGCTCTGTTTTGAAGGAACCGAGCGAGGTATTCCGTGAATTTACTAAAAAAGGTGCAGAACGTCAAAATATTGCGACATGGCTTTTATTAGCAGGGATGTTGCTATTCTTTATTGATATTACCATCCGACGCTTTGGTTGGCGCTTCTTAACTAGGCCGAAGAAAAAAGAACAGCCTGTAGAGGGAACACAGATACAGGAAGATGACACAAATGTTGCCCAGCTATTAAAGGGTATGAAAAAACGATCTTAGTAAGTTAAAACGATGGTTCATTGCTTTATAGTAATGAGCCATCGTTTTTTCCTAAATTGTTCCGATAAATAGATGAAACATTCCGATAAAATCTGAAATTGTTCCGATAAATCACAAATTTATTCCGTTAAATTACTCATCTCACAATATTTTTATCTAAAAAGGATTTACGATTTATAGTATTCTTCCGCAAATTGCTAGCAACGACTATACCTAAGACAGCACCAATAGTACTTGAGGTTAAAAAGGCTGGCATGAAAAATAAAGCAGCAACGTATGTCCCCATTAATAAATGTGCGTAAGGTACTGCGATAAGTGAGGCAATGATACCTGTCCCAAACATTTCACCGACACCGGCAAGCCATTGCTTGCCGCTGTATTTATAGGCAAGAGCTGCACATAGAGCGCCAATAACACTGCCAGGAATAGCTAGTAATGAGCCTGTGCCTGTTAAAATACGAATAATAGCTGTGACAAAGGCGACCATAACAGTAGGCACTGGTCCAAGAATGATAGCACCGATAACATTAATGGCATGCTGGACAGGGTAGGCACGAGCAATTCCCGTTGGTATTGAAACGAAGGTAGAACCAGCTACGGCAATTGCTACTAATATGGCCATGATTGTTAATTTTCGAATTGACATAATTTCCACTCCTTTGAAATGTTAATACCGCCGCAAAAACAGAGAGAATCGCCGCTAAAGCGTCAAAAAGCCGCTTCCTAAAAACAACAGGAAGCGGCCTTGCATCTACAAATAAAAAAGCAAGTGTCGACACTTCCCTCCGCTAGTGTGAACTAGATCAGGTTCAAAGGGTCCGTATATGACCATATACGTCTCAGCCTTTTAAAGACTCCCCTAGTGGTAAGAATTTAATTAATTTTTTCTCTTAATAATGTAGCATACTATTAAAAATAGTCAATAACTTTTCAGACTATTTTGTATCAGGATGCATAAGGTGTGGCGCTTTTTTCATTGTCCAAATAAGGGCAAGGAAGAAGCAAGCCATTAAAATAATAGCCCCGAATATATAAGGACTGTTCATATTCCAATCGAATAATATACCTGCTAAAGCTGGACCAATCATATTACCAAGACTCATATACGCATTGTTCAGACCAGCTGCAAAGCCTTGTTCATTTTCAGCAAGTTTTGAAATCAGTGTGTTGACAGCTGGACGAATCAATGTCGTAGCTGTAGAGAAGATGGTCGCTACAATCAAAATAAGTGCAAATCCAGATGCGAATAATATTAAGAAAATCGAAACGGATGCAATAAATAAATTGACTAACACTACTTTCATTTCGCCGAAGCGATTAAACAGCGGTGTAATAACAAACATCTGTACAACAACACCAAAAGCGCCACCCATAACTAATATAATGGCGATATCAGTAGGTGTGTAATTAAACTTATCTGTAACAAATAATGATAATGTTGTTTGGAAGTTAGCAATCCCGAAAGAGAATACAAGCATGATAATTAGCATGACAAAATAAGGCATTCGGACTGAACGGGCCATCTGCTTTGCAAGATTATCCTGCTTCTGCGCTTTTTTCGCTGCATTCGGTTTTGTAGCAGGCAATAAAAAGAACGATAAAATAGCTGCTAAGATAGCTGCAAACCCAGCGGTATAAAATGGAAAATGCAAACTAACTTTTGAGAGGAATCCACCGATACCTGGTCCGATCATAAAACCAAAGGACATTGCTGCCCCTATCATCCCCATACCTTTTCCTCGTTCCTCATACGTTGTGACGTCTGCCACAAAAGCCATTATAGGAGGTGCCACAAATGCGGAACCAAGGCCACCAAAAAAGCGTGCCAGGAAGAGCATCCACACATCTGTAGAAAGCCCGAAACAAATTTGTGCAAGTCCTGTTACGATAAGACCGAAAATAATGAGATTTTTACGACCGTATTGATCGGAGAGATTCCCAGCAATTGGAGAAAATATGAATTGTGCGAAGGCGAACGTTGCAATCAACATGCCAAGTACTTGTCCTGCGGCACCAAACAATTTTAAATACTCAGGCATGACAGGAATAATAATTCCGATACTCCCCATTGCGATAAACATATTAAACATTAAAATATACAAAGCCGCCTTATTAGACTTCTGCTGGGTCATCGAATACCCCTTTCTTTAATCAAATATACTACAGTCTACCATAAGACTTATACGTTTGCTATTGACTATAAGTCTGAGATTTACTAGAAAGATATGCGGATTCTCAAATACGGCCGGCTAGTTTTTCCACAGAAGCTTACTTCCAGATAAACGAAAAAAAGCTGTTCTCAACGTTTGTAACGTGAGAACAGCTTTGAATGGGTAAAATAGTTTATCGAATACTCATTTTAAATTCTAAGAACAGCTCATTGTATTTGCCTAAGTAATCAGGACCTAAGTTTTTATAAACTTCTAATGTTTTACGTTGTTCTTCAGAAGGATAGAAGCGCTTATCAGATACAACTTCTTTATCCATTAACTTCATCGCTGCAATATTAGGAGTAGAATAGCCTACATAATCAGCGTTTTTAGCACCCGATTCAGCTTTCAACATAAAATTAATGAAAGCATGTGCGCCATCAATATTTTTTGATGTTTTTGGGATAACCATATTGTCAAACCATAAGTTTGAGCCTTCTTTTGGTACAGCGAAGTCCAAATCTTCATTTTCTGACAACATATCTGCTGCTTGACCAGACCAAGTGAGTGCCACAGCGGCTTCATTATTAACCATCAGCGGTGTAATTTCATCTCCGATAATGGCTTTAACATTTGGCGCCAATGTGATTAGTTTATCAGTAGCTTTACGTAGCTCCTGGTTATCTAAAGAGTTGAGAGAGTAGCCAAGACTGTTTAAGCCCATACCAATCACCTCACGTGCACCGTCTACTAAAAAGACTTTACGCTTTAATGAAGGATCCCATAAGTCCTTCCAAGATGAGAAGTCTAAATTTCCAACGAGCTTTGGATTATAGACAATGCCGACTGTTCCCCAGAAATATGGGACAGAGTATTTATTGTTCTTATCAAATGGTAAATCTAAAAAATAAGGATCAATATTTTTTAAATTAGGGATTTTCGTTTTATCTAAAGGAATAAGTAAGTTTTCTTCCTTCATTTTTTCAATCATATATTCAGAAGGTACGGCGATATCGTAAGCTGTACCACCTTGTTGAATTTTTGTCATCATTGCTTCATTGGAATCAAACGTTTCATAGATGACGTGAATGCCTGTTTCTTTTTCAAATTGCTTCAGCAAATCCGGGTCAATATATTCTCCCCAGTTAAAGATGGTTAATGTATCTTTACCACTTTTTCCACCACCGGCACTTAGGGCGTCAGCAGTATAGAATAATAGGGCGGAAACGACAAGGATTGCGATTGTTGCTTGAATTAATTGCTTCATTGAGTTCCCCCCGTTCTTTTACTAGCGCGGCTTGTAATGAAGTAATAGCCAACTACGACGATAACCGTTACAAAGAATACTAACCCAGAAATAGCGTTAACTGTTAAGGAAATACCTGCACGTGCCATCGAATAAATTTCAACAGATAAAGTACTAAAGCCGTTACCTGTCACGAAAAACGTTACCGCAAAATCATCTAGAGAATATGTTAAGGCAAGGAAGAACCCTGCAAAAATACCAGGTTGAATATACGGTAAAATAACACGCATCATGACATCTTTTTTCGTTGCCCCTAAATCTAATGCAGCATCGATTAATGATTTATTCATTTCTAATAGTTTAGGTAAAACCATTAGTACAACAATTGGGACACTGAACGCTACATGTGCTATTAACACAGAAGAAAAACCTAATTTAATACCAACCATTGTGAATAAAATTAAAAAGCTTGCTCCAATAATGACATCCGGGCTCACAATTAACACATTGTTTAAAGAAAGTAGTGTGTTGCGCATTTTTGAATCTTTAACAGTGACAATGCCAATTGCTCCTAGTGTCCCAATGATTGTCGAAATCAATGCAGAGAGTAATGCCACGATCACTGTATTAATTAGAATGACGAGTAAACGTGAATCCTCAAAGACCGCTTTATAATGTTCTAACGTAAAGGACTCAAAGTTATTCATCGATCCGCCACTATTGAACGAATAGAAGATTAAATAGAAGATAGGTGCATACAAAACGATAAAAACAATCGCTAAATACACTCTTGCTGTAGCAGATAGTTTTTTCATCGTATGCGACCTCCTTTATCCTTTTTCTGTCCTGTAATTAACATAACGATGACCATGAATAAAATTAAGAACACAGCAATTGTTGAACCCATTCCCCAGTTTTGGGTCACAAGGAATTGTTGTTCAATAGCTGTACCAAGTGTAATGACACGGTTTCCTGCAATTAAACGAGTGATCATGAAGAGTGATAATGCAGGAATAAATACAACTTGAATACCTGATTTAACACCGTCCATTGTTAACGGCAATATAACGCGACGGAACGTAGTAAAGGCCGATGCCCCTAAATCACGTGCGGCATAAACAAGAGCCGGATTTAAACGATCCAATGAGTTGAAAATCGGTAAAATCATAAATGGAATAAAAATATAAACGGATACGAACACAAAGCTAAGGTCAGTGAATAGCATTTGCTTTGGATCAAAACCAAGTACTTCGATAAATGCATTTATTGGGCCGTATAAGCCGAAAATCCCGATAAAGGCATATGTTTTTAACAAAAGATTAATCCAAGAAGGAATAATAATTAGTAAAAGCCAAAGCTGTTTATGTTTCGTCTTCGTTAAAAAATAGGCTGTTGGATACGAAACAAGTAACGTAAAGAACGTAATTAAAAACGCATACCAGAATGAACTTAATGTCATTTTTAAATAGACAGAAGTAAAGAATGCTTTATAGTTATCGAGCGTGAAATTGCCATGTATATCTAGTAGGGAATAGTAAACAACGAGTGCAATCGGCATGATAACAAAAAGTGCAATCCATAAAACATAAGGAAATAAAGCTGATTTCGAAGTCTTAGTTTGCATCTTCGTCGTCCCCGTACGCCTCTAAACGTTTATCGAATTCTTCTTCTGTTTCATTTAAGCGCATTACATGAATTGCTTCTGGATCAAAGTCTAAACCAATTTCTGTCCCTACTTCAGCTTTTTTCAATGAATGCACGAGCCATTCATTCCCATCTTTGTCGTACGTAGATAATTCATAATGCACCCCGCGGAACAATTGAGTATCAACTTTAACGACAAGTTTGCCTTTATCGATTGTCGTCATTTCTAAATCCTCAGGGCGAATGACAATATCGATTTTTTCGTTTGGCTTCATACCTTGGTCAACACATTCAAAAACTTTACTAGCAAATTCAACTTTGAAATCTTCAATCATCACGCCAGGAACGATATTTGATTCACCAATAAAATCAGCAACGAAGCGGTTAATTGGCTCATCATAAATATCTACTGGTGTACCAGATTGTTGAATTTCACCTTCACTTAAAACAAATATTTCATCACTCATGGCAAGTGCTTCTTCTTGATCGTGTGTGACAAATACAAATGTTTTCCCGAGGCGTTGTTGTAACTCTCGTAGCTCATACTGCATTTCTGTACGCAGTTTTAAATCTAAAGCAGAAAGAGGCTCATCTAGTAAAATTACTTCAGGATCGTTCACAATCGCACGAGCAATGGCCACACGTTGACGTTGACCACCAGACATTTCAGAAATTTCACGATTGCCATAGCCTGCTAAGTTAACGAATTTTAATGCTTCAGCAACACGTTTTTTAATTTCACTTTCAGGAAGCTTTTTAATGCGAAGTCCAAATGCGACGTTTTCAAAGACGTTTAAATGAGGGAACAACGCATAATCCTGAAAAACAGTATTTACTTGGCGTTCATTTGCTGGCATGGAGTTGATTTTTTTATCATGAAAATAGATATCTCCTGTAGTCGGTTCTGTGAATCCAGCAATCATACGTAAAATAGTTGTTTTACCACAACCAGAAGGACCTAGCAGTGTATAGAATTTACCCTTTTCTAGCTCCAAGTTAATGTTTTTTAAGACGACAGTGCCGTCATTATAGGACTTTGAAACATTTTCAAAGCGGATAATCGAATTCGTTGTCATAGATGCGCCTCCTTAAGCTATAAATATGAATCCGTTGCGACAAGTAAAATTTTTGTTTCATCAGCATGTGCATTAAAAATTTGGTGATGATCTGTCGCGTCAAAATAGAGAGCATTGCCTTTACTCGCTATGTACTGTTCATCTCCTAAAACGAGACGAATACGCCCTTCAACAACAAAAATAAATGTTTCTGAAAGTGAGGGCTCAAACTGTTTGAATTCCCCATCAGCAGCAAGTGTCAAGAAAATAGGCTCCATTTCTTTTTCATTAGAAGTAGGAATGAGCCACTGAATTTCATATTTTTTTTCTTCGTCTGTATAAGTGGATTGATCTTCTTCTGTATATACAACCTTTTGTTCAGGTGCTTCATCATCGAAAAATTCTTTAGGTGTTGACCCTAAAACTTCTAATAATGAAAAAAGAGTTTCAATGGAAGGTGAATTTAGATCACGTTCTAATTGAGAGATATACCCTTTACTTAAATCTGTGCGTTCTCCAAGTTCCTCTTGGGTAAGACCTTTTTTTAAACGAAGCGCTTTGATTTTTGCTCCAATTTGCATCTTTTCCCTCCTAGAAGAAGTTTAGCAATCATAAACTTTTGAAATACAAAGTTTACTTTAACGAAACTTTTAGTTTACTAAAACCATTACAATTATACATAATAATAAAGAATTTGCAATCGTTTTTTAGCAAAAAAAAGTAGATGAAATTTTTAGAAATTATACATAAATGTAGCGTAGAAAAATTTCGTTTAAACTAGAATAAAAATGTTAAAAATAGCTAATAAATAGGCTGTAGCAGCTATTCCATTTGGGGATTTGACGGAAATTTGTCAGACAATTTAATATGTGCACTTTTGTGAAGTTTACTTGTTTGAAAAACTACGATTACTCTGTTATCGTAGAAGACGAGTTCGCTGGTGCGGATGGAATATATACACTACATATTTAATCGGAGGGATTTATAATGGCAGAACGCATGGTAGGTAAACAAGCACCTGACTTTACAATGGAAGCAGTACTTCCAGACAAATCATTTGGTAAAGTATCGTTACAAGACATTAAAGCACAAGACAAATGGACAGTTCTTTTCTTCTATCCAATGGACTTCACTTTCGTATGTCCAACAGAAATCACTGCAATGAGCGATCGTTACGATGAGTTCGAAGACTTAGATGCAGAAGTAATCGGTGTTTCTACTGATACAATCCACACTCACTTAGCTTGGATTAACACTGACCGCACTAAAAATGGTCTTGGTGAGTTAAAATACCCATTAGCAGCAGATACAAATCACCAAATTTCACAAGAATATGGTGTATTAATTGAAGAAGAAGGTATCGCACTACGCGGCTTATTCATCATCAACCCAGAAGGTGAATTAAAATACCAAACAGTATTCGATAACAACATCGGCCGTGATGTAGACGAAACTTTACGTGTACTTCAAGCTTTACAAACTGGTGGTCTTTGCCCAGCAAACTGGCGCCCAGGTCAAGCAACTCTATAATTTAAGTAGAGTTTTTATGTCAGGCATTGAACTGAATTCGAGGTTTGGCGAAATTGATCATTTAAAAATAAAGAGTCCCCACAGCAAGTTTGTGGGGATTTTTTTAAACTTGATATAGAAAAAGGTTCATCACCAAAAATTGCGGATGACTTTTGTTAAAACGCTACTATGTAAATAAGTTGATTGGAGTGGAGACTGGGCGACTCCTCGGGGATTAGCGATAGGGGAACGAAGGGTAAGAGCATCACATCCTGTGATAACGCCTTCGTGACCAACGTCGTGTTGGCCCGAGACCCTGCAGCGAAGCGGATGTTTTCTGTGCGAAAGCGTAGTGTTAACGTAGCGGCACCACCAAAAGCGGCTATAGGACGCCCCCAGGAAAACGCCCAGCCGGAACGGAAATCAACCACACGTTTTGATAACGATCCCAGAAAAAGGAAAAAAGAAAAAGGAGAATGTTTTATGAAACTTCGTGAACAAATGCCTGAACTTGTAGGCGCAACGACTTGGTTAAATGGTGAAGTAACAAAAGCGGATTTAGTTGGCGAAAAACCAACATTAATCCACTTCTGGTCAGTTAGTTGCCATTTATGTAAAGAGGCAATGCCAGATGTGAACAATTTCCGTGATCAATACAAAGATGAGTTAAACGTTATTGCAGTGCATATGCCACGCTCTGAGGAAGATACAAATTTAGAAACCATCAAATCGGTAGCAGCAGAGCATGACATTGTTCAACCAATCTTTGTGGATAGCGAATTAAAGCTAACGGATGCATTTGAAAACCAATACGTACCAGCGTATTTTGTGTTCGATAAAGATGGTCAGCTTCGTCACATGCAAGCTGGTGGTAGCGGTATGAAAATGCTAGAAAAACGTGTGAATCGTGTTTTAGATGAAATGCGCAACGCATAAAAGAGCAGATTACGAGGCGGGGATATTGTATTCCTCGTCTTTTTTATTGAAAAATACGGGAGGGGAATCGGAGAGTATCCTAGTTACCTGGGGAAAAAATCGGGTGTAACGTTCCTAATCCGACCCGAGCGAAAAAGGGAGTAATCCGATCAAATTAAGGCGTGACCCGGGCGAAAAAGAGGTTACCCTGATCACATTTTAGGGCAAGCTGAGCAGTTTCGTCTCTCACTTGATCACTTCTCGAAGTACCCGAACGAAAAAGTTATTAAACCGTACGTCCAAAGAAGTACCTCAAGTATAAAAAAGAACCTAGTGTTCTTGAATAGGAGCAGGGGATTCCTACAAAGATTATCTTAGAGATGTCTTTTATTGAAGAATAGTCTCTTGTTTTGACGATACATATAGCAAAGAATACGTTACAATAAGGGTATAGTAGTTTTCGGAGGGATTTTTAATGATGAAAAAAGAGTTTGCTGTCATTGGACTTGGACGTTTTGGAGGAAGCATTGTTCGCGAACTAATGAGTCAAGGCGCACAAGTTATGGCGATAGATCATTCCTCAGAGCGGGTGGACGAGTTTGCTTCGATTGCCACACAGGCCGTTATCGCAGATTCGACGGATGAATCGGTATTAAATTCATTAGGTATTCGTAATTTTGAGCATGTTATCGTAGCGATTGGTGAAGATATTCAGGCTAGTATTTTGACGACTATTATTTTAAAAGAAATTGGTGTTCAGCAGATTACTGTAAAAGCTCAGAATGATTACCATGAAAAAGTACTGCGTAAAATTGGCGCAGATTTTGTCGTGCATCCTGAGCGAGATATGGGGATACGTATTGCCAATAATATGTTGTCTAATACAGTGCTCGATTACTTAGAGCTTTCGGATGAACATTCGATTATGGAGCTTAAAGCCAATGATGCGATTGCAGGTTACTCTGTTATGGATCTAGATATTCGTGCAAAGTACGGGATTAATATTGTAGGTCTTAAGCGTGGTGCAGATATCATCGTATCTCCGCAGGCGAGTGATAAAATTTTGCTAGGAGATATTATGCTTGTCATTGGGGCTGATGTAGATATTAACCGCTTTGTCAAAAAGGCATTGAATGGGTAATGAAAAATGAATAAACGAAGATGGAAACTAGTTATATTTGCAGCAATTATTCTTATTGGCGCTTTTACATGGCAATCTCGCGACAAAAATGAGCAAGAGGCTATTTCTCGTATTTTAGATCACACTGCAGAAATTGATGCAATCGAGCTATTTAAAGGAGAGCAATCTTTATTTAGTGCAACAGGTCAAGATGCAAAAGCCTATATTGAAAACTATCCGCTTAGCCATGTTAAGAAACTAAGCAAAAAAGAACGAGCTATATTTGAAGAAAAACCACTTTATCATATTGTCTACGAAATTAAAGGAGAGCCTTTATATGAGGTAGATATTTTAAAAGTTGCGATTAGCTCTGAGCTCAGTGAAGAATTACAGCAGATGGTTTTTAATGTTGGGGATCAGCAATATTTGATTTATTGGGCAAAAGAGAAAAAAGCACTTGAACAATCAACAAATACGCAACGTTTGCTTGAACAATATGTTAAATAAAAAAGGTTCTATAATATTTGTTGGGGTAATCACACAATTTTAAGCACCGTTTTAAAAAGGTAGCGAATAAACAATTAGTAGAGGGTGTACGTTTACCAAAAGTGATTGCGATTGATGAGTATAAAGGCGATACAGATGCAGGTACGTATCAGCTAATCATTGCGAATGCGGAGACGCGCGAACCGATCGATATTTTACCGAATCGTAAAAAAGAAACAATAAAAAATTACTTAAGTCAGCATGGAGCCGATGTTGAAATAGTGGTTATGGATATGAATCCAAGTTTTAAAGCAGCTGTTCGTCAAGCGCTAGGTCGACCTGTTATTGTGGCAGACCGCTTTCATTTTAGCCGTTATATTTATTGGGCAATGGATGAAGTGCACCGACAAGTACAAAAAGAATGGGATAAATACAATCGCACAAAGTGTAAACGTATGCGTCATATATTTTATAAACGTGCATCTAAATTATCACCGAAACAACAGTGGTATTTACAGCGCTCTAGAAGGCATTAATAATAAAACAAAAGTGATGAAACGGAATGCATATGGCTTTCGACGCTTCGATCACTTTCGAGCAAAAATCTTATTAAATTTAAAGTATAAAGAAATTGGAGTTCATCTGGGTTAAGGTGCTGAAAGAGTACAGCACCCCAACATTGCGCAACTCCTTGAAAACGCTCCATCCACTTTTTCAAGCGATTATGAAAGTTATTAACGTGTTGAATGTGGTAAATTCCCTCCTTTACACGCTGTTTTTGTCGCTCATTGACTGTTTCGTGTTGTAATCCTTTTATCTTAGCGAACTTTTTATAATTCGTTGCCGTATCAGTGAACACCATTCCACTTATGAATGGTGTTTTTTGGGGTTCTAGAAGGAAAAGAATAGAATAGAGTTCAGAGCAGAATAAACTGAATGTACCTTTCTCAGCTATATTTAAACGCTTTTATAAGTGGATGAAAATGAATAAACGATGTTTAATTTAACTTATATTTAAATAACTTATTTTTTAATGCTATATTGACTTTAAAATGCAAATAGAATACAATTCGATAATGATAATCATTCTCAGTAAAAGGAGACTAACAAATTGTTTCGAATTTCTGCACACGACATCGAAGTAAAATATGATAAAAATATTATTCTTAGAGACCTATTATTACATATTCCAGATAATAGTATTTCAACAATTATTGGACCGAATGGTTGTGGGAAATCAACTTTATTAAAGGCTCTAACAAAAATATTGCCTTATTCCAAAGGTCAAATTTTATTAGATGGACAAGCTTTAACCTCATATAAAACAAAAGATTTAGCGAAAAAAATGGCATTACTTCCGCAGTCTCAGATTGCACCTTCTAACATTTCAGTACGTGAACTTATTGCTTACGGAAGGTATCCCCATCAAGGGAATTTCGGTATTTTAAGCTCTCAAGATCAAGAAATTATTAACTGGGCAATCTCCAAGACCAAGTTAAATGACGTAGAAAATTCTATTGTTGATTCATTGTCGGGTGGGCAACGTCAACGCGTTTGGGTCGCTTTAGCATTAGCTCAGCAAACGGACATTATTTATTTAGATGAGCCCACAACCTATTTGGACCTTGCACATCAACTTGATTTAATGAAACTTCTTAAACAATTGAATGTGGAAGAAAATCGTACAATTGTTATGGTACTACATGATTTAAATTTAGCAGCTAGATATTCAGACTATATGATTTCAATGAATTCTGGTCAAATCGTAAAAGCTGGAACCGTTGATGAAGTGATGACTACTGATAATTTAAAGCGGGTTTTTCAAATAGATGCTGTCATTAGTGAAGATCCTTATACTAAAAAACCAATTTGTCTATCTTACGACACTAGTTTATAAGAGGTGATGAGATGACAATTTGGCACAAATGGATCACGATATTCGTACTTTTAATTATCTGTTTTGCTTCCATTATTTTTGCAATCAGTATAGGGGCTAAAAATATTTCCTTTATCACAGTGTGGACATCCATTTTCCAATACAACTCAGAGGATAACTTACATCAGATCATTTATGAAGTTCGATTACCACGAGTGTTAGGGGCCGTATTTGTTGGAGCTGCTTTCGCAGTCGCTGGTACAGTAATTCAAGCAATCACACGTAATCCCCTTGCTGATATAGGCATTTTAGGGATCAACGGTGGGGCAGTACTTCTTGTGACTATCTGTTTTGCATTTTATCCAGCGATTTCCTACGGTTGGCTTACGTTCTTTTCATTCATCGGGGCCGCACTATCGACCTTCCTTGTCTTTTCAATCGGTATAGTCGCTCGTGGGAATCTTTCCCTTTTAACATTTACAATTGCTGGGGCAGTGATTGCTGCATTTCTACATGCAATTAGTTCTGGTATTGCCATTTATTTTGATTTGAATCAAGAATTGGCTTTTTGGTATGCAGGTGGAGTTGCAGGTGTTACGTGGAAGCAACTTCCTTTATTGATTACTATCGTTATCGTATCCATCATTATTGCAACATTACTTGGTAAGCAATTAACGATTTTAAGTACAGGGCAAGAAATGGCATCGAGTTTAGGTATTAACATTAAGTTCTTACTATTCACAAGTATGGGGGTTATCGTTTTACTTGGTGGTGTTGGAGTTGCAGTCGGTGGTTCTATTAGTTTTGTTGGACTAATTATCCCTCATCTTTCACGTAAATTTGTTGGACATGATTACCGTTGGAATATTCCAGTAAGTGCTTTATTAGGGAGTACACTTGTAGTAATCGCTGATTTATCAGCTCGAATAATTTTTGCACCTAAAGAGCTTGCATTAGGAATATTAATTGCCTTTATTGGTGTGCCATTTTTTCTAGTTGTAGCGAAGAAACTGGAGGGAACTTAAATGGCACCAAAGCGAAGAATTCCATTTCTTTTATACATCTCGATCACTTTGATATTCATTTTTCTAACATTTTTCTTTTCAATTAACACAGGAAGCTATCAACTTTCTTTACTAGAAGTGGTGAATAACCTATTTGGTCAAGGGCAGGATAATAGTATACTCGTATTATTTGAGTATCGATTACCCCGCATCTTAATGGCATTAGTCGGTGGTGCTGGTATCGCTGTGGCAGGATCATTACTCCAATCCTATACGGGCAACCATTTAGCGGATACTGGTTTATTAGGTCTCCATGCGGGTGCTTCATGTGGATTAATTATATTCATGAGCTTTTTCAGTCAAAAATTTTTATATGCTGAAATTTTAATACCTTTATTCGCCTTTTCAGGTGGTGCTTTGGCCGCCGTTTTGATTGTTTATTTAGCAAAATCAAAAAATGGCGGTATCAATACAAATAAATTGATTTTAATTGGTATTGCTGTATCGGCACTTTTTAATGCAATAACGCTATTTTTATCATTACGTTTAAGTAAAGATACTTATTCTTTTGCAGCTAGTTGGTTACTTGGGAATATTTGGGGGCGCCATTGGATTCATGTTTCTATTTTAATTCCATGGGTTGCTCTATTTAGTTTTCTTGCCTATCACTTAGCGCATCGATTAAACCTTTTACAAGTTGGAGAGGCATTCGCTCAAACAACGGGAATTAATGTAAAGCGCACAAAAAATAGCGCATTGATATTCGCTGTGGTGTTATCAAGCGTTTCAGTAGCCATCGTAGGTAATATTAGCTTTTTAGGACTTTTAGCGCCACATTTGGCACGTCAATTAGTTGGCAGTGACTATCGCCTCAACCTACCTTTATCTGCATTGATTGGCGCTGGCATTTTACTACTTTCTGATACGATTGGTCGTTCTCTATTTGAAGCAAACCCAATCCCAGCAGGTATATTGGTATCCTTCATTGGAGGACCTTATTTTATTTATTTACTATTAAAAAACAACAGGAGTGTATAACAATATGAAAAAATGGTATTTACCAGTAACTTTAGCTCTATTAACAGCAGTTTTAGGTGCTTGTGGAAATGAAGATTCAACAACATCTAATTTAACAACGAAAGTAGTTGAAGAACAACGTATTGGCTCTTTATCAATTCACTTAACAAATGACTTAATTGCCCTAGATATTACCCCCGTTGGTTCTGTAGTTGGCGGTTCATTAGGTGATTTTTTACCACAAGCAGTTCCATACTTAACAGAAGCTACAAAATATGGCCCTGCAAAAGATGTTGATATGGAATCATTACTTTCCTCCGAACCAGATGTTATCGTTGCAGATGAAGAATTTGCAGCAGCGAATTTAGAACACTACAAAAAAATTGCACCCGTTCAACTATATAACTTAGATGAAGGAACATGGCGTGATCATTTAACATTACTTGGAAAAAAATTCAAAAAAGAAGAATCAGCGAAACAATTTATTGCAGATTACGAAAAGAAAACGGAGGAAGTAAAATCTTTACTTGCTAAACAATATGGTGAAGATGCAACAGCAATGGCAATCCGTGTTACAGATAAAGAATTACGTGTTTTCTCAACAGCACGACCAATGGGCCCAATATTATTTAAAGACTTAAATCTTAAACCTGCTACAGGAATTACAGAAATGGGTACAGAAGAGCCTTATCAAGTGATATCAAAAGAAGTTATTGGTGATTACGATGCAGATATTATATTTGTTGTAGTAAATAGCAACGAAGAAGCTGAAAAAGTATACAAAGAACTTGCTGAATCATCTATATGGAAATCTCTAAAAGCTGTTCAAAAGGGCCAAATTTTTGTTGTTTCAGATCAACCTTGGTTAGACTATTCAGCTCTTGGGAACTCAATGGCAATGGATCAACTATATGACCAATTAAAAAAATAAAAATATAGTCTATTTACAAGAATACATCTTACAATGCGAAACCCTTCACTTTTCCCCCTAAAACCATAATGTTTCAATGGTTTTAGGGGGATTTACTTTTTTACTTTTAAAAAAGGGTAGTGAAAACAGCCTAGCTGCGATCACTACCCTTCCTTGTAGTTAAGGAAAATTAGATTTTTTGCCTGTGGACAAACTAGAACATAGTAAGCGTCTAGGCTAAAGTGCTACGAGGTCGCTCGATCCCTCGGGCGAAGTAGTGGAGCGTTTACTTTTACTTCGGGCTCTCCATCGCTTTAGCGCATTTGTTCTTAGGACACAATAGTATTTTTTCCTTGAAGTGCACGTTCTTGCATTTCTACATCAAATTCCTTTTCCGATTTCGATACGACTACACAAGCTACACCGTTACCAATTAAATTTGTTACGGCACGTGCCTCAGACATGAAACGGTCAACACCGATTAATAGCGCAATCCCTTCGACTGGAATCATTGGGAAAGCAGCAAGTGTTGCTGCTAATGTGATAAAACCAGAACCTGTTACACCAGCGGCTCCTTTAGATGTAATCATTAAAATCCCAAGAAGTGTAATGATTTGAATCCATGTCAATTCCATTCCGTATGCTTGTGCAATAAATAAGGCAGCCATTGATAGGTAGATGGACGTCCCATCAAGATTGAAGGAATAACCGGTTGGTACTACTAATCCAACAACTTGTTTAGAGCAACCAAAATTTTCTAATTTACGCATCATAGATGGCAAGGCAGATTCAGATGATGAAGTACCAATTACTAAGAAAATCTCCTCTTTTATATAAGCGATAAATTTAAAAATGTTGAAGCCGAAGAATTTTGCGATCATTCCTAAAACAAGGACTACGAATATGAACATTGTAATATATACTGCAGCCATTAATAGACCTAAGTTGGCTAACGATTTCAACCCAAAATTACCAATTGTATAGGCCATTGCACCAAAAGCACCTATTGGAGATATTTTCATCACCATATTTACGATTTTAAAGAAAATTTCTGCCACTTGTTCAAAAAATGTGATGACAGGTTTTGCAGGTGCGCCAATAGAAGCAGCAGCTAAGCCGAACAAGATGGCAGAGAATAACACAGGAAGTAATTGTCCTGTTGCAAGTGCACCTACAACGTTTTCAGGAATAATGCTAGAGATGAAAGCACCTAAGCCTTGCTCAGACTCTGCTGCAGCAGTTGTATATTTTGAGATATCGGCTTCGGAAGCACCAGAAGTATCTAAACCTGTACCAGGGCTAACGATTAATGCAACAGCAATACCGATTGCTAAGGCAATGGTAGAGACAATTTCGAAATACAGTAACGCTTTTCCACCGATTTTTCCAACTTTTTTCATATCTCCCATACTACCGATTCCGATTACAACTGTTAAGAAGATAATAGGAGCGATTAACATTTTAATTAGCTTAATGAATAAATCAGCCAGGATTTTAAGGCTTGCCCCAAACTCAGGGAAGATAGCCCCAACAATCACCCCTAGAATAATTGCAGCTATAACTTGAACGGTCAGATTTTTCAGTAATTTCACTTTATGCTACCTCTTTTCTAAATTTTCTCTTTGATATCGTTTTCACTAGAATTATCATAGCGAATCCTTTAAGGGAAAAGAGATTTAGAAAATAAGAAACATATCGTTCATTAAGTACATTCATCCATATTTTAAATAAAACGTAGTGTTTTCAATAACTTAAACTGTTATGATACTCTGTGAATAACTTACTGTTGTTATAATACAAAAATAATTAATGATAGAAAATTTCGTTTTATGTCAATTTTTCGTAATATTGTTCATTAAGTTCATGACTTTCTCCTCCTTATGTCAACTAAAACTGTTGTCAAAAGATTTTTTTGAAGATAATCTTAAAAGCATATCATTGATAGAAGTGACATTCTTAGCATGAGTAAAAAATGTCCCATTCAGATTTGGAAAGGAAGGAATATTAAATGATAAAAATGCCTGTAAACGGTAAAATCCTGCTAGTGACATTTTTAATCATTGCATTCTCCTTTTTACTTGGTGGCATTTTTGTACTTGGAAACCTCTTAACTGAGCAAGAAAAGGAGTTTAGTCAGCGTGCTATGCTCGTTGCGCGGACTGTATCAAATGTGCCAGAAATCAGTATGCATTTGAAAAATGACAATATTAAAGAAGCGGCGAAAAATGTCAACAAAATTGTAGATGGAATTCGTGTTGTTAATAAAGCAGAGTATATCGTTGTAATGAATATGAATCGTATTAAACTATCTCACCCAGTTAATAAAGAAATAGGGAAGCGTAGTGAATCACAGGATTTAAATGCTTCCTTTAGTGAGCATTATTATGTAACGAAGGCGCAAGGGGAAGCGGGTGTAATGATTCGAGCTTTTGTCCCTATTATTGACGACAAAAAAGTACAAGTAGGCATTGTCGTTGTAGGATATTCGATGCCAACTTTTATAGAAATGTTGCAAAATTATGAGCATGAAATTTTTATTACTATTCTTATATCTCTTGTTTTTAGTATTTGGGGGGCATATACACTTGGCCGACATATTAAAAAGCAAATGTTTGGGCTTGAGCCCCATGAGATTGCCAAGATGTATGTGGAACGAACAGAAACGTTCAATGCTATGCATGAAGGCATTATAGCGGTCGATAAAGGAATGAATATTACAATTTTTAATGAAAAAGCAGCTGATATATTAGGAGTTACTAGAAAAATAGAGGATTGTATCGGAGAAAAGATTTATGATGTTTTGCCTGACACACGATTGCCTGAAATTGTTGAAACAGCAACACCAGTATACAATCAAGAGCTCTACATCAATCATCATAGTATTTTGAGTAATCGTGTCCCGATTATTGTAAATGGCGAGCTAGTTGGAGCAGTTGCTATGTTTAAAGATTTAACAGCAGTTAAAAAGCTTGCGGAAGAAGTAACAGGTGTTAAAGCATTTGTTCAAGCACTGCGTGTACAAACACATGAGCATAAAAATAAGCTTCATACTATTGCAGGACTTCTGCAATTGGGACATACAAAGCAGGCACTTGAATACGTGACAGCTACTACCGAAAATGAAGCTTCTTTAACGAAGTTTTTGAATGAACGCTTTCATAATGAAAATATTTCAGGATTATTGCTAAGTAAAGTTAGTTATGGTAAGGAATTAGGCATACAAGTAGAAATCGATCGAAAAAGTCATTTTAAACGCTTTCCACCATTATTAGATCACCACGATTTTGTCGTCTTGTTAGGAAATTTAATTGAAAATTCCTTTGAAGCACTAAATGTTCTTTCAAAGCATGATAAATATGTAGCTATTTCTGTAGATGAGCATGACGGTGTGCTAGCAATTGCTGTTTCTGATAATGGAATTGGGATGTCTGAAGGGGTGCAAGCTCGTATGTTTGAAAGTGGATTTTCTACAAAGGCAAGTGAGAATCGCGGTATCGGCTTGCATTTAATACATGAAATAGTAAGAAAAGGTAATGGTGATATTGAGGTAGTGAGTGAATTTATGAAAGGGACAAGTTTCTTAATCTTATTTGAGTTAGGAGAAGAGTAGATGGATGTAATAAAAGTGTTATTAATCGAAGATGACCCAATGGTACGAGAAGTGAACAGGCAATTTATTGAGCAAATTAAAGGATTTTCACTGATAGGCTATGCTGGCAATGGGATAGAAGGGATAGAGAAGATTAAGCAGCTAAATCCAGAACTTGTCTTTATGGATATTTTTATGCCAGAGCAGGATGGCATTATTACGCTAGGAAAAATTCGCGAAGAACATATTCCAGTTGATGTTATTGCCGTAACTGCTGCGAATGATATGTCAACTGTACAGAGAATATTACACCTAGGCGTCTATGATTATATTATGAAACCTTTTACGTTTGAACGAATTGAACAAACTTTAAAGAATTATCAAGCGTATAGAAAGAAAATAAGTGGTATGCAAGATCTAACACAGCATGATGTGGATCATCTAATGCAGAAACGTATCCCTGAGCAAATAGTTGTTCCTCCGATCACTGAGACAATAATAATTGACGAGCTACCAAAGGGTTTTAACCGAGCGACATTAGACAAGGTACTTGCCTATATTCAAGAGAGTAACGAAGCCGTATCAGCGGAAGAAGTGTCCATGTATATTGGAACGGCTCGTGTAACAGCTCGACGTTACTTGGATTTTTTAGAAAAACAAAATCTATTAAAGGTGGATATACAATATGGAAATGTGGGCCGTCCTATCCATCGATATTATATTTAATCCGAATGAGTGTCTTATAAAGTTGTTTAATACATCTTTTATAGGGAAAGCTTAGAAACTAAAGGGATATGGAAGTATCATTTGCTTTCTCACCAAAGTATGGATTAGATTTTGGGAATATGAAGGGTTGATGAATACATTATGCAGCAAATAGACTTAATAGAGTGAATAAAATATGCTTTATCCCGATAGGTAAACTTGACGATACATATAGCAGAGAATCCGTTACAATAATGGTATGTTATTTTTCGGAGGATTTTTTATGGGAATTAAAGAAATAATTGATTTTAGAAAGCTAATGGGGAGTAGGTTTAACACACATGTTCAACGTTCGAAAAGAGTCACTATTTAAATTTTTGAAAATTCTATTTCCAATAGCGCTTTTAGCAATAGCAATTTATGAAATTCTACAAACGATAAGTGGGATAGATGTTCATTTACTTCGGAAAGAAGTGAATGAACTGCAGATATGGGAGCTCTTATTTATTCTTTTTATCACCTTCTGTGCCATTACACCGATGATTTTTTATGATGTTATTTTAGTGAAAATATTAGGAATAAAAATAAACAACCGTCTTCTACTGAATCATTCTTTTGTTGTAAATACCTTCTCCAATCTTATTGGCTTTGGTGGTTTAGTTGGTGTTTTTTTACGTAATTATTTCTATTCGAAATATAAAGAGGATAAGGAAGACTTGTTAAAAAGCATTGCCTCCGTAACACTCTTTTATTTAACAGGGATTTCGCTGTTAACTTGGATTATGTATATATTCTTTTGGGACTTCCCATTGCTAAAAGAAGTACGGTGGTTAAAGATAGCAGTTATTCTTGTCAGCCTATATGTTCCGATTTTTATTGCTATGCTTCTCATTCGCAATAAAAAAGCAGGTTCTATAAAGCCAAAGATCTCTCTTCAATTGATGGGCACTTCCGTAACTGAATGGGTTGCAGTCTTTTTAGTTATCTGGATATTAACTTTTATTTTGAAGATCCCAATAGAATTATCCGATTTAATTCCCATATTTTTAATTGCCTCCTGTGCGGGTATTGTCAGTATGATTCCTGGCGGAGTGGGCTCTTTTGACCTTGTTTTTTTATGGGGGACTCAAAGTTTAGGAATCGCTGATGAAAAAGTGCTTTTTCTATTAATTTTGTATCGAGTTGGTTACTTTGTGCTTCCATTTTTAGTTTCTTCTCTTTTATTTGTAAAAGAATATTGGGAACGTTGGAATCAATCATGGGATGACTTGCCAAATGTCGTTCTTCAGAAGCTGAGTCACATGTTATTAACGATATTGGTATTTTTCTCTGGCATTGTATTATTGCTATCAGCTTCGGTGCCGGGTATTTTAAGTCGACTAAAAATAGCTCAGGAATTTTTATCTTCGCCGATTATGCATGTCTCTCATCAAATGACTGTTGCAGCTGGCTTTATTCTCTTAGGTTTATGTAGAGGGATTAAATATAAAGTGAAAAGGGCCTATCAGCTTTGCCTCATTGTGCTAAGTAGTTCTGCACTATTTTCAATTTTTAAAGGCTTGGATTATGAAGAAGCTATTTTTTTACTGATTGTCGCAGGGCTGTTAATTGCCTCAAAAAAACAATTTTACCGTGAAAGTAACGTTCTGACATGGGGAATCGTTTTGATTGATCTTGCTGCAGTGACAATCATTACAGCGATGTATGTATTGATTGGTTATGTGAATTTACCTACTTCCAAAATTCATATTCCAGTCGCTTTGCAGGAATATATCATTACGGATTACCGAGACCTATTTTATAGTGCAGTAATAGGCATTTTAATAGCAATTGTCATTTTTTATATAGGTTATTTTATCCGTGCACCTAAGAAAATGGAAAAGCTTTTATCAAGTGAGCAAGAAGAGCGAATTAAAGATCATTTGATGACCTATAAAGGGACGGAGTATTCACATTTACTTTTTTTACATGACAAATTTATACATTGGAATAAACAAGGTACAGTTTTATTTTCTTATCAAATATATGCCGATAAGATTGTTGTACTGGGAGATCCAGTGGGAGATGAATCTGATTTTTTATCAGCTATTCAGGAGTTTTTAGAATTGGCAGATAAGCATGGTTATACACCAGTCTTTTATGAAATTAACAATAAAATTTTCCCTTCTTTACATGAGCATGGGTATAGTTTTTTTAAGCTTGGTGAAGAAGCTTTTGTAGATTTGGATAAGTTTACACTTGCTGGTAAGGGAATGAAGGGACGTCGAGCGGTAAAAAATAAATTTGAACGAGAACATTTTACAGTTGAAATAGTAAGCCCTCCTTACTCACAGGAATTAATGAATGAATTGCAAGAAGTATCAACGAAATGGTTGCAGGGAAGGTCAGAAAAAGGCTTTTCTCTTGGCTTTTTTAATGAACACTATTTAAACACTTCAAACATTGCCGTTTTACGTGGAGCAGAAGGAGTTATTGGCTTTGCTAGTCTCATGCCAATGTACGATAATGGCGAAAGACTCTCAGTAGATCTCATGCGTTTTAAGCCGGGAGCGCCATCTGGAACAATGGATTTCATATTCCTATCGCTCTTCGAATGGGCGAAAGCAGAAGGCTACCGTGTTTTTAACATGGGGATGTCGCCATTGTCAAATGTCGGACAGTCTAGGTATTCCTTTTTAAGTGAAAAAATTGCAGCGCAAATATTTTTACATGGGCAGTACTTCTATCATTTTAAAGGATTAAGAAACTTTAAATTAAAATATGCAGATTTTTGGGAGCCAAAGTATATAGCATATCGAAAGAAATCCTCACTGCCATTTACAATGGCACAGGTCACGTTATTAATTGGTAAAAAGAGGAAATAAGTAACTAAGTTTTTACTTTCCTTGCCTAAAGAAGAGTGAGAAGTTAAATTTTAAGAAGTCTGTGCTGCCGGCATAGACAATACAAAAAAGATGCTTTGCAAAATTACTTTGCGATGCATCTTTTTTATGGATTTTTATAGTCAGAAAAATGATAAGGACCGGAACGCAGGACATCGCTGATAAAAGAGCCAGAATCGCTGATAAAGTAGCAAACATCGCTGATAAAAGAGTCAGAATCGCTGATAAAGCATCAAACATCGCTGATAAAAGAGAGTCAAGTCCTTAATATTGTGTAAAATTCTATACAATGTTCTTCAACTCGGACTTTAGTTTTGTCAAATTGTCCAGCTTATGTTGGAATTCGCCGCTAAAAGTGTGAGTTTCGCCGCTAACCAAAGGAAGAACGCCGCTAAAACACGAAATTCCGCCGCTAACCAAGCAAGGAACGCCGCTAAAACTTGAAAGAGTCAGAATCGCTGATAAAGTAGTAAACATCGCTGATAAAAGAGCCAGAATCGCTGATAAAAGTAAACATCGCTGATAAGTGAACCGAAATCGCTGATTGATTTATGATGAAATAAAGTTTATGAAAAAATTGTAATTTTATATTTGATTTTCCATTCGCGCTTTGTAATAATTGAAATTCAAGATGAACACAAAAGACTTGATGATACATGTCACTAAATTTTAACTTATTTCAGCGGGTGCCACACATCCGCTGAAATAGAATGCCAAGCCATAACTGATAAAGAAAGGAGTTCGATGAAAATGTTAATAAGAGAGGCAAAACGTGAAGATGCTGAACAGATCATAGCTGTCATAAAAAATGCGGAAGAGTCTAATTTAATGTTATTCGGGCCAGGTGAACGAAAGTTAGAGACTGAACAATTTACTAAATTTATTGAGAATATTCACAATAACAGCCATTCTGCTTTATTGATAGCTGAAATAGAAAAGAAAGTAGTTGGTTATTTAATTGTTCAGGGTAATAATATGCCATCTAGAGTTTCACATCGAGCCTATATTGTCATAGGTATCCATAGTGATTATAGAGGCCGGAAAATAGGTACGGCATTATTTAGTCACCTTGACGATTGGGCAAAAGGAAAGGGTATGCATCGCTTGGAACTAACAGTAATGGCGAACAATACTGTAGGTGTTGCTTTATATAAAAAAATGGGATTTGAAATTGAGGGAACCAAGAGACATTCCTTATATGTTGATGGTGAGTACATTGATGAATATTTTATGTCAAAATTATTTTAATATAAAGGGTGTGTGTATATGAATTCTAGAAGAAACACTAGAAGTATTAATATCGGAATTTTTTCACCATCATCGCCAGCATCCGTCAGTGCCCTTTCTCGATATAAGCGTGCAAAAGCTTTCCTAGAACAAAGAAATATAAACTTAATTGAAGGAAGTCTAACTGGTAAATCCGATATTTATCGCTCTGGCACTCCTAGAGAGCGTGCTGAAGAGTTAAATAAATTATTACGAAATCCAAACGTCCCCATCATCATGTCGACAATCGGTGGTACAAATTCAAATAGTATGCTGCCATATATTGATTATGAGGCATTTCGAAGCAATCCAAAAATCGTCGTTGGTTACTCTGATGCAACGGCAATTTTACTGGCACTTTACGCAAAAACAGGAATTACAACATATTACGGTCCAGCATTAGTTCCTTCCTTTGGGGAATTTGAACCATTAGTCAATGATACATATCAATTCTTCGAGAACTACTTCTTTAAGTCACAATCATTACCTTACGAAATTCCAATGCCTACATATTGGTCAGATGAACCCGTCAATTGGTTAGAAAAAACGGTGGAAAAAAAGTTATATAAGAATGAATGGTTGACGGTTCAAGAAGGAGTTGCTGAAGGTAGATTAATTGGTGGCAATGTAAATGCTATGTATGGATTTATTGGTACTTCTTATTTCCCGAAAATTCATGATGGAGATATCTTATTAATAGAAGATTGCGCTAAAAATACAGCTATCGTTGAGAAAAATTTTGCGATGCTGAAATTACACGGAGTATTTGAAAAAATAAGTGGCATTATTTTAGGTAAGCATGAACGCTATGATGATTTGGAGACTGGACGTAAACCATATGAAATACTGCTTGAACAGTTAGACGGCATTGATATTCCGATTTTAGCAGAATTCGATATATGTCATACACATCCGATGCATCCAATTGCTATAGGAAAACAAGTAAGATTAGATGCAACGGCTAAAAAAGTCTATTGTATTGAGCAATGGTTATAAATAAAATAAGCCCTGCTGATTTTTTGCAGGGCTTAGTCCAATTATGATTTAACATAGTCATTATCTGTAATAGCATACATTTTAACATTTTGATGATTCCCCTTAACAAACATACTTTTTCGTAAAATCCCCTCAAAAAGCATCCCTGATTTCTCCATTACTTTTTGGGATCCAATATTCCCTTCAAAGCATCGCGCTTGAATTCGCACTAATCCTAATTCGTTAAAGCCAAAGTCGATTAGTATTTTAGCTGCTTCAGTCGTTATCCCTTTATGCCAATTATCTTCAGATAGAACATAGCCTATCTCCGCACATTTATGCTTGTCAGTAATAGAAACAAAATCGAAAGTGCCAATTAAATTTTGCTCAAATTCGATGCCCCATAATAGGTGATTATCTTGTTTATAGTCACTTAAAACTAATTCAATAAACTCTTTTGTTTCGTCTAAACTCTTATGGGGTTCCCATGTAACATAGCGTGCTACATTTTCACTTGAAGTGTAGTTGAATATTGCTTCTAAATCATTTAATGAGATCGGCCTTAACGTTAATCGTGCTGTTTTTAAAACAGGTGGTGCTTGTTTAAAAATGTTATTGCTCACAAAACTCCCCCTTCATTTTGTGTAATCATTAAAGTTTATCTAATTATAACCAAATTTATAAATTCTTGTGAAGCTATTCATTAGAGTTTGAGAGGGGATATTTTAAGGTTAAAGGGAGAAAAATTAAAAAATTAAAGCAATGTACTATTAAGGGATTTACATTTGATTGGAATGGAGGTTGGGCGACGCCTTGGGGATAAGCGATAGAGGAATGAAGGCTAAAACCATCACGCCCTGTGATAAAGCCTTCGTGACCAACATTGTGCTGTTGCTGTCGCTTCGTTGCACTACGCTTTCGCGACATCTGTTGGCCCGAAATGCAATGGATGTTTTCTGTGCGAAAGCGAAGCGATAGCAGCAACTAGAGCGGCTCATCGGAAGCTACCAGGAAAGCGCTCAACCGTAACGGAAATCAACCTCACGTTATGCTAATGAGTCATAGACAATAGTGTTTCTTCAAAACATAGAAAAAAGGGCCTCCTTTAATGGAGCGCCCTTTTTACATGTGTTTATTAATTATCTTTAACGTCTTTTCGGTTTTTCTTTAACATTTTAGATAGCATTTCATAAACGATTGGTACAACTACTAATGTTAATAAAGTTGAAGATAGTAGACCACCGATTACTGTAATTGCTAGGTCTTTTGAAATTAGACCACTGCCACCATTACCAATTGCCATTGGAATCATCGCACCGATTGTTGCTATGGCAGTCATTAGGATTGGACGTAAACGAGTTGCACCAGCCTCTAAAATGGCCTCGCGCATTGCAAGTCCGTCACGTTCCATATGAATAATGCGGTCTACTAATACGATGGCGTTTGTTACAACGATACCGATTAGCATTAATAGTCCCATCATAACAGAAACAGAAATTGTTTGACCTGTGACGAATAATCCGACAAATGCACCAATTACTGCGAATGGTAGGGAGAACAGAATAGCGAATGGTGCTAAACCTTCACCGAATGTTACTACTAGGATGAAGTAAACAATCGCGATCGCAGCTAACATAGCAATTCCAAGCTGTGTGAACGTTTCTTGCATGTCTGCAGCAACGCCTCCAACGCCAGTCGTTACACCTTTAGGTAAATCTAATTTATCGATTTTTTTATCAGCAGCTGAAGTAGCTTTTGAAATATCGTCACCGATAATCGTACCAGAAACTTTTGCGAAGTATTCACCTTTTGAGCGAGATAATGAGTTTAATGTAGTGCCTTCTTCTACTTTTACTAACTCACCGATTGTCATTGTTGTGCCTAAAGCTGTTTGGATTTTAGTAGCTAATACATCATCAAGAGATTTAGCAGCAGCTTTTTCTTCATGCTGTACAATAACATCAATATCTTCACCATCATACTGAACTTTAGTTAGAACTTCTGGTGATGTATTTTGATTTAAAGCCATTACAATTTGAGCAGTAGTTAAACCGTATTGTAGAACATTTTTTTGATCTACTTTTAAGGTATTCTCAACAAACGGATCTTCAGTATCAGACTTAATTTCTTCTAAACCATCAACTTCTTTTAGTGCGCCTTCTACTTGTTTCACTGCTTTACGAAGCTTATCTAAATCTTCACTATATAATGTGTAACTTACTGCATTTGAAGACGATGACATTGATGAGAAGTTTTGAGATTTCCATTCACCTGATTGACCGATGTTAGTTACATAATCTTCAACTTCTTTACGTGCTTCAGGGAAGTCCTTCATATCTGGATCGAAGATGAGGTACATTAAGGCACCACCAGCACCGCCACCCATCATCATTGCCGAAGGATCAACATGTTTAGGGTCATTGATCGAAACTTGTAAAATATTAACGTCTTTACGTTTCATTAAATCTTTTTCTACTTTTGCAACATTTGCTTCTGTATCTTTCATTAGCTCGCCTGTACCAGGAGTGTACGTTAAGTACATAACCTTATCTTCTTGTGAGCCCATGAAACTGAAGCCAATAAGTGGTGTTAAAGCAAGAGAACCAACAAGCAGTACAATCGCTATAACTGATGTAATGATTTTATGATTTAATGATTTTGCTAGTACACCTTTATACCAAAGAGCTAGTTTACCAACTTCTTTATGTTGACTTTCTTTTTTCTCACCGTATATTTTTTTACGGAATAGGAAGTGAGATAAAGCTGGAACAATTGTAATCGCCACTATTAATGAAGCACCAAGCGCAAACGACATTGTTAACGCAAACGGCATGAATAATTCGCCAACCATACCGCCTACAAACATTAGTGGGGCGAATACTGCTATGGTTACTAATGTAGAAGAAAGGATTGGTTTGAACATTTCAATTGTCGCTTCACGAATAAGAGCGCGACCTGTTAATTTTTCATCTTTTAAATGGATACGTCGATAAATATTTTCAACAACTACAATGGAGTCATCAATTACACGACCAATCGCCACGGTTATCGCGCCGAGAGTCATAATGTTTAATGTGATATCCATCCAGTTTAATAATAGTAATGCCATGAATACTGAAACTGGAATAGAAATAATCGAAATAATTGTTGATTTGAAATCACGTAAAAATAGTAAAATAATTAATACGGCAATGGCACCACCGAATACTGCTTTTTCAATCATTGTAAACACTGAATCTTCAATCGGTTTACCTTGGTCAAGTGAGATATCCACTTTTAGGCCGTCTAATGATTTTTCTTCGTCTTTCATTAAATCTTTCACTGCATTTACGACTTTTACCGTATTGGCATCTTGAGCTTTAACGATTTGAATCGCAATCGCATCTTTGCCGTTTGTACGTGATACGGATTGTACTTTACCTTCGACTTCAATCGTTGCAATATCGCCTAAGCGAACGAATGGAGAAGGATTTGTAGCTGAAGGTGTAACTGGAATCAATAAGTCTTTTAACTCATCGATAGATTTAACTTTACCGTCTACTGAAACGGCCTGTTCACCTACAGTAAATTGATATAAACCAAGTGAAAGCGACATATCACTTGCTTGAATCATTTGCTTGACTGAATCTTCTGTTAAGCCAAGAGCAGCCATTTTTGCTTTATCATATTTAAATGATACTTCATTAATGTGCTGACCGTTGATAGTTGCTGAAGCAACGCCATCAATTTTTTCGATTTTAGGAAGTAAAATGTTTTCTACTGTTGACGTTAATCCGACAATATCTTCCTTAGAGCTACTAACCGATAAAGCGACAACAGGCATCATATTCATGCTAATTGCCATAACTGTTGGTTTTTGAGCACCTTCAGGTAATTTTATACCTTCTAAAGCGGACTCTAATTGGCGTTTTTTCTCATCCATATCAATTCCATAGTCATATTCCACTTGAACTTGTGCTACGTTTGAAGAGGATGATGAGTAAACTGCTTTTACATCTTCTAAGCTTTCAATTGATTTTTCAAATGGTATGGAAAGCTCATTCATTACCTGTTCAGGTGTTGCACCAGGATAAACACCCATTACAATTAAATATGGTATAGAAATGTCAGGTATGGATTCCATTTTCATTTTTGTACCTGAATAAATACCAGAGACAGTGATGATAATTGTTAATAACCACACTGCCAATTTGTTTTTCAATACGAAATTAACTAAACCTTTCACCTTCACACCTACCCTTTATTGACTAACTAGATTTCGTTATATATACTAATGACTAATCGGTCATTTGTCAATGAAACACATTAGGAGAGAATTTAAAGTATGTTAAAAAAGCAACTTATTATGGAGAAAGCGTTGGAGCTATTCTCAGAACAAGGCTTTGAAGCTACATCTGTACAGCAAATTACAGAACGATGTGGGATTTCAAAAGGCGCATTTTATTTATCTTTCAAAACAAAAGACGAGCTTCTAATTTCAATGGTAGAGAATTATCTACAACAGTTTGTCACTGACGTTGACCAAGTAGTCAGAAGTTCACTTAGTAAAGATATCATTTTAGTTGAATTTTACAAAAGTATTTTTCAAGCTTTTAAAAAACATGCTGCATCTGCCCGTGTGTTTTTTAATGAGAAAGTACTTCTTACAAAAAAAGAATTGTTTCAGAAAATAATTGCCTATGATGTCGAGATGTCTAAGTCGATTATCTATATGCTTGAGCAACTATATCAGGATGAACTCGACGAAACAAAATATGATGTTATGTATTGCATAAAAGGATTCATGAAAAGTTATTCAGAACTTTTTATTTTTTCTGATATACCACTCGATTTAGATCAATTGTCTAAATCTCTAGCTGAAAAGACGGAAATTCTTGCAAGGTATACAACGATTCCATTTATGACCGAAGAACTCGTTCAATTAACAGCAAAACCTTGTAATGAAGAATTTTCAAAGGAATCTTTGCTAGAATTAATCGAACAACATCTAGATGGCTTAATAGACACTATAGAACGCGAGTCTCTAGAATTATTAAAAGAACAAGTCGAAAATCCAACCTATAGTAAACCGATTATAAAAGGTTTAATTGAAAACATACGCTTGCAGCCAGATTATCGTTGGATTGCTTATGTAATAGCTAAATACTTTAATATGTAGACATAAGGATAGGATTGCACACTCTAAGACGGGTGAGCGATCCTTATCTGTCTGTAACGATAGTTAAAGTTATGACACTGCGAAATTAGTTAAGATTAAAGAATACTGTAAGAAAACTTGAAGTGTTAGCGGCAATAAAGAAATAGTCTAGGTGACTAGAAGTGTGGGCAGGGTTTCTGATAGTGTTAAAATAGGGATATAATTCCATTTATGTAGCCATTCTTGTGTTACTCTAATTCATTGCACGTTTGAAATGGTTTTAGAGTCGTCATACTATATACGAAAAAAAGAGCAAAGAGGTTCCAAAAAAATGAAAATAAAAAAACTACGCAATTTTGCGTAGTTTTTTAATGATGTTAAACCTCCATAATGATCGGTAAAATCATAGGGCGACGTTTTGTTTTTTCAAATAAATATGGTCCTAAAACGTCGGTAATTTCATTTTTTAGCTCAGTCCATTGAGGAGTTTTGCCTTTAATGGTCTCGTTTAGGTGACGGTTTAGCATTTTTTGTGCTTCATTAATCATCGTACCTGACTCACGCATGTAAACAAAGCCTCGTGAAATAATGTCTGGACCGGAAACGATTTTTTGGTTTTCCATATCCACACTTACAACAACGATCACTAAACCTTCTTCAGAAAGAATGCGTCGATCGCGTAATACGATATTACCGATATCTCCGATACCATTGCCATCAATATAAACGTCTCCTGAAGGAATACGACCTGCTACATGTGCTTCGTTGGCACTTAATGCTAGCACGTCACCATTCTCCATGACGAATGTATTATCAAGCGGAACATCACAATCTTCTGCTAGATGAGTATGCATTTTCAACATACGGAATTCACCGTGAATTGGCATAAAGAATTTAGGCTTCATTAAGCGCAACATCAATTTTTGTTCTTCCTGTGAACCGTGACCAGAAGTATGGATATTATTTAGTGCACCATGTATAACTTCTGCCCCTGCACGGAAAAGTAAGTTGATGATCTTGTTTACACTTACTGTATTTCCTGGTACTGGTGAAGAAGAGAAGACAACTGTGTCACCAGGCTGGATTTGGATTTGACGATGTGTACCATTGGCAATACGAGAAAGAGCAGCCATTGGTTCACCTTGAGAGCCTGTACATAATATCATTACTTCATTGGCAGGAAGACGATTAATGCTTTGGGCATCAATAAATGTATCCTTTGGTGCATTAATATAGCCTAGTTCACGACCAATTGTAATGGCATTATCCATTGAACGTCCGAAGACAGCAATTTTTCTTCCGTATTTTATTGCAGCATCTGTTGCTTGCTGTAAACGGTGAATGTTAGATGCGAAAGTTGCGAAAATAATACGACTATCAACCTTACGGAAAATTTCATCGATACTTTTACCAACTGTACGCTCTGACATTGTGAAGTTCGGCTTTTCTGCATTCGTACTATCTGAAAGTAAGCACAGTACGCCATCACGGCCGATTTCAGCCATTTTTGTTAAGTTAGCTGGCTCTCCTACAGGTGTAAAGTCAAATTTAAAGTCACCTGTATGCACGATGTTACCAGGTGGTGTTTTTACAACGATTCCGTAAGCATCTGGAATACTATGTGTTGTTCTAAAGAAGCTAACAGATGTTTTTCTGAACTTTATAACATCTTCTTCTTTAATTTCGATAAGCTTTGTTGTACGTAGTAAGCCATGCTCGTCTAACTTATTGCGTAATAAACCAAGTGCAAGCTTACCGCCATAGACAGGGACATTTACTTGACGTAATAAGTAGGGAATACCACCGATATGGTCTTCATGTCCATGTGTAATAAATAATCCTTTAATTTTGTCAACGTTGCGTACTAAATACGTATAATCCGGAATAACGTAATCAATACCGAGTAAGTCGTCTTCTGGGAATTTAATTCCAGCATCAATTAAAATGATTTCATCTTGAAATTGAACGCCGTAAGTGTTTTTGCCGATTTCGCCCAGTCCGCCGAGCGCGAAAACAGCTGCTTGGTCATTTTTAACAAACTTCATGTTTGTTAAATTTCCTCCAAGATAAAGTTCGGGCTTGCTTGTTCGTAGACTAAATAGTTACCTTCAAGCAATTGAACGAACTCGATGTTGTAGTTTCGGTCTTTTAGCTTTTCACGTACTTCGCGTTCTGAAGCAGCTTCTAGGTATAGACTTTTAGTGTTTTCGCGAACTGGAATTTCATTTGCTTTTTCTTGATAATAAACTTTGTAAATCATAGTTTGCTCTCCTTTAATTGCGTACAATTTTCTTGCACCTTTGACTAATACCACACACGTACTACAAGAAAAAACAGCAAATTTCTAGTAAGCAAAAGAAGAAATTAGGCGTTTGAAGTTCTTGTATTCTCAGTGTTACAATCCAGACGTAATTACAACAAGGTGTAATTGAATTAAGCAATGAGACAGTGGTTGCACATAGCCAAATAAATGCATTTCCTTTATATTATCACGCAGTTACTCTAAAATAAAGAAAAGCCCTTCAAATAATGAAGGGCAAATGTTAGGCAATTGATTTTTTTCCGAGTATGCCGCGAAGTTGCTTCAACAATTTACGTTTGAATTTCTTCAACATGGCACATCACTCCTTAGGATCATTATAATAAAAAATATTGCCTCTGTAAAGTCATTAACCTTGCAGAATAATACATAATGAAGGGGACTATAAGATGAAGAAAATATTATTTTTTGATGTAGATGGTACACTTTATAATAGTGAGAAAATATTACCGGCTTCTGCGAAAGAGGCACTTCTTGAAGCTCGTCGTAATGGATATGAGATAGCGATTGCAACTGGACGTGCACCTTTCATGATTCAATCCTTACTAGAAGAGCTAGATATTAATACGTATGTGACATTTAACGGACAATATGTTGTTTATCGTGGTGAGGTTATCTATGCAAATGGTGTTGGAAAAGATGAACTAGCCAAAATCATTGCCTTTGGTGAAGCGCGAAATGAACCTGTAGTATTTTTAGACGACAAGCGTATGATTGCATCTGTAGGAAATAACGATATGATAGTAGAAAGTCTAAATACATTGAAATACGAGTATCCAACTATAGACTCAACTTATTATATGCAGAACGATGTCTATCAAACACTTATTTTTATGGAAGAAAAAGATGAACATTTATATCGTAAGGCATTTCCAAACGTGCAGTTTGTACGCTGGCATCACTATTCTTGTGATATTTTACCGAAGGGAGGCTCGAAGGCTGCTGGTATTGAAAAGGTCCTTGAGAAGATAGGGCTGACGTTAAATGATGCGATTGCTTTTGGGGATGGACTCAACGATATTGAAATGTTGCAAGCTGTTGGGACTGGCGTGGCGATGGGGAATGGACATGAGAGAGTGAAGGCTGTTGCTACTCATGTTGCAGAGCATGTGGACGAGGATGGTCTTGCTAAAATCATGCGCCAATTAAATATTATCTAACTTATTTCAGCGGGGTCCAAACATCCGCTGAAATAAGTAAAGCCTCCGGCGCGTTAATAAAGGATTTTAGGTTAATTGACCTACATCCTATTGTCGCTGCCGCTCTGCTTTCGCGCAAAAGACATCTGTAGGCATAAGTGATTGAAAAAAGAAACTAAAGAAGCAACTAGTTGTTAATCAATTCTTACAACTAGTTGCTTTTGTATTTAGTAAATTATTCAGTGTCTTTAATGTTTGTTTTTACTATTTTTAGTTGTACACCTTTATCCGTGAAATGATTGATCGTGTCTTCTGGTAGAGCGTAATCAGTAATAATCATATCTACCTCATTTACTGGACAAACTTGAATGGCGACATCTTTGTTAAATTTTGAAGAGTCTGCTGCTACAAAGACAGTTTGAGAAATATTTATAATTTGTTTCCGGGTAATAGCCTCTTCTAAATTGAAATCGGAAATTCCTTTTTCAATCGATACGCCACTAGCACAAATAAAAGCTTTATTAATATTAAGGTGATCGAAGCGGAAGAGGAAATCATTAGACGTTACAGATTTTTCGGAATGTCGAATTTTACCACCGAGGATAATCACTTCGATATTGGAGCCAATTAAATCAAAGGCTACTGGAAGTGAGTTTGTAATGACAGTTAATTTTTCTTTCTCTAATAAAAATGGTGTCATTTGGTATGTGGTTGTTCCGCTATCTATAAAAATACATTCCCCGTCTTGTACTAAAGAAGCACATGCTTTTGCAATAGCGATTTTTTCTGGTAGCTGTTCATGAAGTCTGTGATCAATCAATCCCTCAACAGGTTCAATATATTTTACACCGCCATAAAACTTCTCGATTTTCTTTTCTTGAACAAGTTGTTGAATATCACGACGGATTGTTTCCATGGATACGTTGAACTCATTTGTTAGTGTTACTAATTTTACTACCTTATGTTTCCGTACAAATTGCAAAATAAGCTGTTGCCTTTCTATTGTATACATTTCATCACCTCTCCTTATTATTTACTCAAAACACTCATAACTTTGTCAACACTTAGTCATAATTTACTCAACATTTACACAAATCCGTAATTTCCTTTACAAATTGCCCCTAAACTAAAACTAAGAACTAAAGAGAGGTGAAGGATTTGTTAGAACTAAAAAATATCTCGAAAAACTATAAAAATAAAAAAGTTATAGAGAATATAAATTTAAGCATTCAATCTGGTGAAATAGTTTCTTTACTAGGACCGAGTGGCTGTGGAAAAACAACTTTACTCAATATTATTTTAGGTCTTACAAAACAAACGAATGGACAGCTTTTTTTCAATGGACAAGATATATCGAAACAATCAATGCGAGATCGAGGGTTTAATATTGTTTTTCAGGACTTTGCATTGTTTCCACATTTAAATGCGTATGACAACATCGTGTATGGTTTAAAAAATAAAAAAGAAGGAATGTCAAAAGCGGAGGTTCAGGAATATATAGACTTTTTAGAACTGACTCCACATTTACATAAAAAGATTCATGAATTGTCAGGTGGACAAAAACAGCGTGTCTCTATAGCTAGAACACTTGTGATGCAACCTAAAATTTTATTGTTGGATGAACCGTTAAGTGCGCTTGATGGAGTAATAAAAGAATCGATTAAGGAACGTATTCAATCCATTGCTCGCCAATTTAATTTAACGACAATCATTGTAACTCATGATCCAGAGGAGGCTCTCACACTATCGGATAAAGTGTTAATTATTAATGAAGGAACTGTTTCGCAATTTGGAACGCCGCAAGAAATAGTAAATACACCGGAAAACCAATTTGTTGAAGATTTTATATTAAGGCAGCTTCATATAAAACGTCATAACATTTATCAGCTATTTGGAGAATCTTATGCTTAAAACAAATAAAATGATGAAATTGATTTTTCTGCCGATTCTTTTCTTTTTTGTATTCTTTTTAATTGTTCCGTTACTTTATATGTTTTGGCAGTCTTTAAAAAAGGGGAAGGCCATCACTATTCAAAACTATGTGGAAACATTGCAAAATGTAGAGATTCATGATGCGTTTTTAAATAGTTTTCAAGTCTCTTTAGTAGCGGCTTTGATTACGACAATTTTAGCTTTTTTATTGGCCTATGCTGTGCATTTTACAACGATGCACCGCTCTACGAAAAAGCTTGTCCAAGTTGGTATTACGTTGCCGATGCTTTTACCGACCATTACATATGGTTTTGTACTAATTTATACCTTTGGCAATCAAGGGATTATTACGAAGATATTTGGTCAGCCCTTGTTTACGGTATATGGATTTAACGGTTTGTTAATTGGTTATGTACTTTATACATTACCTGTTGCCTTTATATTAATGCAAAATTCTATGCAATACATTGATAAACGTTTTCTGCTAGTTTCCATGCTGATGCATGATCGTCCATTACGAAGATTTTATCATACAGTATTGCGACCGATGCTAGGGGCGATTGGTGGGGCATTTATATTATCGTTTGTTTTAAGCTTTACAGATTTCGGGATCCCCGCGTCAGTTGGTGGAGGCTACAAAGTTATTGCAACTGAGCTATATCAAGCAATGCTTGGCTCCATTGTACATTTCGAGAGGGGTGCAGTGATTTCGATTTTAATGTTAGTACCTGCTGTACTTGGAGTTGTTATGTTAACTATTTTAGAACGATTTAATTTTCAATATAAGCAAGTTTCTAAAAGTGACCTCGTTGTTCATCGGTTACGTGATTTGCTATTTACTGTTTTCTCATTTGTCTGTGTAGGTTCAGTGTTAATCATGTTTTCAACAATATTTATAGTACCTTTTACCAAGGGCTATCCATATGATTTCGACTTTACTTTAGAGCATGTGAAAAACGTTTTAGCTGAACAAGGCTTGAAGCAAGTCTATATGAATTTACTAATTGTTGCTGTTTTGACAGCTGTTTTAGGTGTAGGTGTAGCATTTGTAGCCGCTCTATTAAATGTACGAACGCCACTTAAAGGGAAGAAAAGCTTAGATTTTGCTTCGATGATTACGAATACTGTGCCAGGCATGGTACTTGGTCTTTCTTATTTGTTTTTCTTTAACCGAAGTACCTTAAAAGGGACTTTCCTTATCATTATTGCGTGTAATATTGTTCACTTCTTTACAACACCATATTTAATGGCGAAAAATTCATTGCAAAAAATGGATCCGACATGGGAAGTAACGGCGGAACTATTAAAAGATTCGTGGTTAAAAACGGTTATTCGCGTTATATTGCCGAATATCAGGCCTACGATTTATCAAATGTTTAGCTATTATTTTTTAAACGCTATGGTGACTGTTAGTGGGGTGATTTTCCTTGTCAGTACGAAAACGATGCTTGTATCGACACGTATAAAAGAACTTCAACATTTTGCGAAGTATACAGATATTTTTGTCCTATCGATTTTTATTTTATGCACAAACCTCATTGTGAAATTAGGTTGTGATTATATAGCAACACCTAAAGAAAAAACAAAGGAGCATAAAGATGAAAAAATCAACGGTAATGATGTTAGGTACAGTTAGCTCTGCAATCGTTTTAGCTGCTTGTGGAGGAGCGGAAGCGGGTTCGAAAGATCAAGTCATTATTTATTCAAATGCGGATGATGAAGCCATTCAAGTAATGGAAGCAACATTAGATAAAAAGGGTTACGAAGGTAAATATTTAATCCAATCATTCGGAACTTCTGAACTGGGTGGGAAAATAATGGCGGAGGGGAAAGACATTGAGGCGGATGTCGTTACAACGGCTTCTTATTTTATTGAAAGTGCGCAAAAATCTCAGTCAATGTTTGTAGATTTATCTTCTGATTTAAAGCCTCTAGATGGTGGCTCTACATTTGCGTTACCGATTTTAGGGAATATCGGCTCGATTTTTATCAATACGGATTTGTTAAAACAAAAAGATTTGCCAGTTCCAACATCTATAAAGGATTTAACAAACCCTGCCTATAAAGATTTATTGTCATTTCCTAATATTCTTGACTCTTCAACAGGTTGGTTGTTAGTACAAGCAATTATTAATGAGTATGGAGAAAAAGAAGGTAAACAAATATTAGCTGATTTAATCAAAAATGCTGGACCACATATTGAAAGTTCAGGTTCTGGACCAATTAAAAAAGTAAAAACGGGCGAGGTAGCTGTAGGGTTTGGTCTACGTATTCAGGCTATCGATGCTAAAAAAGAAGGGTTGCCGATTGATTACATCGATCCAAAGGAAGGTAACTTTACATTAACAGAATCAGTGGCTGTGGTAGATAAAGAGGGGGATGAAGCGTTAGCGCGCGAAATAGCCAAAGTAATAGCAACGGAGGCCCGCCCCGATTTATTGAAGCAATATCCAGTAGCTCTTTATGAAGGTGAACAAGTAAATGAAGAGTTTGTTCCTAAATATTTAAAGAAATGGGACACAACATTATCGGTAGATTTATTAGAAAAACATCAAGCGTTCTTTAAAGAAGCACAACGATAAGGAGCTATTAATTTTATGAACAACTATAAATTATTAACACCAGGACCATTAACGACAACAAAAACAGTAAAACAAGTGATGTTAAAGGATCGTTGCACTTGGGACGATGATTATAAAAATGTCACGCAAACAATACGTAAGCAGCTTTTAGAGTTAGCGCAAGTGAAAGAAACAAATTATACAACTGTTCTTATGCAGGGAAGTGGTAGTTTTGTTGTAGAATCTGTGTTAACAACGGCAATTGGTGAGGGAGATAAAGTCCTTATTATCACAAATGGTGCTTACGGTGAACGCATTGTAGAAATGGCCAAAGTGCTTAAGCTACAGCATTCGGTCTATAGTGTTCCTTATAATGAACAACCGTCTCCATTCGAAGTTAAAGTGCTGTTGGAAAATGATTCAACAATAACACATGTTGCAGTTGTACATTGTGAAACGACAACTGGGATTTTAAATCCTATTGCTGAAATAGGAAGCGTCGTGAAAAAGTTGAACAAAACGTTTATCGTTGATGCAATGAGTAGCTTTGGTGGCGTACCGATGGATGTATCGGCATTAGGGATTGATTATTTAATTAGCAGTGCCAATAAATGTATCCAGGGGGTGCCGGGGTTCGGGTTTGTTATTGCAAGAATAGAGGAGTTAGAAAAGTGCAAAGGGCAAGCGAGAAGCGTTGCGTTAGATTTATATAATCAGTGGGAAGTGATGAAACTAGATGGAAAATGGCGTTTTACATCACCTACACATGTAGTGGCAGCTTTTGCGAAGGCATTAGAGGAGCTCGCAGAAGAAGGTGGAATACATGCTCGCTACGCACGATATGCGAATAATAATCATATACTTCGCTCTCGTTTAACAGCACTTGGGTTTAATGCCTATATTTCAGAGGAGCTACAATCACCTATTATTACAACGTTTTTATTCCCTTATGAAGGGTTTTCCTTCGAGCATTTCTATGGTGCGATGAAAAAATCAGGTTTTGTTATTTATCCAGGGAAATTAACAGATGTGGATACATTCCGAATTGGCAATATTGGGGATATTCATGAAGATGATATGACTACATTATGTAAGGTTATCGAAAATTATATGGCGGTGATGAGTAATGAAGGTTAAAGGTGTTATTTTTGATTGGGCAGGTACAACCGTTGATTTTGGTTGCTTTGCTCCTGTGAATGTTTTCTTGACGGTTTTTGAAGATGCGAGAATCAAGGTAACGCTAGAGGAAGCGCGTAAACCAATGGGAATGCTGAAAATCGATCATATTCGTACAATGCTCAAAATGCCTAGAATTCGTGAGGTATGGAACCGAAAATATGGCCGAGATTTTACGGAACAGGATGTCCTAGCTTTATATAGGCAGTTTGAATCAAAGCTAATGGAATCGTTAGCTACTTACACAGATCCGATTCAGCATGTGAAAGAAACGGTGCATCGATTAAGGGAAGAGGGTATTCGTGTTGGCTCTACGACGGGATATACAGACGCTATGATGGGGGTAGTGACTCAATATGCAGCGGCAAAAGGATATGCACCTGATTTTTTAGTAACGCCTACTCAAGTAGAAGATAAAGGACGTCCGTACCCATATATGATTTTTAAAAATATGGAGGCATTAGGTATTGAGGCGACGAAGCAAGTTGTGAAGGTTGGAGATACAACTTCAGATATTCGAGAGGCTTTAAATGCAGGGGTCTGGGCTGTTGGTGTTATTGTTGGAAGCTCTGAGATGGGGTTATCTGAAGAAGAGTTTATGGCTTTATCTGAAGAAGAGCAGCAAGTAACTATTGAAAAAACAGCACGAGTATTTAAAGAAACAGGTGCGCATTATACGATTCAAACAATGGAAGAGCTGCCTGTACTGCTGGAAAAAATAAATGAACGTTTAGAACAAGGGATAGAAATATCATAAAAATAAAGTTGAAAATGATGGGTAGAAGATCGAAACGAGCTTGTAAAAAAGTAGACCCCGCAGTTTATAGTAACTGCAGGGGTTTGCTTTCGTTCTGTGCTCCTAATCGCGCTCGTATGGTGTAGAATCTGGAATTTCCGCAAATGGATTTTTTTCATTGATGCGATCGTAAAACATAATGCCGTTCAGGTGGTCTAATTCGTGTTGGAAGGCTATAGCAGGTAAGCCTTTAAGTCGCATTTTCTTCTCTTCGCCGTCAATTGTTTTAAATTTAACTGTAACACGAGCATGACGTGGTACATAGCCTGGGACATTGCGGTCTACAGAAAGGCAGCCCTCACCCGCTGCAAGGTATGAGTTTTCTACAGAGTGGCTAACGATTTTTGGGTTGATCGCTACAAAACTTAATTGTTCGCCATTGTCATCAGGCAAATGAAGGGCAAACATTCGATGTAGACTATTTACTTGATTGGCAGCTAATCCAATACCGCCGCGTAAATTATATTTATCTGCCATTTCAGGATCTTGGCTGTATATTAAATATTGAAGCATGTCTTCTGCAAGCTGTCTTACTTCATCAGTTAAAGGGAATTTGACCTCCTCGGCTTTTGTGCGTAAAGTCGGATGACCTTCGCGAATAATATCATCCATTAAAATCATATATAAATCTTCCTTTCAACTTTGTGGTGCTTACTTATAAGTATACACCACGTCTTAAAACAATCACATGAAAAAAGACCTTATTTGAATATACTTAAAAATTTTTCTAAAGCTATTAGATTGTCTAGAACTGGGCATTCTACTATTGGTAATCATGTAGGGGAACTGAATAATTGTGTACTTTCGACAAGGTGTTATAATACAGTTTTTCTTTATTGGTGGTACAGTGTGGGACAGGTTTATTTATTTGTTATGTTAGAAAAAATCTTTGTTTACACGCGAATTATATGATTGACCGACAGTATTTTATTCAGTATACTGAGTGCAAAGAATAAGTTGTACTAGTTGAAATGGTGATTTATTTTAATACAGCTGAAAGGGAGATGTGACAAATGGGCAAGAAAAACAATAATATTTTTGACGCTAAACAAACGCTAACTGAAATAGAAGATAAATTTGAAATGTTTCAAATTTTGAATGAAGAAGGCGAAATTATAAATGACGAGGCAGACCCAAAGTTATCTGATGAGGAGCTAGTTGAGTTAATGACGCGTATGGTTTATACACGTATTTTAGACCAACGTTCCATTTCTCTTAACCGTCAAGGTCGATTAGGCTTCTATGCACCAACGGCTGGGCAAGAAGCTTCACAACTTGCTTCACACTTTGCATTAGAAAAAGAAGACTGGATTTTACCAGGTTACCGTGATGTACCACAAATCGTATGGCATGGTTTACCTTTAGATAAAGCGTTTTTATTCTCACGTGGTCATTTTATGGGAAATCAAGTTCCTGAAGGGGTAAACGTATTAGCACCTCAAATCATTATCGGTGCACAATATATTCAAGCTGCAGGTGTAGCACTTGGTATTCAAAAACGTGGTAAAAAGGCTGTGGCTGTCACTTATACAGGTGATGGTGGTTCATCGCAAGGGGATTTCTATGAAGGCATTAACTTTGCAGGTGCGTTTAAATCACCAGCAATCTTCATTGTACAAAATAACCAATATGCAATTTCAACACCTCGTGAATTACAAACAGCTGCGAAAACAATTGCTCAAAAAGGTGTAGCAGCAGGCTTACCAAGTATTTTAGTTGATGGAATGGATGCGCTAGCAGTTTACGTAGCAACACGTGATGCACGTGAGCGCGCAGTTAATGGCGAAGGTCCAACTTTAATTGAAACACTGTGCTATCGCTATGGTCCTCATACAATGGCGGGGGATGACCCAACGCGTTACCGTACATCGGATACAGATACTGAATGGGCGCAAAAAGACCCTCTTGTACGCTTCCGTAAATATCTAGAAGCGAAAGGTTTATGGGATGAGCAAAAAGAAGAGGCTGTTATTGAGCGTGCAAAAGAAGAAATTAAAGAGGCAATCAAGAAAGCCGATGCTGCTCCAAAACAAAAAGTAACACAGTTAATGGAAAACATGTATAAAGGCGAAATGCCATCAAATTTAAAAGAACAATATGAAATCTATAAAGAGAAGGAGTCGAAATAACCTATGGCACAAATGACAATGATTCAAGCAATTACAGATGCACTTCGCACAGAATTAAAGAACGATGAAAACGTTCTTGTATTCGGGGAAGATGTAGGTGTCAATGGTGGGGTATTCCGCGCAACTGAAGGCCTACAAAAAGAATTCGGTGTTGACCGCGTTTTCGATACTCCATTAGCAGAGTCAGGTATTGGTGGCTTAGCAGTCGGACTTTCTCTTCAAGGTTTCCGTCCAGTTCCTGAAATTCAGTTCTTTGGCTTTGTTTATGAAGTAATGGATTCAATTAGTGGTCAATTAGCACGTATGAGCTATCGTAGCGGTGGTGTCTATAATGCGCCAGTAACAATCCGCTCTCCATTTGGTGGTGGTGTACATACACCAGAAATGCACTCAGATAGCTTAGAGAGTTTAATGACAGCACAACCAGGGTTAACGGTTGTTGTACCGTCTACACCGTACGATGCGAAAGGCTTACTGATTTCATCTATTCGAAATGATAACCCAGTAATTTTCTTAGAGCATTTAAAATTATATCGTTCATTCCGTGAAGAGGTACCAGAGGAAGCATACGAAATTCCACTAGGTAAAGCGGATGTAAAACGTGAAGGTAAAGATCTAACAATTATTGCCTATGGTTTGATGGTTCACGAAAGCTTAAAAGCTGCAGAAGAACTAGAAAAAGAAGGTCACTCTGTAGAAGTTATTGATTTACGTACAATCCAACCAATTGATATTGAAACAATTATCGCGTCAGTTGAAAAAACAGGTCGTGCAATCGTTGTACAAGAGGCTCAAAAACAAGCAGGTATTGCTGCAAATGTTGTGGCTGAAATTACAGAACGCGCGATTTTAAGCTTAGAAGCACCTGTACTTCGTGTGGCTGCACCTGATACTGTGTACCCATTCCCACAAGCTGAAGGTGTTTGGTTACCAAACTATAAAGATGTAATGGAAACAGCGAAAAAAGTTTTAACATTCTAATGTAGCTTCTAAACGACGGTAATATAGAAAGGATGGGTACACATGGCATTTGAATTTAGATTACCAGACATAGGCGAGGGTATTCACGAAGGCGAAATCGTGAAATGGTTCGTTAAAGCTGGAGATACAGTAAAAGAAGATGATATTCTTTGTGAAGTACAAAATGACAAAGCGGTAGTAGAAATCCCTTCTCCGGTTGAAGGGAAAGTAGAGGAAGTTTTAGTAGGAGAAGGTACAGTAGCGGTTGTTGGTGATGTCTTAATCCGCTTTGATGCACCTGGCTATGAAGACTTAAAGCTAAAAGGTGATGACCATGCTGAAGCGAAAACAGAGGCTCAAGTTCAAGCAACAGCTGAGTCTGGTCAGAAAGTAGAGAAGGCACCTGTTAAAGATGAGCAGGCTCCAGAAAAAGCTACTGAAAAGACTGAAGCTGTAACTGTAGCTGATGACAATAAGCGTGTCATCGCAATGCCTTCAGTACGTAAATTTGCACGAGAGCATGATGTTAATATTCGTGAAGTTAAAGGTACAGGCAAAAATGGCCGTATTTTAAAACAAGATATTGAGAATTTCCTAAAAGGTGGAGGCGCTGTAGAGGTTGAAGTAGCAACAGTGGCTAATGAAGAAGCTGTTCAGCAAGAAACTACTGCACCAGCTGCACCAGTAGTCCTTGAAGGTGAATTCCCGGAAACACGTGAGAAAATGTCGGGCATTCGAAAAGCGATTGCAAAAGCGATGGTTCACTCGAAACAAACGGCTCCACATGTTACACTAATGGATGAAGTCGATGTAACAGCTCTAGTAGCACATCGCAAAAAATTCAAAGATATCGCTGCTGAAAAAGGTGTCAAATTAACGTACTTACCATACGTAGTTAAAGCGCTTATTTCAACTTTACGCGAATTCCCAGAATTTAACCGCTCATTAGATGATGCAACACAAGAGATTATTCAGAAGCATTATTATAATATTGGTATTGCAGCAGATACAGAAAAAGGCTTGTTAGTACCAGTTATTAAGCACGCAGATCGTAAATCTGTTTTTGCAGTATCAAATGAGATTAATGAATTAGCGACTAAAGCACGTGAAGGCAAACTTGCACCACATGAAATGAAGGGCGCTTCGATGTCGATTACGAATATCGGCTCTGCAGGAGGACAATGGTTTACTCCGGTAATTAATCATCCTGAAGTAGCAATTCTAGGTATTGGTCGAATATCAGAAAAACCTGTAATAAAAAATGGTGAAATTGTAGCCGCACCTGTGTTAGCATTATCATTGAGCTTTGATCATCGTATGATTGATGGAGCCACTGCGCAAAATGCTTTAAATCACTTAAAGCGTTTGTTAAGTGAACCAGAATTATTATTAATGGAGGCGTAACAAAAATGGTAGTAGGAGATTTTCCAATCGAAACAGATACTCTTGTCATTGGTTCAGGTCCTGGAGGATATGTAGCAGCAATCCGTGCAGCTCAAACTGGCCAAAAAGTAACAATCGTTGAAAAAAATGTACTTGGTGGTGTGTGCTTAAACGTAGGTTGTATCCCATCAAAAGCATTAATTTCAGTAGGTCACCGTTTTGAGCATGCTAAACATTCAGATGACATGGGTATCATCGCTTCTGACGTGAAATTAGACTTCTCAAAAGCACAAGCATTTAAAGACAGCGTTGTTAAAAAATTAACTGGCGGTGTTGAAGGCTTACTTAAAGGTAATAAAGTTGAAATTGTACAAGGTGAAGCTTATTTCGTTGACGCTCATTCAGTGCGTATCATCAATGGTGAATCTGCTCAAACTTACACATTTAACAATGTAATTATCGCAACAGGTTCTCGTCCAGTTGAAATTCCAACATTCAAATTCTCTGATCGCGTACTAAATTCTACTGGCGCACTTTCTTTACAAGAAGTACCAGGTAAATTAGTCGTTATCGGTGGAGGTTATATTGGTACAGAGTTAGGTTCAGCTTATGCTAATCTTGGCTCACAAGTAACAATTATCGAAGGCGGAAAAGATATCTTAGCTGGTTTCGAAAAACAAATGACACAAATCGTGAAAAAAGGCCTTAAAAAGAAAGGCGTTGAAATGGAAGTAAACGCATCTGCAAAAGGCGTTGAAGAAACAGAAAACGGCGTAGTAGTAACATATGAAGTTGGCGGAGAAGAGAAAAAAGTTGAAGCTGACTATGTATTAGTAACTGTAGGTCGTCGTCCAAATACAGATGAAATGGGCCTTGCTGAAATCGGTATTGAATTCGGTGAACGTGGTCTTATCAATGTTGACAAACAATGTCGTACAAATATTCCAAACATCTATGCAATTGGTGATATTGTAGCTGGTCCTCAACTTGCTCATAAAGCATCTTACGAAGGTAAAGTTGCTGCTGAAGCAATCGCTGGTGAAAAATCAATCGTTGATTATTTAGCTATTCCTGCTGTATGCTTCACAGATCCAGAAATGGCAACAGTTGGTTATAATGAAGATGAAGCGAAAGCTGAAGGCATTGAATACACTGCAGCGAAATTCCCATTCGCAGCAAATGGTCGTGCACTTGCATTAAACCAAACAGAAGGTTTCGTGAAGCTTGTTGCGCGTAAAGAAGATGGCTTATTAATCGGTGCTCAAATCGTAGGTGCTGGTGCATCAGATATGATCGCTGAAATGGGCTTAGCAATTGAAGGCGGTATGACTGCTGAAGATATCGCGTTAACAATCCATGCTCACCCAACATTAGGTGAAATTACAATGGAAGCTGCTGAAGTATTACTTGGCAACCCAATCCATATTGTAGCTAAAAAATAATAAAGTTTATGAAAACGGCTATAAAGCATTTGCTTTGTAGCCGTTTTTTTGTATATTACTTGTAATTTTGATAAAGTAATTATATCGAATGAATATTCTAAAAATATAATTCGGCTTGGATTATAGTAAATACCGAATAGATTTAGCGAATGTGTCAGATAGTCTCAGAAATTAACTGCTAGATATTCGAAAATGCTATCGATGATTGTGTAACAAGAGAAGTTGAACAAAAAACTGGAGTGATAACAATGGAACTAGGCTTAAAGGGGAAAGTAGCAGTTATTACAGGTTCAAGTAAGGGGATTGGTTATTATACAGCGATGCAGCTTGTGAAAGAGGGGGCAAAGGTTGTACTTTGTGGTCGTGGTGAAAAACAGCTTCAAGTGGCTGCTGGTTGTATTAAAAACGAAACAGGCGAGGACGTATTAATTGTACCGACTGATATTACAAAGGAAAAAGATTGTAAGTACTTAATTGAGCGAGCAGTAGAACATTTTGGTCGCCTTGATATTCTTATTAATAATGCAGGGACAGCTTCAGCTCATCCATTTGAATCGGTTAGTAGTGAGCTATGGCAAGCTGATATAGATTTAAAAGTGTTTGGTGCTGTCAATTGTTCAAAATATGCTACACCTCATTTGCGTAAGGTTGGTGGTGGTGCAATAGTTAATGTGACTGCGGTAATGGCTAAAACACCACCAGCAAACTCACTCCCTACTACTGTAAGTCGTGCGGCAGGACTTGCGTTAACAAAGGCTATGAGCAAAGACTTAGGTAAAGATAATATTCGTGTGAATTCTGTTTGTATTGGGCTTATTCGTAGTGATCAAATAGAGAAGAAGTGGAAAGAAGAAGCGCCAGAATTATCGTGGGAAAATTATTCCCGTACTGTAGGTCAAACGATTCCGCTTGGTCGGATAGGGGATACTCAAGAGGCGGCGAATGTCATTACTTTTTTAGTATCAGATGCAGCTAGTTATGTGACAGGAACTTCTGTAAACATTGATGGTGGTTCAGGACATGCATTATAGAAAAGCCTAAACTAGCAATTTTTTTGAGAAAAGGAATATTTAAGGCCCATCACCAAAAGTTATGGATGACATTTGTTAAAACGCTTACTTTGTAAATAAGTTGATTGGAGCGGAGGATGGGCGACTCCTTGGGGATTAGCAATAGAGGAACGAAGGCTAAAGCATCACATCCTGTGATAACGCCTTCGTGACCAACATCGTGTTGGCCCGAGACCCTGGAGCGAGCTATGCGAGTGAAGCGGCTCCATCGGACGCCCCCAGGAAAGCGCCCAGCCGGAGCGGAAATCAACCACACGTTATGGTGATGACCCCCATTTACTGGTGTCTAACGAATGAATGTAGAACAGTTTTAGACAACCTATTTAAGTTATATAGAAAAAGGATGGCTCAAAGTGTTTTGTAGTTATCCTTTTTTTCTATTGTTTTTCTAAAATTATAATAGACAGAAAATTCCTGCAGATGTAGAATAAACGTTATAGGGGGTGAAATGTGGCGAAATGTTGAACGAAAATTTTGCTTCGATGTCAAAGAGAGTTGTTCGTATTATTGTTCAGATTGGGATACTCAATATTTTTTATTACATGGGTGTCGGTATTGTGGCTTTACTACATGTACCTCTTCCAGGAAGTGTAATTGGATTACTATTACTAGCACTTTCACTCAATTTCAAAATACTTAAAGTAGAATACATTCAAGATGGAGCCGGTTTCTTAATTGGCGTATTAACCTTGTTTTTCATTCCAGCAACAGTAGGAGTGATTGACTACCCTGAACTTTTTTCAACAACTGGCCTCTTGATTATTCTAGCCGTTATAGCAAGTACGCTAATCTCTATTTATGTCACAGGATTACTTAGTCAAATGGTTGAGAAAAAAGAGCTGGCTAAAAAAGAAACAGAAGCCGTTGTAGAAGAAGGAGAGGGGGAATTAACGGTTGATTGAAATTATTGTTGTCGCTGGCACCGTTGTTTTATTCGTTTTATTTACAAAACTTTATCAACGTTACCCACATCCTTTAATGATTCCACTAGTGACGACAACGATCGTTAGTGCTGTTATATTATTAGTCTTTAATATTCCATATTCTACTTATATGGAGGGAGGGCAATGGCTTCAAAAAATGCTAGGTCCAGCAGTTGTAGCACTAGCTTATCCTCTATATAATCAACGTGAGATCATTATGAAATATAAGTATGCTATTTTGTCAGGTGTTTTTATCGCTATGATTACAGGCTTAGCAACAATATTTGTTATGCTGAAATGGATTGGTGTCAATAAAAGCTGGCTGCTGACAGCCTTACCTAAATCATTAACGACACCTGTAGGTATGCAGGTGAGTGAGACCATTGGCGGTATTCCACCATTAACAGCTGTACTCGTAATGCTAGCAGGGTTTGTAGGCGCTATTATTGGACCTTTAGTCATTAAATACGGCAAAATTGATTCAGCCGTTAGTAGAGGTGTTGCAGTAGGTAGTGCTTCACATGGCGTTGGGCTTGTTAAATTAAGAGAATACGGAGAACAAGAATTATCAGTAGGCTCACTATCTATGGCCTTAACGGCAATTGTAGGCGCATTTTTATGTCCGCTATTTGTTTATTTATTTTTGTGAAAAAAAGCTATATACAGATATAAACTGTATATAGTCTTTTTAATTTTTTTCAATAATAAATTGAATGGTATGAGCAAGTCCTGTGTGGAGTATACCTTCATTTCGCATTTGTTCACCTGTGAAAAAATGGATAATCTTATAAGGTTGACACCATTTTAGAACATCTAAAGGGTCATATAAAAAATCAAGTTGTCTTGGGCCACCAGACGCGTAAGGTAGTTGATAAATTGAATAAAGTTCCATCATAATACGACCACCAGATTTTACTGAGTTTACAATCCGCTTAAACACTTCTTGTTGCTGCCCGGCTTGGAAATGTCCAAACACCATAATAGCAGCATCAAACTTTTCTACTGGTAGTTCATCTTGCAGTAAGTCAGTAAGCTTTGTGTGAACCGAAACATTATGTTTTTCTGCGAGTTGTTTTGTTTTTTCAAGACCGCTTTCCGCATAATCAAAGGCAGTTACTGTATGCCCCTGTAAAGCTAAAAATACAGCATTTCGACCTTCACCTTCGGCATATGCAGCCACATTTTGATAATCTTTTAAATAGTGTACATAGTCTTCTATAAATGCATTTGGCTTCTCACCATAAACATATTCGATCGTTTTGAAACGTTGATCCCATGTGTTCATCTCATCACTCCTTTAACTTCTTTCGGCGGGTGTCCAAACATCCGTACCTGTCACTACGCTTTCGGCACAAAAGACATCTGCTGAAATATAATTGTAAGTGAAATATGCTCTAGAATCGAATTTTTTGCTTAGTTCATGAAAGCAACTATGCGTTGCGAATTAGCAAATAACAACTTCTAGAATAAAGTGTAATAATCCATTATTATTTGATCAAAATCCGATAAGTTGGAGGTGAAGTTCAATGAATTTAGAAAACCGTTTAAAGGAATTAAGAGAACAACATAAGTATACTCAAGATGATGTCGCAAATTTTTTAAATATTTCAAGACAATCCGTTTCGAAATGGGAGTTAGGAAAGGGCTATCCTGATATTGATAATTTAAGAAGGTTAAGTGATTTATATAAAATTTCTTTAGATCAGCTTATTACAGGGGAAGAAAAATATCATAAACTAGAAGCCTCAGCCCCAGTTTCAGCTCCTGATACAAATAAGTCCGATCACAAAACTGTTGGTGATTTTTTGTGGAGGTATTGGTGGCTTGTTTTCCCTATATTTGGTATGGTCTCTTCTTGGTTTTATTATCATTAATAATCGACAAAAAGCTACCCCTTTCTGAGGTAGCTTTACTATTAAATAATAGGTTTGCGTTCTTTAATGACGCGAATTGTTTTTAATGTAGTATCTTCTGGTCCTTGTACTGGTAAACCAGCTTCAATATTCATTTGAATATAACGAATATTTTCTTGAGTAATTATTTCCCCGGGAATAAAAATCGGAATACCTGGGGGATATACCATAACGAATTCGGCGCAAATACAATTATCCGCTTCTGCAAGTGGAACAACTTCAGTATCTGCATAAAATGCATCACGTGGTGACATAGCAAGTGCAGGGATTTCTGGAACATTGACCATTGTTTCAGTAATTGCAGCTTCTGAATCGAATGCTTTTGACATACGACTAAGGGCATTGATAAGAAGATTGATGTCCTTTTTCGTATCACCTAATGTCACTAAACATAAAATATTGTATAGATCTGATAATTCTACTTCAATATTTGCATTGTGACGAAGCCATTCTTCAGCTTGATGACCAGAGATACCTAAATCTTTAACGCTTATTAATAGCTTTAAAGGATCCATATCATAAGTTGCTGATGAATTTAATTTTTCTTTACCAGCACATTTTAAATGTGGAATTTGGTTAATACGTTTACGTGCATCTTTGGCCAAGCGAAGTGCATCCCCAATTAAATCATAACCATGGATCGCTAGCTGACGTCGTGCTGTGTCAAGGGAAGCGAGTAATGGATAGGATGTCGATGTTGTTGTTAGCATCGACAGTATAGCTTGTACACGTTTTGCAGAAACAAGTCCTTCACGAACATTTAAAATAGACGTTTGAGTCATAGAACCACCAAGCTTATGTACGCTGGTTGCGGCCATATCAGCTCCAGCTTCCATTGCAGAGTATGGAAGATCATCATGAAATTTAATGTGTACACCATGTGCTTCATCGACAACTACCGGAATATTGCGACTATGGACTATTTCGACAATCCGCTTTAAGTCTGCCGAGAAGCCGAAGTACGTTGGATTAATAACAAGAACTGCCTTTGTATCTGGATAAGCATTTAATGCTTTTTCAACAGCTTCAGGCGATATTCCATGAGAAATACCATACTCACTATCTACTTCGGGATGAATAAAAATCGGGATTGCTCCAGCGAAAACAATCGCCGACATAATGGATTTATGAACATTCCGCGGTACTAGAATTTTATCACCTGGACCGACAACGGTCAGAATCATCGCCATGATGGCGCCACTAGTACCTTGAACGGAAAAGAATGTATGATCAGCACCAAAGGCTTGGGCAGCAAGTGCTTGCGCTTCTTTAATGGCGCCCTTCGGTGAATGTAAATCGTCTAGTGGAGCAATATTAATTAAATCAATTGATAAAACGTTGTCGCCGACGAATTCTCGGAACGCAGGGTCCATACCTTGCCCTTTCTTATGGCCTGGAATATGGAACTGAATTGGGTGTCTGTTCCGATGTTTGAGTAATACGTCGAACAATGGAGTCTCTAATTGTGACAACGCAAGTACCACCTCACTTTATAATATGTAAGAAAACAAATGAATTATAGCACCTAATTGCAAGAAAAAATAGACTTTACAGAAAAAAATAAAATAAAAAGGATATTTTGATAATTTCGAGAAAAGAAAATAGTATTGTAGGAAAGGGGAGATATTATGAATTGGAATTCACGTGTGACGGAGCTTTTAAATATTAAATACCCAATTATTCAAGGGGGATTAGCCTATTTAGCATATGCTGATTTAGCAGCGGCGGTATCAAATGCTGGGGGGTTAGGGCAAATAACAGCTATGAGTTTAAGAGATCCTGACTTATTGCGCGCAGAGATCCATAAAGTAAGAACATTAACGGATAAACCGTTTGGTGTAAATTTTGCAATTGGTATGTATGGCACTGGTTATGAGGATATGGTGCGTGTTGCAGTGGAAGAAAAAGTACCAGTTGTTACAATGACTGGAGGAAATCCTGCTCCTATTTTTGATATTTTGAAAGGAACGGAAATTAAAAAATTAGTACTAGTTGCTGCACGTAGACAAGCTCAAAAGGCGGAAGAACTAGGCGCAGATGCTGTTATGGTTGTTGGGCAAGAGGGTGGAGGTCACCTTGGTCGCGATGATATTGGAACAATGGTACTTGTGCCACAGGTTGTAGATAGTGTGAAAATACCTGTTATTGCCTCGGGCGGAATTGGTGATGGCCGTGGCTGGATGGCAGCTCATGCACTAGGAGCAGAGGGAATTGAAATGGGTACGCGTTTTATAGCGACAAAAGAATGTGTTGATGCTTCTGAGGCTTATAAAGAAGCCTTAATTGCAAGTACGGAGGCAGATACGACTGTTATAAAACGCTCTATAGGTGCACCAGCAAGAGCGTTGAGCAGTGAATTTACGCAAAAGATTTTAGAAATTGAGCGCACTACACCTACGTATGAGGCATTAAAAGATTATATTAGCGGGAAAGCAAATAAACGTTTTATTTATGATGGTGAAAAAGATGAAGGGATTGGCTGGGCTGGACAAGTTACAGGAATGATTCATGATATTCCAACAGTCGAGGAGCTGATCACACGAATGCTTGCAGAAGCAGAAAGTATTCGGGTAAAATGGGCTTAACGTCATCCGAGCCAATCATTTATTTCAATGTTCTAATGAGATTGTGAAAACCATGGAATATTTAAATGTAAAAGGTATGATGAAAAATATACATCTGGCGAAGGCGGTAGCCGGGCAAAAGCTATATGAATTCAATACAAAAGTCAAAAATACGGAATTGAATTTGTTGAAGCCGACAGATGGTTTCCATATCAAAACTTGTTGTAGTTGTAGACAAATCAAAACCGATTTGAAACTGAAAGGCAGATTATATATCTGCTCTTGTGGATTAAAGTTGGATAGAGATTTGAACGTAAGCTTTAACTTAGCAAATTACTTAATCTAAGGAATTCAACTGAACTAAACCTTAGATGTGTACGCAACGATACTGCGGAATTTATGCCTTTGGAGAGTCATACTAAATGGCAGTAGCTTTATGCGAAACCAGACTCGAAGAATAAGGAAGACACAAATACGGAAGTCGGAAGAAATAAGTTGTGTCACAGTAGAGATGTCTACATTTTTTAGAAATGTAGATGTTTTTCGTATCGGATCAGTAATATAAAGGTGGTTATGTCTAATGGAATACTCTTATCCGTTTTCAACTGATTGGTCAACTGAGGAAATTGTAGATGTTGTCCGATTTTTTGAAGGAATTGAACAAGCTTATGAAAAAGGCATTAAGCGTGAAGTAATGATGGTGAAATATCGTCGTTTTAAAGAAATTGTTCCTTCACAGGCCGAGGAAAAATCAATTTTCCGTGAGTTTGAAGAAGCAAGTGGCTATGTCAGTTACCCTGTTGTGAAACAAGCGAAAGAAGGAACTGATGGTACGATTATTAAAGTTGCCCCGAAGCAACGTCGATAAAAAATGAGGCTAGGACAAAACTGGTCAAAACCTTAAAAAGCGCGAGAAATCAATTTTAGCAACGTTGATTTCTCGCGCTTTTCTAATGAGAAATTTTTAACATTTTACTTTAAAAATATACTTATGCCCCAACCGCTGCATAGTGTTAAAAAACAACATGATCAAGCTTTCGTGAAGCGGTTGATTGGAGTGGGATCAGCATGAATGTGGACGCGAGAAATACTCACGTCCACTTTACACTATGTCTGTGTTAAAAATTAGCTCATTTCATATACTACATAAACAAAATAAAAAAATTCCTATTTTTTTGAAAAGTAGAGAAAAAAAGGTTCATCGCCAAAAGTGTAGATCACTTTTGTTAAAAGGTCTACTATGTAAATAGTTGATTGGAGTGGAGACTGGGCGACTCCTCGGGGATCAGCGCTAGAGGAACGAAGGCTAAAAGCCACATCCTGTGATAACGCCTTCGTGACCAACATCCTGTTGCTGCCGCTACGTTACACTAAGCTTTCGCACAAAAAACATCCTGTTGCCCCAAGCGGCTCATCGGACGCCCCCAGGAAGTTTTGCTCTGTAGCGAAAGTGAAGCGTCAGCAACAAATGTTTTCTGTAGCGAAAGCGAAGCGGCAGCAACAAAGCGCCCGGTCGGAACGGAAATCAACCACACGTTTTGGTGATGATCCAAAAAAAATAATTTCCCCATACCCTCATCCACAAAATAATCTTCAAACAAATTTTCATTTGCTAGGAATAATAACGAAAATTTTCCACAATATATAAATATCGTTGAAAACTGTTTTAGTTATTATGTACAAAGCTTAAAGCACAATCCGTCAAACTTTATTTTCCAACAATGATGTTATAAATAGGGAGTAAACGGCTAAAGGTTTCTTCCGTTAATTGATGAAGTTGGCTAGCTGACAGCTTGACAGCTTGATCTTTTGGAATATGACGACCTACTAAAAATTCTCCTTTTTTAACATCACGTAAACGGATAAGTAATTCGTCTAGCTTGTCTTCCTTTGCATCTTGCAAGGAGATTGCTGCTGAAGACATGTGATCTCCAGAGACAATGAAATCATCAGGAAGCTGCTGTAGCATTGCTTTGTTGGCAATTAAACGTTCTGCCATCACATTTTTTTGTGGAGCTTCATAAATAATAGCTAAGACGATGAATAAATGTGTGCTCCAAAGTCCAATCTGAAAGTGAGGTAATGATTTATAACCTCTTTTGTACGGAGCGAATGCAACCCAGCTATCATTTGGGGGATTTACTGTTCTACGCGCATGCTTCGCAACATGAGGATAAAATTCTTCCCCAAGATGACTTGAAAAGAAGGAAGAAAAATCCTCTCCAAGCAATTGGAATTTTGGTCGTACACATTCATTTAAAGCATCCATTCTCTGTTCTAGCCCGTCTATTTGAAAAACATTGAAGTCTTTGTTAGTCCACTTTATTTTCGGCATTTTTATGAACTCCTTTCGATTTATAAGGTTTATTTTATAAGGAAAATGGGAAAAAATCTTATAACAAGCATTTTATCGAATGTGATAAGTTTTTGTGAAAAATAAAAAAAGGAAGTGATTTTTATGAAACCAATCGTAAAAATTATACGTAAAGTCGACATTGAAAAGCAATATGAACACATTTTGCAATTAGAATTAGATTATGAATTAGCCTCGCTATTCTCGGCAATGAATGAAAAAAATGAATTTGAAATTGAAAAAAGTAAAAAGCGTCTGGTTGAAATTCAGCTGGAACTTGAAAGCTTGCACGCCTATGCGTAATGAAAATTATATACCGATTTGAAAAATCACTTGCTGAATATTCCGACAGCAGGTGATTTTTATTGCTATAAAGGGTAAAATAGACAATATATCATAATGCAAAGTTATATTTTTAGGGAAGAATTATCAACAAAAAAGTATTTTAACTTCTTTCAGTGGGTGTCCAAACATCTGTACCTGTCGCTACGCTTTCGGTACAAAAGACATCCGCTGAAATAGAGGAACTAGTGATGTAGGCTAAAAGCATAGGGCCTTTTCTTATAATCGAAGGGTGGGTTTTTATGGATTTACAACAAATTGATCAATTTGCGAAAAGTATTATATATGAAGCGGGTAGCCGTATTCGAGAGGCCTTTTCGTACAATCTAGTTATCGAGACAAAATCAAGCGCAAACGACCTTGTCACAAATATTGACCGTGAAACAGAATTATTCTTTATCGAAAAAATACGAGGTTTCAATCCAACCCATAAAATTTTAGGGGAAGAGGGAATGGGAGAGAAAGTAGAGTCGTTAGAAGGTGTTGTATGGATTATTGATCCAATCGATGGCACGATGAATTTTGTGAAACAACATCGTCATTTTATGATTTCTATCGGTATTTTTGTTAATGGGATAGGCAAGCTTGGTTACATATTTGATGTCATGCGTGAAGATTTATTTTATGCTATTGCAGGTGAAGGGGCATGGTACAATGACTCACCATTACGTAAATTGCAGTCAGTCAAAATAGAAGAATCGGTCATTGGTATAAATGCTCACTGGGTAGCACCAAATCGACATATTCACAATGAAAAAGTAATTGAAATGGTTAGGAAAGTACGTGGTACGAGGTCATATGGTTCAGCTGCAATGGAAATAGCGTTTGTTGTCAGTGGTAAATTAGATGCTTATGTGTCTATGCGACTATCGCCGTGGGATATTGCTGGAGGTACGATTATCGCTAAGGAAGTTGGTGCTATTACCACTAATTTACATGGAGAAGGCTTTGATTTCTTGCATCAGGATACGTTTATTATTGCCAATCCTTCTATACACAAAGAGTTATTAGAAAAATATATTGTGCCTTATGAATAATAAAAGGAGCCATGTCTATTGTTTAGACAGGCTCCTCTGTGCTATTAAAGTAGTCCTTGCTCACGCAGTTTACGTTTCATTTTAAAGGCTGTCATGAAGATGACACAAGTAGCCACAATGCCTGCTATTATACCTAACCAACTACTAGCTGCCACTGAATATCCGATAGAACACATTGCTAAAACAGCCGCTAATGCGTAAACGGCCATTACGAATTTTGCACGATTCATAGCCGAGCCTCCTATATAAAAAATTTATAATGCAAATATATTTTTTAGAATGAGGAAAATTCTAATAAGGACATTTCTACCCTTCTTGTGCTATAATATCACAGTTAAACATTCGAAAAAAGAATATGGAGTGGAATAATGACAAACTTACGTCAAGATCTTCGCAATATCGCAATTATCGCACACGTTGACCATGGTAAAACTACTTTAGTCGACCAATTATTAAAACAATCGGGTACATTCCGTTCAAACGAACGTGTTGAAGAACGTGCAATGGACTCTAACGATATTGAACGCGAACGTGGTATTACGATTTTAGCTAAAAATACAGCAGTAAACTATGAAGGAACTCGTATCAACATCCTTGATACGCCTGGACACGCTGACTTCGGTGGTGAGGTAGAACGTATTTTAAAAATGGTAGATGGCGTTGTACTAGTTGTCGATGCGTATGAGGGTTGTATGCCACAAACACGTTTTGTGTTGAAAAAAGCATTAGAACAACGTTTAACACCAATCGTTGTTGTTAATAAAGTAGACAAAGATTCAGCTCGTCCACTAGAAGTAGTAGATGAAGTACTTGAATTATTCATTGAACTAGGTGCAGATGAAGATCAATTAGACTTCCCTGTTGTCTATGCTTCAGGTGTAAATGGTACAGCTTCTTTAGACGCTGATCCATCTAAGCAAGAAGCGGATATGAAATGTCTATTTGAGAAAATTATCGAAGCTATTCCAGCACCAATTGATAACTCAGAAGAGCCATTACAATTCCAAGTAGCTTTACTTGACTATAACGACTTCGTTGGACGTATCGGTATTGGTCGTGTATTCCGCGGAACAATTTCTGTAGGTCAACAAGTATCTCTTATGAAGTTAGACGGAACAGTGAAAAACTTCCGTGTAACGAAAATCTTTGGTTTCTTCGGCTTAAAACGTGAAGAAGTTGAGACAGCAAAAGCTGGTGACTTAATCGCCGTTTCAGGTATGGAAGACATCAACGTTGGTGAAACAGTTTGCCCTGTTGAGCACCCAGACGCGCTAACGCCATTACGTATTGATGAGCCAACTTTACAAATGACTTTCTTAGTAAACAATTCTCCATTCGCAGGTCGTGAAGGGAAATGGGTTACTTCTCGTAAAGTAGAAGAGCGTTTACGTGCTCAATTACAAACAGACGTATCTTTACGTGTTGAAGATACTGATTCTCCAGATGCTTGGACAGTTTCAGGTCGTGGGGAGCTTCACTTATCTATCCTTATCGAAAACATGCGTCGTGAAGGCTTCGAATTACAAGTGTCAAAACCACAAGTAATCGTGCGTGAGATCGACGGCGTGAAATGTGAACCTTTCGAACGCGTTCAAATCGATGTGCCTGAAGAAAATGTTGGTTCAATTATTGAATCAATTGGTACACGTAAAGGTGAAATGCTTGATATGGTGAACAACGGCAGTGGTCAAGTTCGTTTAACGTTCTTAGTACCAGCTCGTGGATTAATCGGTTATACAACTGAATTCATGTCGATGACAAAAGGTTTCGGTATTATCAACCATACGTTCGATTGCTATCAACCATTAATACCAGGAAAAATTGGTGGCCGTCACCAAGGTGTACTAGTTTCAATGGAAACTGGTAAATCAACTACTTATGGTATGATGCAAATTGAAGACCGTGGTACACTGTTCTTGGAGCCAGGTACAGATATTTACGAAGGTATGATCGTTGGAGAAAATACTCGTGACGCTGATATCACTGTAAACATCACAAAAATGAAACAAAAAACAAACATCCGTTCAGCAAACAAAGACCAAACGAATGTTATTAAAAAGCCACGTATTTTATCACTAGAAGAAGCGCTTGAATACTTAGGTGATGACGAGTACTTAGAAATCACACCAGAATCTATTCGCCTTCGTAAACAAATTCTAGATAAAAACGAACGTGAGAAAGCAGCGAAAAAATTAAAAAACGCTGATAAATAATTTTTTGCTGCCACGAAAGGAAGATGAGTCTTGGATATTAAGTCCGCTTTATTAGGTGAACTAAATGTTATTCAAGTTGCTGCACAAACAAACGTAGAGGAAACAGCTGAAGCCTATAAAAAAATGGCAGGGATAACGCGTTTTTTATATCAAAACTTACCGAACTATGATATGGCAGGCTATGTTCTGTTTGCTCTAGTGTTTTTGCTCTCTGCACTTGTTTATAAACTAGGCTTTGCAAAGAAATTAAAACTATCACAAAATATAGTTATTTATATTTTCCTGTTTTTAGGGTGTATTATATTAACATTTTTTGCATTATATCTTCCGATGGTAGAAGGGCTCATTGTAGCAGCGTTAATCTTGATCATCTATAAAACACGTTTATGGCGTGAAAAAAGAGAAGAGCAACAAGCTACTAATCAGTGAAATAACTTTACCTTAATAGAAACAGCCTTAGCTTTGAATAGCTAAGGCTGTTTTCTTTTGGTTCATCACCAAAAGTTGTGGGTGACTTTTGTTAAATCGTATACTGTGCAAATAGTTGATTGTAGGGGAGACTGGGCGACTCCTCGGGGATCAGCGATAGAGGAACGAAGGCTAAAAGCATCACATCCTGTGATAACGCCTTCATGACCAACATCGTGTTGGCCCGAGACCCAGCAGCGCAGCGGATGTTTTCTGTGTGAAAGCGTAGCGTTAACGTAGCGGCAGCAAATGTTTTGACTGTGCGAAAGCGTAGCGACAGCAACACCAAAAGCGGCTCATCGGAAGCCCCCAGGAAGCTCTGCTCTGCGCGAAAGCGAAGCGTCAGCGGCAAATGTTTTCTGTAGCGAAAGCGAAGCGTCAGCGGCAAATGTTTTCTGTAGCGAAAGCGAAGCGTCAGCGGCAAATGTTTTCTGTAGCGAAAGCGAAGCGTCAGCGGCAAA
>NZ_JBIWFC010000001.1:105090-498330 GCF_044762845.1 Lysinibacillus sp. NPDC096382
TTTTCTGTGCGAAAGCGAAGCGGCAGCAACAAATGTTTTCTGTAGCGAAAGCGAAGCGGCCAGCAACAAATATTTTTTCTGTGCGAAAGCGAAGCGTCAGCTACAAATGTTTTTTCTGTGCGAAAGCGAAGCGGCAGCAACAAATGTTTTCTGTAGCGAAAGCGAAGCGGCCAGCAACAAATATTTTTTCTGTGCGAAAGCGAAGCGGCAGCAACAAATATTTTTTCTGTGCGAAAGCGAAGCGGCAGCAACAAAGCGCCCGGTCGGAACGGAAATCAACCACACGTTTTGATAATAAACCATTTTAAAGGTAACGGAGAGAATAGCCAAAGCGACGAATAGAACATCATTCAAACATTGGGTATTTGAACAATTTTAAAATCTAGGCACCGAAATCTTCCGATATGAATAAGTTAATGTCGATAGGCTTATTTTCAGCAATCAAGGAGGAAATGGAATGCGGTGGCTTAAAAAAGGTTTACTATTTAGTGTTATTGCTTTATTACTCCTTTCTTTGACGGCGTGTAATAAAACGGAGCTTGAAAAAGTCAAAGTTGGGGAAGTGACGCGCTCGATTTTCTATGCGCCGCAGTATGTAGCACTTGAAAAAGGGTACTTCAAGGATGAAGGGCTTTCCGTTGAGCTACAAACAATTGCAGGTGGCGATAAGACAATGACGGCGCTACTTTCTGATGGCATTGATATCGCCTTAGTTGGATCGGAGACTTCTATTTATGTTACGCTCCAAGGCGCCAATGACCCGATTCAAAATTTTGCGCAGTTAACACAAACAGATGGCACATTTTTAGTGGCACGTAACGAGATGGATAATTTTTCATGGGATCAGTTAAAAGGCTCTACATTTTTAGGTCAACGTAAAGGTGGGATGCCACAAATGGCTGGTGAGTTTGTCCTGAAAAAACATGGCATTGCCCCTACCAATGATTTAAAACTCATTCAAAACATTGATTATGCTAATATTTCTACAGCCTTTGCTTCTGGAACAGGGGACTATGTACAGCTATTTGAACCACAAGCTAGTATCTTTGAGAAAGAAGGTAAGGGTTACATTGTCGCTTCATTTGGTACTGAATCGGGGCAATTACCTTATACATCGTTTATGGCGAAAAGTAGCTATTTAAAAGACAATGCGAAGACAGTTCAAGGCTTTACAAATGCTTTGAAACGAGCACAGGATTTTGTGCAAAAAGCGAGTCCGGCCGAAATAGCGAAAATTATTCAGCCATATTTTGAAAATGTAGATGTTGGCTTAATTGAAACAGTGGTTGAACGTTATAAATCACAAGGTTCCTATGCTACAGATCCTATTTTGGATAAGGGGGAATGGGATAACTTGCAAAAGATCATGGAGGAAGCAGGTGAACTTCCTCAACGGGTGGATTATGAAAAGCTTGTGAATACAACCTTTGCTAAAAAGGCAGCTGAGTAATATGGGTTTTTTAAAAGTAGAAAATATTCACCATTGCTATTTTTCGAAAACGCAGGCTAAGGATGTTTTACATGATATAAATTTGGATATTCGTGAAGGTGAGTTTGTTTCTTTTATAGGACCTAGCGGATGTGGGAAAACGACGTTATTATCAATTATTGCGGGCTTGTTTTCGTCAACAGAAGGTAAGGTATACATTGATGGTGAGGAATTTTCATCACACAATCAGTCTCTCATTGGTTACATGCTTCAGCAAGATTATTTATTCCCTTGGAAGACTATTGAAGAAAATGTCACGATTGGTTTGAAAATCATGGAGCGAAGCACTAAAATGCATAAAGTAACTGCAAATGCACTTTTGCGAGAAATTGGTTTACCGCATGTAGGGAATAATTATCCGAGAGAGTTATCAGGTGGCATGCGTCAACGAGTAGCGCTGGCAAGAACTTTAGCGGTGGACCCTAAAATTTTATTGCTAGATGAACCGTTTTCGGCACTTGATTATCAGTCTAAATTAAAACTGGAGGATTTGGTTGTTGAAACGTTAAAGGCCTATCAAAAAACTGCAGTTCTTGTAACGCATGATATTGGTGAAGCCATTGCGATGAGTGAACGGGTATTTCTATTCTCGGCAAATCCGGGTACATTGCATAGAGTTTTTGAAATACCTACGGAGTTACAAGAGCTTTCACCTTTTGATGTTCGACAGCATCCAACATATTCAGATATATTCCAAACTATTTGGAAGGAGCTGGAGAGTCTTGGATAATGCTTTATTTAAACAGTATCTGCAAATGTTAAAAAAAGAAAAGCGCTATGTTCGATTATATCAGCTTATCATCTTACTCGTATTTTTTTGTGGGTGGGAGCTTCTTTCAAGATTTGGATGGATTGACCGTTTAATTTTTAGTTCACCAACGCAGGTATGGCACACATTAGTAGAAAAAGTGAGCGATGGTACGTTAACATTGCACGTTGGTGTTACGTTAATGGAGACGATCATTGGCTTTATTGCTGGTACATTAATAGGCACTTTAATAGCAATTGTATTGTGGTGGTCGCCGATGCTATCAAAGGTACTAGATCCGTATTTAGTTATTTTAAACGCCATGCCGAAAGTTGCCTTAGGACCAATTTTAATAGTCGCTCTTGGTCCGGGGTATTTTTCAATTATAGCGATGGGTGCGTTGATTTCAATCATCATTACAACCATCGTAGTTTATACAGCATTTAAAGGGGTAGATCCGAACTACAGCAAAGTATTACAAACTTTTGGGGCAACTAGATGGCAAATATTTAGGGAAGTCATTTTACCTGCTTCATTTCCAACGATTATTTCTACTTTGAAAGTAAATGTAGGACTTTCTTGGGTAGGTGTCATTGTAGGTGAATTTTTAGTTGCTTCAAAAGGGCTAGGTTATTTAATTATTTATGGCTTCCAAGTGTTTAATTTTAATCTTGTGCTTATGTCACTTCTCATCATCGCTTTTTTTGCGACGATTATGTATCAGGTTGTCGAGTTGATAGAGAAGGCGATTGTAAAAAATAATGGTTAGACGACAAAGGAGGTGTCTCAAATATAATGAGCCACCTCCTTAGTTGCTGTTAAAATTCTTTATCCATTTGTGGTGAAGTACGATAAAAACGGAAATTTCCTGTTTCAATGCGTGCAACGGTATTTTCTTCAATACGATCATGGCAAGTACCGCACATATACGTATGAATTGGTCGATTACGTAATTTTTTTGCTAACGGTAAATTATCATCTAAATTGTTAATTGTATCGCAAATAACGCATTTTACGCGCATTGCATTCCCTCCTACTCAGCACGAATCGCTACTATATTTTTGATAGGGTTGTCTACATTTGAACCGTCTCTAAATAGCACATGAACAGGGCCATCATCCGTTAATGGCTTGCCATCTTGGCTGTATTTTAAAATGAATGTGTAAGCTTCTTCAATTGAAAATAAATATTCTTTGCCATCTTCACATTCAATGACGATTGTTGTTGCTTCAGGTTTAATCTCAGCATTTTTCAAGAAGTGACTTAATTCAATCCCGAAAGTACCTGTTTCCATTCCTTTGCGGTCAAATTTTCGTTCTGATTTCAATGTTGGTGGAAAAGTAGCTCCTTCCATAATCTCACGCGACCAGTGAGCACCTACTTCACGCATATATTTAATATCCGAATCTTCCTCAACTTCTTTTGTATCGAAGTACGTTTTTAAATCTAATTTACGATCATCGAAAATCCAAACAGTGGGATCTAATGTTAGTTGGAATGTAACTGCGCCCTTGATAGGAATTATTGTTTCCATTATAGAAATCCTCCTCAAATCTTGTATATCCATGAAATAGTATAACGCTAATGACTAGAGATAATAAAGAAATATAATTCGATTTCTCTATTTTCCAATGTAGACACTTGCATTTTTAACGACTAAAAGATAAACTTTATTAAGATAGAATCGAAGAAATATCAGATAATGGGGGCGTCCTCATGGATACTAAATCACAAACTTCTTTTCAGGAGAAGGCTTTGGAGCTTTTAGTTGCTGATGCAGATAAAATTGCTCGCCTCATTCGAGTACAAATGGATCATTTAACAATGCCACAATGCCCTTTATATGAAGAAGTATTAGATACACAAATGTTCGGCCTTTCACGTGAAATTGACTTTGCTGTGAAGCTTGGACTCATTGATCGCGAAAAAGGCAAAGAAATTCTCGATTCACTCGAGAAAGAGCTTTCTGTACTACATGACGCGTATACAGACAAATAAAAAGAAAAAACTCAAACGCAATTTGCGATTTGAGTTTTTTTTCTAGAATGAGGTCTTCCGATGAAACAATACTTAAAACGTTATGCACAAAATTTTGATTACCCATTATTTTTTACTGTCCTATTGTTAAGTTTATTTGGATTAGTAATGATTTATAGCTCAAGTATGATGGTAGCAATTCAAAAAGGATATGATCCTGATAACTATTATCACAAGCAAGTAATCAATTTAATTGTAGCATTTCTTGGATTTTTAGTTGCAGCATTTTTCCCGTACAAGCATTATGCTAACAAAAATATTATGTTACTGCTTACGATTGTGCTAGCTATATTATTTACTTGGGTAAAAGTAGCCGGTAATGGTGATGTGGCAGGGGTAGGATCTAAAAGCTGGATAAAGGTCCCAGGTTTAGGGAACTTTCAGCCTTCTGAATATGCGAAACTATTTATAATTTTATATTTTGCCGCTGCCTTTTATCGGAAAGCACAAAAATATACATTTGAAAAGCTACAACCGACAGAAATTTTTTATCCAATATTTCTCTGGATTCTTGTTGTTGCGGGGGTAGCATTTGAAACTGATTTAGGGGCTAGCGTTATTCTTTGTGGAATTGCTGTATCTGTTGTAGCAGCAAGTGGCATTCCATTTAAAACATTTTGGAAGTTTTTTGGGGTGTTAGGGGCATTTGGTGCAGCTATTATCGGTATTCTTTGGCTGTTTAAAGGAGATCTGTTAACGGGTAATCGTAAAGGCCGTATTCTTTCCTATTTTAATCCATTTGATTATGAATCCGATATGGGTCATCAAGTTGTTAATAGTTATTATGCAATTGGCGGAGGCGGTTTAGAAGGAAGAGGCCTTGGTCAATCCATTCAAAAATTAGGGTATTTACCTGAACCACAAACCGATTTTATTATGGCGATCATTATGGAAGAACTAGGTATTTGGGGAGTGCTAATCGTCTTAGGTGGTATAGGTTTTATTGTATATAAAGGACTTTCGATTGCATTACGCACGAAAGATCCGCTAGCACGTATGATTGCGGCTGGTATAGCAAGTTGGATTGGTTTTCAAACGTTTATCAATCTTGGGGGTGCAACTGGGTTAATCCCGTTAACCGGTGTAACGTTACCTTTTATTAGCTATGGCGGGACATCTATAATTATTCTATCTTTAGCGATGGGAATATTAATCAATGTTTCTATGTTTGAAAAGGTAGAAAGGAAAAAAACACAATCATAAAGGGGGATATCAATGGAGTCAATCAAAAAAATTCTCGTAGCCAATCGAGGAGAAATTGCAATTCGTATTTTCCGTGCATGTACGGAGTTGAATATCCAAACAGTAGCCATTTATTCGCGGGAGGACAGTGGGGCTTTCCATCGCTTTAAAGCAGATGAGGCCTATTTAGTAGGAGCTGGCAAGAAACCAATTGATGCTTATTTGGATATCGAGGGCATTATTTCGATCGCCAAAGATGCTAATGTTGATGCGATTCATCCGGGTTATGGTTTTTTATCGGAAAACGTAGAATTTGCACGTCGATGTGAAGAAGAGGGGATTGTCTTCATTGGGCCGACTTCTCAGCATTTAGATATGTTTGGAGATAAGGTGAAGGCGCGTGAACAAGCAATTGCTGCAGGCATTCCTGTTATTCCTGGAACAGATGGCCCAGTAGATAATTTAGCAGAGGTAAAGGCTTTTGCTAGCGCATACAACTATCCAATTATGATTAAGGCAGCATTAGGCGGCGGTGGTCGTGGAATGCGTCTTGTTCATACAGAAGAGGAGTTAGCTTCCTCCTATGAACGTGCAAAATCAGAGGCGAAGGCAGCATTTGGCTCTGATGATGTATATGTAGAAAAGGCTATTATTAAGCCAAAGCATATTGAAGTCCAAATTATAGGCGACCAACAAGGTAATATCATTCATTTATATGAACGTGATTGCTCGATTCAACGTCGTCATCAAAAGGTTGTTGAAATCGCACCATCTAATTCAATTTCGGAAGATTTAAGAAGCCGAATTTGCGACGCGGCGGTTCAATTAATGAAAAATGTCTCATACATAAATGCAGGGACAGTAGAGTTTTTAGTTGCAGGCGAGGATTTCTACTTCATCGAAGTTAACCCACGTGTTCAAGTAGAGCATACGATTACTGAAATGATTACGGGTGTTGATATTGTGCACGCCCAAATTAAAGTAGCAGCAGGCTACGGACTGCATAGTGAGGAAATCCACATTCCACAACAGGCAGATGTTCCAATGATTGGCTATGCGATTCAAGCGCGTGTCACAACGGAAGACCCCGCTAATGACTTTATGCCAGATACGGGGAAGCTTATGGTATACCGTTCAAGCGGTGGCTTCGGCGTTCGATTAGATGCCGGAAATGGCTTCCAAGGGGCTGTAGTAACACCGTACTATGATTCATTGCTAGTGAAAATTTCAACGACAGGGATGACGTTTAAAGAAGCCGCAGCAAAAATGGATCGAAATTTAAAGGAGTTCCGTATTCGTGGGGTGAAAACGAATATCCCATTCTTAAATAATGTCGTGACGCACGAGAAATTTTTAACGGGAGCATTTGATACAAGCTTTATCGATACAACACCTGAGCTATTCAATTTCCCTGAGCGTAAAGACCGTGGGACAAAGCTCTTAAGCTATATTGGTAATGTGACATTAAATGGCTTCCCTGGAGTAGAGCAGAAGGCGAAACCAATTTTTGTACAGCCGAGCATCCCGAAAGTCGATAAACTAATCGTTCCTCCGGCGGGGACAAAGCAAATTTTAGATGCCCAAGGAGCAGACGGGCTAGTGAAATGGATTCTAGAGCAAGAGGATGTGCTATTAACGGATACAACTTTCCGAGATGCGCACCAATCACTTCTTGCGACACGTGTACGTTCACAGGATATGTTCGAAATTGCAGATGCAACAGCGCGTATGATGCATGATTTCTTCTCACTCGAAATGTGGGGAGGCGCGACGTTTGATGTGGCTTACCGTTTCTTAAAAGAAGATCCATGGGAGCGTCTTGCCAAGCTGCGCGAACAAGTTCCGAATGTGCTATTCCAAATGTTATTACGTGGTGCGAATGCAGTTGGTTACACAAACTATCCAGACAATTTAATTCGTGAATTTATCGCTGAATCAGCGGCATCAGGCATTGATGTTTTCCGTATTTTCGATAGCTTGAACTGGATTAAAGGAATGGAAGTAGCCATTGATGCTGCACGTCAATCAGGTAAAATTGCTGAAGCAGCGATCTGTTACACAGGAGATATTTTTGATGAAACAAGAGCAAAATATTCAGTTCAATACTACAAGGAAATGGCAAAGGAGTTAGAGGCAGCAGGTGCCCATATTTTAGCGATTAAAGATATGGCGGGGTTATTGAAACCAGAAGCAGCCTATCGTTTAATTTCCGAGTTGAAAGAGACGACAAGCCTACCAATCCATCTGCATACGCATGATACAAGTGGCAATGGTATTTATTTATATGCCAAGGCGATCGAGGCAGGAGTGGATATCATTGATACAGCGCTCGGTTCGATGGCAGGTTTAACGTCCCAGCCAAGCGCCAACTCCTTGTACTATGCTATGAAGGGTAATAAGCGTAACGTTCGTGCCGATATCGATGCGCTTGAAAAGTTATCGTACTATTGGGAAGATGTGCGTAAGTATTATAAGGATTTTGAAAGCGGCATGATTAGCCCACATTCTGAAATTTATGTCCACGAGATGCCGGGTGGTCAATACAGTAACTTGCAGCAACAGGCTAAAGCAGTTGGCCTAGGGGACAGATGGGAAGAAGTGAAGCACATGTATTCCCGTGTAAACCTTCTATTTGGCGATATTGTCAAAGTAACCCCATCATCGAAAGTAGTCGGTGATATGGCGTTATTTATGGTACAAAATGATTTAGATGAAAATTCTGTACTGACAAGAGGGCAAACTATTGACTTCCCAGATTCTGTAATTGAGTTCTTCCAGGGTTATTTAGGACAACCTCATGGTGGCTTCCCAGAGGCACTGCAAAAGGTTGTGTTAAAGGATCGTGAAGCAATTACAGTACGTCCTGGCGAGCTATTGGAGCCTGTGAATTTTGAGCAACTAGAGGCGGTACTAGAGGGAAAATTAAATCGTGCCGTGACGAAACAGGATGTGCTAGCGTTTGCTTTGTATCCAAAAGTGTTTGAAGAGTATGCAAAAACTGTGAACTCCTTCGGCAATATTTCGGTATTAAATACGCCAACATTCCTATATGGGTTAAAACTAGGCGAAGAAATTGAAGTCGAGATCGAAAAAGGAAAAACACTGATAATTAAACTTGTTTCCATTGGTGAACCACAGCACGATGGTACGCGTGTTATTTACTTTGAGCTAAACGGTCAATCCCGTGAACTAGTCATTCAAGATATAACTGTCGAAGTAGATGGTAGCTTGGCATTAAAAGCTGATCCAAGTAATCCAAATCAAATTGGTGCAACGATGCCAGGTACGGTCTTAAAGGTAGTCGTATCGAAAGGAAGCCATGTAAAACGTGGGGATCACTTATTAATTACTGAAGCAATGAAAATGGAAACGACCGTCCAAGCACCGAAAGATGGCATTGTGAAAGAAGTATACGCAAGTGCGGGCGACGCCATTTCAACAGGTGATTTGTTAATTGAAATTGAATAATTGATAAAAAAGAAGGTTATTAGATGGCTTTTATAGTATACTAATAACCTTTTTTATTTTGCTATTTTGGTTCATTATCAAAATGTAGGGTTGATTTCCTGAGGGCGTCGGGGCAACAACTGCGTTTTGTCTGTGCTTAAAGCGAAGCGACAGGATGTTGGTAACAAAGGCGTTATCACAGGTGATAGTTGTAGCCTTGCATACTTAACATAATATTATCTTTTAGTTTTATCGGAACACTTTCAGGAATTATCGTCCAACTTTTGAATTTTATCGACCAACTTTCACGTTTTTATCGACATCCACCTACCTATAAATATTACTATTTTTTAATAATAAACTTGTCGATTTTTTGACATATTATTGAGATAGAAGCGTTTGAAAATAAAAAAGATTCGCCATTGAAAAATATGGCGAATCTTTTTCTATTATTATTTGTTTTTTTCATTATAATTGCTACGTGCAACTAGCATTACCATATAGCAAAGTAGACCAAACAGCATTGAAATAAATAATGAATGAAGTAATGCGACTGTTAAATTCAATTTAGTTAGAACTACTAGCATACCAGCAATTACTTGTAAAATTACTATAGTAAAGGCAATAATCCAGCCATAGTAAATTACACGTTGATGTTTATATTCTTTTACAGCGTGCCACGTTATGTATGCAATCCAAATGAAAAAGATAAGAACAGCTAGACGATGCCCCATTTGCATCCATTCGTACATATTATTAAAAGCTGCGAATGGTGTATCGTTATAGCAAAATGGCCAGTCAGGACATATTAAGCTTGAATCTGTATGGCGAACAAGCGCCCCTGTATAAACGACTAAATAAGAATAAATTGTGACAGCAATCGTATGCCAACGTAATTTTTTTCCAATAAAAACGTTATCGGCATCAAATTTGCGATCGACTTCAAATACAATCATAGAAAGGAGGAGAACAGCAGCAAAGGAAATAAGAGAAATCCCAAAGTGGAGCGCTAATATGAAATCACCTTGTCCCCACAACACTTGAGCTGCTCCAATAAGAGCTTGTGCGATTAAGAAAAACATTGCTAAGAAACCTAATAATTTTACTTCGCGAATATGGCCGATTTTACGCCATGTCCAAACTGTTAACGCAAGAATTGAAATAGATACGATCCCAGTTATAAGACGATGTGAAAATTCAATTAAGATTGCTGGTGTAATTTCTTTTGGAATAAGAGAACCATTGCAATCAGGCCAGTTTCGACCACAGCCTAAGCCACTGTCTGTTTTGGTAACAAGTGCCCCACCTAGTAAAACTAGGAGCATTCCAACTGTAGCGGCAACAGCAAACCATTTCATATACCTGTTTTGTTGCATAAAATGAGTCACCTACTTTATCTATGGACATTACATGAAAGTAATGTTTCTGCTACTAGATAATATCGAAAATACAATTAAAATACAACTTGTAAAGAGTAGGGAGTATTAGATGTCGATTCCATTTCACAAATTGTTCATAATTTCGTACTCTAACCTTCACAATTCATTTTAGAAAATGATTTACTATAGATATGTTGTTTTTAATATATTTCTAGACAAAGCTAATTTTTACAACTTCATCTAAATTTCACTTAATGTCTAGAAATCAATCGCAAATTTCGCTATAGTAATTGTAGCGGAATATGCTTACAAAAATGAAAGGAGAAGGTATCATGTCAAACGGTCGTGCTCTGACGGCTACTAGAAATAGTGGACCAGCATCAACATCATTTGTAAAAGATTTCTTAGCACTAATAAAAATTGGAATCGTTAACTCGAATCTTGTCACAACGTTTACAGGGATGTGGCTGGCATTTCAATTTACTAGTAGACACTTCTTGCAAGAGCTTGATGTCATATTGTTCACCATGCTGGGTGCGGCATTAATTATAGGTGGCTCAGGCGCAATGAATAACTTTATTGATCAGGATATTGATCCAATCATGAAAAGAACAAAGGGTAGACCGACAGTAACAGGTAGATTTAAGCCGAATTTTGTATTGACTATTGCCCTCTCATTTTTAATTGTAGGTGAAATTTTGTTATTTGCGGCATCGTTTGCGGCCGGCATGTGGGGACTAGTAGGGATATTTGCTTATGTCGTTCTGTACTCAATGTGGTCAAAGAGGAAGCATGTTAGTAACACGGTTGTAGGAAGTATTTCAGGGGCGATCCCACCAGTTATTGGGTTTGCAGCGGTTGAACCTGCATTAGGTCCTGGAGCACTTGCCCTATTCCTTATCATGTTTGCATGGCAACCACCGCATTTTTATGCACTTGCTATGAAACGTACTGAGGAATATCGTGCAGCTAATATACCAATGCTACCTGTAGTAAAAGGATTTAAACGTACAAAGTACTCGATGTTTTTCTGGATTCTTTTATTATTACCATTACCATTCCTTTTACCAGAGCTTGGTGTTGGCTTCTTAATTCTTGCCACTGCATTGAACTTAGGCTGGTTGATTCTAGCTTTTAAAGGCTTTACCACAAAAGATGATATGAAATGGGCAAATAAAATGTTTATCTATTCTTTGAATCATATGACCATACTATTTGTAGCCATCATAATTTTTGCGTTGTTTAGCTAAATTTAGGAATTCTTTCTTTTGAATTCATATAGACAGAACTTATTTCCTAGGTACACATGAAAAATACAACAAAGAAAGAGGGGTTTAATTAAGCTATGATGAAAGGGCTTAAAAAATGGCGTCTTTTTTCACTACTAGCAGTGATGATGGTTTTCCTTTCTGGTTGTGGTGAAGATTATATTTCTGCACTGAAACCGTCTGGTCAAGTAGGTAAAGAACAATTCAATCTATTAATGCTAGCTACTGGAATTATGACGTTAGTTGTAGTAGTAGTATCCGTTATCTATTTACTTGCATTCTTAAAATTCCGCCGTTCAAAAGTTGGCGAAAACGTTATTCCTAAGCAAGTAGAAGGAAGTCACACTCTTGAAATAATTTGGACAGTTATTCCAATTATTTTATTATTAATCTTAGCTGTACCAGTCGTTACGGCTACTTACAAATTTGCAGATGTTGCTGCGATGGACGAAGTAGATGAAAACGGTGACAAAACAGCACTTACTGTAAATGTAACTGCAAATTTATATTGGTGGGAGTTTGAATACCCTAACCAAGGTATTATAACTGCACAAGAATTAGTTGTACCAACAGGTCAAAAAGTTTACTTTAACTTAAAAGCTGCCGATGTTAAGCACTCATTCTGGATTCCTGCTATAGGCGGTAAAATGGATACGAACGTTGATAACTTAAACAAGTTCTATCTAGAATTCGATAAAGAATCAAAAGACCTTAAAGACGGCGTATTCTATGGTAAATGTGCTGAGTTATGTGGTCCTTCACACGCTCTAATGGACTTCAAAGTTAAAGCATTAAGCCCGGATGCATTCGACGCATGGGTAGCTTCAATGAAAGCAACAGATAAAAAAATGCCAGACAAAACTTCAGCTGATCTAGGCGAGGCAACATTTGCTAATAGCTGTATGGGTTGTCATGCTGTATCTGGTACAAGCGGTCCAGGTTCAAAGGGTCCTAACTTAACTACATTTGGTGACCGTAACCGTGTCGCTGGTTTCTTAGATCATGATGAAGAAAACTTAAAAGCTTGGATTAAGAATCCTGAGCAATTCAAGCCAGGTAACTTAATGATGAACGCAGAAGGTACTGCGCCAATTTATGGCGATTTAACTGACGAAGAAATTCAAGCTCTAGCAACTTATATCATGGGCTTATCTGTTGAGAAATGATTTTAACTTTAATGTAACAAACTTTGAGGGAGGTAAAAGTTGTGAGCTCATACACACAGAAAAAGGGCTTTGGAGCAACTGTCTGGGAATACATTACAACTGTTGACCATAAAAAGTTAGCAGTAATGTATTTATTAGCCGGCACATTGTTCTTCGCTATCGCTGGTTTTGAAGCGTTATTAATGCGTATTCAATTAATGCAACCAAATAACGATTTCGTCTCAGCTGGTTTTTTCAATCAATTATTAACAATGCACGGAACAACAATGTTATTCCTAGCTGCAACTCCATTACTATTTGCATTTATGAACATGCTTGTACCATTACAAATTGGTGCACGTGACGTAGCATTCCCGTTCCTTAATTCGTTAGGGTTCTGGTTATTCTTCCTAGGTGCAGTATTCCTTCACCTGTCATTCTTTATGGGTGGCGCGCCTGATGCGGGCTGGACGTCTTATGCATCATTATCTTTATATTCTCCTGGACATGGTATTGACTTCTATGTTCTCGGTTTACAAATATCAGGGGCGGGTACATTAATATCAGGTCTTAACTTTATCGTTACGATTATTACAATGCGTGCTCCAGGTATGACATTCATGCGTATGCCATTATTCACTTGGACAGCGCTAGTATCAAGTGCATTAATTTTATTCGCATTCCCACCATTAACAATTGGTTTATTAATGATGTTATTTGACCGTATGTTCGGTGGTAACTTCTTTGACCATTTGATGGGTGGTAACACAATTATTTGGGAACACTTATTCTGGATCTTCGGACACCCAGAGGTTTATATCTTAGTATTACCAGCGTTTGGTTTATTCTCTGAGATTATCCCAGCGTTCTCTCGTAAACGTTTATTTGGATACTCTTCAATGGTATTCGCAACAATTTTAATCGGTTTCTTAGGGTTCATGGTATGGGCTCACCACATGTTTACAGTTGGTCTTGGGCCAACAGCAAACGCAATCTTTGCTGTTGCAACAATGGCAATTGCCGTTCCAACAGGTATGAAAGTATTTAACTGGATCTTAACTATTTGGGGAGGATCTATTAAAGTTACAACACCAATGCTTTATGCACTTGGTTTCATCCCGTCATTCGTTGCGGGTGGTGTTACAGGGGTAATGCAAGCATCTGCACCTCTTGACTACCAATTACACGATTCTTACTTTATCGTTGCTCACTTCCACTACGTAATCGTTGGTGGTATCGTAACAGCGTTATTTGGTTCAGCGCACTTCTACTGGCCAATTTTCTTCAACCGTATGTTAAACGAAACACTTGGCAAAATTACTTTCTGGGTATTCTTTATTGGATTCCATTTAACGTTCTTCGTTCAACACTTCTTAGGTTTAATGGGTATGCCACGTCGCGTATTCACTTACAGAGAAGGTCAAGGTTGGGATCAGTTCAACTATATCTCTACAATAGGTGCATTAATGATGGGTGTAGGGGTTATCTTAATGGTAATCAACTGCTTAATGTCAATCAAAGGCAAACCAGCAGGTCGCGATCCATGGGGCGATGGACGTACATTAGAATGGTCAATTCCACAACCAATCCCATTCTATAACTTCCGTCAAACACCACTTGTTCGTGGTTTAGATCCATGGTGGATTGAAAAGCAAGAAGGTAATAAAGAAATTACATTTGCTGAGCCAGTCGGTGATATTCATATGCCAAATAACTCAGCTATCCCATTTGTTATTTCTATGGGCTTGTTTATCGCAGCATTCGGTGCTCTTTATAATCAAGATGCAGATAAACCATGGTCAATTTATATTTTAATCGGTGGTCTTGCAATTACATTCGGTGCTATGATTTTCCGTTCTGTTAAGGACGATCACGGTTTCCACTTACACAAAGAAGAAATTCTTGAAATTGAAGAACATCTTTACGGCAAAGGAGGAAATAAATAATGGATTTCAATACTAAATTTACTCCTCATACTTGGCCAGATCATCCTGAACAAGCGACGATGGAAGGGAAAAATAAAGTTGTTGGTTTCTGGATTTTCCTTGCCTGTGAAGTTGTACTTTTCGCAAGTTTATTCGCTACTTACCTAGCGCTTAAGAACAAAGGGCCTGCTGGCATGGAGTTCACAACACAAGGTTTATTTGAATTACCTTTAGCTTTCGCTATGACGATGTTATTATTAACATCTTCACTAACGTCTGTTTATGCCATTTACCATATGCGTAATTTTAACTTTAAAGCTATGCAAACTTGGTTTGGTATTACATTACTTTTAGGTCTTGGATTCTTAGGTCTTGAAATCTATGAATTCAATCATTATGTAGGTCTTGGTTTTACATTTGACCAATCTGCATTCTCAACTGCGTTTTATTCATTAGTTGGTACACATGGTTTCCACGTAACATTGGGTCTTGTGTGGTTTGCTACGTTAATGCTTCGTAATGCTAAGCGCGGTCTTAACTTATACAATGCACCTAAATTTTTCGTAGCTGCTTTATACTGGCACTTTATCGACGTAGTTTGGGTATTCATCTTTACAGTAGTATACTTGATGGGAGTGATCGGATAATATGTCTACACACGATACACCTATAGTTGCTAAGACACAGGCACAATACGAGTATGATCGTCATCATAATGCCGTTCATATGCGTAAACAAGTACTCAACTTTGCGATTATGATTTTCTTTACGTTCATCGCATTCGCAGTAGTTGCTGCTGATTTTTCTAAATACTTAGTATTACCGCTTATTTTATTGCTTGCTGGTGTTCAAGTTGTTCTTCAACTTTACGCTTTCATGCACTTAGAAGACAAAAAAACACACTTCGGTGGTGTAATTGGTTTCTTCATGTGGATGGGTATACTAATCGCATTTACATTCTTCTTAGCATTTTTAACAATTATTTGGTGGTAATCACCAAAAAAGCACGTTCTCTACTTTCAGTAGGAACGTGCTTTTCTTTTTGGGTTCTATTCACGTTATAGTGATGAGCAGGTAAGAACCAAGGCATCCATTATGGCTCTAGAGCAAAACGAGTGGTTGATTTCCGTTCCGACTGGGCGCTTTGTTGCTGTCGCTTCGCTTTCACACAGAGCAAAGCTTCCTGGGGGCGTCCGATGAGCCGCTTCACTCGCTTTGCTCGCTCCAGGGTCTCATCTGTGACGCTAATCCCCGAGGAGTCGCCCAGTCTCCACTCTAATCAACTGATTTACATAGCATGTTCCTCTTAAATGTAGCTTTAATTTAAGTGAAGACGCGACTTTATCAAAAGAGTTTCGTCTGTACGAAAGCGAAGCGGTAGCAAAAACTAATGTACAATTACGTCACTGTTATACATCTATTCTGTTCAATTATGGTGCGTTGTCATAGCGTCCACTTTTGAAATGTTAAAATTAATAAAAATTCTACGCTACTGTTGATTGGAGTGGAAGGCTACTCGACTCCCGTGGGAAAGCGAGACAGACGAGACCCTGGACGGAGCGAAGCGGAGGAAGCGGAGGAAGCGGCTCGTCGCCCGCCCACAGGAAAGCGAGTAGCCTGGAACGGAAATCACTCTCACGCTATGATGATGAGCTAGCAAGAAATAATATATTTCATGTTGGGTTTATATACTTCGAATATTTTTTCTATAAATATGATAATCCTGTAAGAAAGGTAAACTATAGATAGATAGTAATTTGTTCACCTTTCGTTCATTGCAGAATAAGTGTAAGCGTTCTATAATAGGGGTATTGAAGTAAAAGGAGTGCGTTCTGTATGCCACTTAGTATATTTGGTTTCCAAGCTTTATGGAGCCCATACTTAATAGGGGTTCTTGTTTTCATAACAGTCATCTATTTTCTAGTCACAACAAAGTGGCGCAAGGATTTTAAAGTAAGTGAGCCTTTGAAAAAGGAAGAGGCTATTTATTTTGTACTGGCAATGGTAACGGTTTATATTATTAAAGGATCTCCAATAGATTTAATGGCGCATATTATGTTTACGATGCATATGGTGCAAATGGCTATTTTATTGTTACTTGTGCCGATTTTCTTAATTAAGGGAATTCCTTGGTGGGTATGGAAAGTTGCGATTGAAGCACCGGTTGTTAAATCTTTATTTAAAGTACTTACACTCCCTGTCGTTGCGGTATTTGTGTTTATTGGTTTATTTTCTTTCTACCATTTACCTGCAGTATTAGACTACATTAAATTAAACGAAACTTTACATGGTACATATACATTTGTATTATTTGTTTCTGCTACTTTAATGTACTGGCCTTTGATTCAAAAGATGCCTAATAGTTCGCATATGAAACCCTTGTATAAATTAGCCTATATTATTGCTAACGCGGTATTAATTACACCTGCGTGTGCGTTAATTATTTTTGCGCCAAACGCTATGTACGAAACATATACAAATGGTGATGCATGGCTAAAGGCAATGGAACTTTGTGTACCTGTTTCTACATTGTCTAGTTTATCTTTATCAGGACCAGAGCTCTTTACAAATATGACACCTGTTGCCGATCAGCAACTAGGCGGCGTTTTAATGAAGATTTTACAAGAGCTTATTTTTGGTGTATTACTTGGATCAATATTTATTAAGTGGTATCGTTCAGAACAAAAGGATCCTGATAAAATTACTGCTGATGCATTAAAAGAACATCAAAAGAAATGGGAAAATCAACAACAACAACATCAGTTGTAAAAAGAAACTTTAATTTGTATAAGGGGTTTTGTAAATGGAATTGCAAATTTTGCCTACTATAAGTACGTCATTCATCGTTATTAGTGCTGTACTTGTAGCTATTGGTTGGGGCTTAATTATAAAAAGAAAAGTAGAGGCACATAAAAAAGTAATGCTTGCAGCAGGAGTTGCAGCACTTATCTTCTTTATTATTTACGCTTCACGAACAGTCTTTATTGGTAACACAGCGTTTGGTGGTGGAGAAGATTTAAAGCCATATTATACTTTCTTCTTAATTTTCCACATTACTCTCGCAACAACTGGAGCAGTATTTGGAATTGTTAGTATTATTTCTGGTTTGAAAACTAATCTCAAGCTTCACCGTCGTATTGGACCGATTACAAGTATTATTTGGTTCTTCGTAGCTATTACAGGAGTTTTAGTATACTTTTTACTATACGTTATGTTTGAACCAGGTGAAACAACATCTGTCATTAAAGCTATATTAGGCTTTTAACCTCTTTTAGCGGGTGTTCGAACATCTGTACCTGCGCACTGGGCTTTCCGCAAAAAACATTTGCTGCTGATGCTTCGCATTCGCGCAAAAAACATTTATTGGCCTGAAGCCTCCGGCGGATGTCATGGAATCGGAATGAAGTTCTATATGCAGCACAAAGCCGATTCTGGACGCGATTATGCCGAGGCATAATTGATTAAAAAAAAAAATCTCCCTCCTTATTTTTGAGAAGGTGGGAGATTTTTTATGGATGTTTGATTAAATAGGGAAACGATAACAACAACGAGTAAAGGACCAATTAAAATACCGGAAAACCCAAACATTTTAAAACCGATAAACATGGCAATAAAGGTTGTTAGTGAGGAGAGTCCAACTTTATTTCCAATAACTCTAGGCTCAATCATTCGTCGAACTAAAAATTGTGCGATCGTAAGTACGACTAACATAACAGCATAAATGTATTCACCTGTAAAAGCTTTGTATATTGCCCAAGGAAGAAGCAAAATAAATGAATCTAAAAAAGGCACGAAATCTAAAATGACTAGTAAGATTGCAAAAATAAATGGGAACGGTGTTTTAAGAAAATAAAAGGTTCCAAAAGCGATAACAAAAATGCAAATACCAATTAAAAATTGAGCTTTTACAAAACCAAATAAAGCAAGTTTTACGCGCTGTCCAATAAATAGTATTTTTTGATGATAGTGAAACGAAATAGGTGCTAACATTTTACGGTTAATATTCGGTAATTCTAAAAGAAACATATATAGTACAATCCAATAAACGAAAATATCGAACAAACGAGAAGTTATATACGTAAGTGAAGATGACCAAACATTTACATTTGTTAAAGAAAGAGCATATTTCTCGATTGAAGAGAGAGCTCGTGCTATCATAAGTTGAATTTGTATAATAAGATCTAAGGGCAAGTGATAAGTATAGTTGGAAAGCTTGGATTGTGTTTGAATCCATAGTGCTGATAGCTGGTTGAGGTACTCTGGAATATGAATGATAAATGTCGAAAATTGTTTCCAACTTATAAATATAATGAGAATACATAAAAGTAATGTCATGCTTGAAAAGAACAAGAAAAAAAGAGATGCGACTATTTTGCGTTTTTTTCGGAACCGTTTGCTAATTCGTATGATGACAGGTTCCAATAATAATGCAGTTACGTAGGCAAGCAGTATGGGTAATGACAGAGATATAAACCAGAGAATTGCAATTCCGATAGCTATAACAATGATCGGATGGCGAAAAAAGGGATGTTTTAAAAATTGTAACATTTGTCTCACCTACATCATGTAAAAGATATAGTTAGTATGAGAAGAAATAAAATTTTTACTCAAAATAAAAAAGACTGGACCACCAGTCTTTTCAGATTTAGCTATTGCACTGCATGTTATTGCCGATTTACTGTATACCCTTATAAAAAAATAAAATAATTTCGATGTTTAATCGACATCAATGCAAAATGACATAACTATCTAAAATTAAGCATGAATTTCAAAAGCTTCTAGGTCTAATTTAACCTTTTTTAAGATTTCTTCACATTTTTTTACAAGATGAGCTGGATAAACTTCATCATCACCATACTCAACGCCGTGTGGATAGTAGTACTTACCAAGTACTGGTTTCATTAATGTTAAAATGGCATCGTGTGCACCAACATCACCAGATTTAGCATATGAGAATACACGTAGATAATAACGACCTTCGCGAGTATCGAAACGCTTATCAAATGTCATACGTTCGTAATCCCAGCCGCCATCACATTCTAAACCGTTTTTTTTCATGACGCTTACAATAAGTTCTTGATCAGCTGTTAAATTTTCAAGGTTAGTATTTTCGAAATACATCTTTAATCCTCCTTTAGGTTCTCGTACAAAGTATACGCTCATTTTTATAATAGAGCATATTCGACATTGTTGCAATGACAACATTGTGTCAACCCAATTACAATTGATATAATAAATAGACTAATGTGATAAGAAGGAGTCATGTATGAAAGCTTTATTTCGCATTTTTATGGCATGTGCTGCAATTACATTAATTGGCTTTATGTTTTTTAATACACCGCGTGAAAACGAGCCACTAAAAGGCCCGAATGCCAATTCAAATGTTATTCCCAAAACCGAATTAAAGCAGCCTGAAATGGGAGCAACGACACGTCCAAAAAGCGGGATGTCGACATTAATCGGTCAAGAAGCTAAGGTAGTTTTGGAGAAATATGGTGAACCAGTACGAAAGGAACCATCCTCCTTTGGATATGATTGGTGGATCTATAACTCCAGTGCTTCTACATTTTTCATGGTAGGCGTTGACAATCACATTGTGACACAAGTTTACATTGCTGGTGAAGATTTGGATGCTTCTCCTTTTAAGGTTGGTCAGAAGCGCGATGAGATATACCGAATGACAATTATTGATTATGAAGTAACTGCGAATGTCGGTGAAAATATTTTCGTTTTCTCGATGAGTGAAGAAGATATGCAGACACGACTGCTTGTAAAATTTGAAGGGCTTTTTGCACAACTTTATATAGATAGAGAAACGGGTAAGCTACAAGGAATACGTTTTACTAATAGTAAAACCCTTGTTCTTCATCAACCGTATGAAATGACTTATCAAGGTGAGCTAGTAATACCAACACCACCATCTTCCTTTTTACAGCAGGAAATTAATGAAGCAAATGCTGCGCAGCTTAACGATTTAATAAATGTAACAAGAGTTCAACATGATTTAACACCATTAAATATGGATGATTCATTAGAAGAAGTTGCAAAAAAGCATAGTGAAGATATGAAGGTGCACAATTTCCTTGCTCATGAATCACCAACAAATGGAGATTTAAAAAAGAGATTAGAAACACAGGGAATCGAATATAGTGAAGCAAATGAAAATCTTGCGACTGATTATTTTGATGCGATTGAAGCAATGCATGGCTGGCTTAATTCACCTGAGCATCGAAATGTCATTTTAAATGATAAATATACGACAGCGGGATCTGGAGTATTTTTAAACTATTATACGCAAATATTATTAGAATCATCTTCACAGGGGCTGGATAGTGAGAAAGACTCTGAGGAACCAGTAGAAAATATTGATGAATCATCACCATAAATAGAAATTTGAGACTGAAGATAAACTTGGCGAAATCAAGTTTATCTTCAGTCTTTTTCAAATGTATTGAGAAGCGAAAGCAAAATCTTACCTATAGAAGTCTCCCACTTCTATAGGTGAGATAAGCACAATGATCGCCTACATTTTTCGTCACATCGTTACATACGCCGTCATATGATAGAGAACCGAAAGGGGGAATGAAGCTTGCAATTAGCGGAGCTATTAAAAGACTGGCCGTGTAGCGTAACTGGGGGATCTATTCGCACAACTATTACAGGAGTCGAGGATTATGCTCAGGCAGTAAAACCTGGGGATATTTTTATTGTACGTAAAGGTAAGAAGACATCGGGAAATCGTTTTGTAAAAGAAGCATTAGCCCGGGGTGCTGCCGCGATAGTATCAGAAGAAAGTATTTCAATGCCTATTACCGATCAAAATATTCCTTTTGTTTGGGTTCCAAATACAGCCTTATTTTTATCGTATGCGAGTGCAAAGCTTTCAGCCTTTCCCGCAGAAGCATTAACAGTCATTGCGATTACAGGTACAAATGGTAAAACAACAGTGAGTCATTTCTTGAGCCAATTATTAAGAGCCCTACATAAAAACGTTGCAGTTATTGGAACAGTAGGATTTTTCATCAATGAACAGAAACAACAAACCGTGTATGAGCAATTAACTACATTACAGGCGAAAGAGTTGCATCCGATTTTAAAGCAATGTGTACGAAATGGTGTTACACATGTTGTTTTAGAAGCTTCATCAATGGGATTACAGCAAAATAGACTTGATCATTGTGATATCGATTGTGGTGTTTTTTTAAATTTATCGGAGGATCATTTAGAAGATCACGGAGGACTCGAGGCATATAAGCGTGCGAAAAAAAGGCTGGCAGATTTATCGAAAAAGCTAGTGCTAAATGGAGATGATAATTTTTGCCGTTCCGTCGGTATTTATGATAAGAAAAAATCTTGCTCATTTGGCTTTGATAATCATAATGATTTACATATCCAAATTGTCAGTGAATCATTTGGAAAAACGGTACTTTGTTTACAAACATCATCGACTGAGCATATTGTAGAAATCCCTTTTGTTGGTAAATATCATGTACAAAATGCTGTAGCTGCGTTGATGACTTTATGGCGCCTAGGTTTCTCAATTGAAGAGATAGCAGAGCATATGTGGTTGTTAAGGCTACCAGAAGGAAGACTTGAGAAAATAGACAATCCATTTGGGATTGATGTGTATGTAGATTATGCACATACTGCAGAGGCATTACAGGCTGTTCTGCAAACTTTTGATCGCTCGAAAACCCTTTACCTTGTATTTAGCTGCGGGGGGAATCGAGATAAGGCGAAACGTTTTGCGATGGGAGCAGTAGCTAGTAAGTATGCGGATGTCATTTTTTTAACAACTGATAATCCACGTGATGAAGACCCAATTTTAATTAATGAAAGTATTATTGCTGGTTTTACTGAGCAGCAATATTATGAAGTCTATCTAGATCGGAAAGTTGCTATTCATCAAGCATTAGCAAAGGCAGAAAAAGGCGATATTGTACTTGTTGCCGGAAAAGGGCATGAACAGACCCAACAAATAAAAAATCAAAAATTCCCTTTTTCCGATCAACAATGTATTCGAGATTACTTTTTAAATCTTATGTCTAAGGACGGCGTTGAATGACAAAGAAAGAACCCGTCGCAATAGCAAGTTTTCGTCCTGTCTCATCCTCGATATCACATTCCATCACAAGTGTCTGACGCCCTTTATGTACGAAACGTCCACGAGCAATAAGTTCTTTGTTGGTTGTTGTAGCAATATAAGAGATATTCATATTTGTTGTGACAACATTAAAGCCTTCTGGCACTGAACGTGAAGCAAGTCCTCCCATTGCTGCATCTGCAATTGTTGCAATAATCCCGCCGTGTGGTACCTTAATGGTATTATGGATAACAGGTGTAATGGGCATGCGAACTTCGCTAATTTCAGGCTCAAATTTGCCAACCATGTGTAAGGCAGCATTAATATAGCGTCGATGAATACCTTGTTGCTTATCGTGAAGGCCAGACAATAAATGCAGTAAAACTTCCTCATCTTCAGCTGTACTATGTTGTAAAATCTCTGCAAGTAATTGTTCTATTTCTTTTTTAGACGATTGTACCAATTTAAAAACTCCTTCATTTAAAAATATCAATAATGTAAAATTACCATAAAATCTGTTATGATGGAAAAGAGATTGGGGGAATTAAAAATGATGATGACCTCTGACTGGGCAATCATTTTGGATGAGGCCGATGCGCTTTGTGAGATGATTCTTTCCTCTGAACCTGCGAAAATGCTGCAGCAAGCATATAATGCTGTGTATAGCGATGTCCAAATAGTCGAAGCTATTTATGCATTTAATCGCATGAAAGAGCAGTATGAAGATGTACAACGTTTCGGAAAATATCATCCGGACTATCATACAATTATGAAATCGATTCGTCAGCAAAAGCGCGCACTCGATTTAAATGAAAAGGTTTCAGCTTTAAGAATTGCTGAGAACGATTTTCAAGATTTACTTGATCAAATAAGCTTACTTATAGGGAAAAATGTTTCAGAAGCGGTAAAAGTTCCTGTAAGTAATCCGTTCTTTGCATCAGGTTCTTCATGTGGTGGAGGATGTGGCTCAGGCGGTTCTTGCTCTTGCTCTGCATAAACATAGGTAATACTTTTTCTTAGACTGTATGCAAACTCGGGTGAGTTTCTATACAGTCTTTTTTATACTATGCTACAGTAGCGACAGCCATAAACATCAGGGTGTAATTACTGCAGAAAAATTGTATAGTAATTGCATAGGTGTTATAGAAATTGAAGGAGGATTAACAGATGAAGACTTATCGAATTGCCGTTATACCAGGAGATGGGATTGGTAAAGAGGTAGTACCAGCGGCGATAGAAGTTCTTGATAAAGCCGCTCAATTAGATGGCAGCTTTCAATTTGAATGGACCACATTCCCATGGGGTTGTGATTATTATTTAGAGACAGGTAAAATGATGCCTGATAATGGTATTGAAATTTTGAAAGGTTACGATCAAATCTTTTTAGGTGCTGTAGGCATGCCAGATTTAGTACCAGACCATATTTCATTATGGGGCCTACTTATTAAAATTCGCCGTGAGATGAAGCAATCTATTAATGTGCGTCCAGCAAAATTACTTCAAGGTTTACCTTCACCTTTACGTAACCCAAATGGTTTTGATTTTGTTGTTGTACGTGAAAACTCAGAGGGAGAGTATGCTGAGAGTGGTGGCAGAATACATAGTGGACAGGATGAGGTCGCTATCCAAAATGCTATTTTTACAAGGAAAGGAACAGAGCGTGCAATGCGATATGCATTTGAAATGGCGAAAACTCGACGCCAGCATGTTACAAGTGCCACAAAATCTAACGGAATTACATACAGTATGCCTTTTTGGGATGAAATATTTGCGCAAGTAGGTAAAGATTACGAGAATATAGGACAAGTATCTAATCATATTGATGCTTTAGCTGCCTTTTTAGTAATGAAGCCAGAAAACTTTGATGTCATTGTTGCATCCAATTTATTTGGGGATATTTTAACAGACTTAGGTGGTGCGATTATGGGAAGTATCGGAATTGCTCCAGCTGCAAATTTAAATATAGAAAGACAATATCCATCCATGTTTGAACCAGTTCATGGCTCTGCTCCTGACATTGCAGGACAAGGTATAGCAAATCCACTTGGACAAATTTGGACAGGTAAAATGATGCTTGATTTCTTAGGCTATCATGAAATTGGTACAAAAGTGCTGAATGCGATGGAAGCGACACTAGCTGAAGGTATTAAAACAGGCGATTTGGGCGGAACAGCGACATTACGTGATGTAACGGATGCTGTATTACATCATCTACAATAAAGCAAAACTTTAAACAGTGGGGTTTTCTTCAGCCCCGCTGTTTAAAAATTAATTGGAATAATATAAATGAAATCGTAGGGAGAATATTCTTCCTATTTTTTTTATGGGAAAATGTAGATTAGTTAAGCTAAATCATGAACTAAATTGTCTAATGTATAGAAGGGAGTGAGTTACATTATTCGTTTAATTAAAAAAGCTCAAAAAGGAAATGAAAAAGCCTTTTTAAAACTTTTTCAAATGTATGAAGCAGATATATATCGAATGGCATTTGTTTATTTAAAGAATGAAGAGGAGGCTCTAGATATTGTACAAGAAACCGCTTATAAAGCGTTCGATAAAATTGAAAGCTTAAAAGAACCTGCGTACATTAAAACATGGCTTATTAAGATTACCATTAGTAATTCACTGAATCGTTTAAAAAAGCTAGAAAAGATTGTGCCTATGCAAAATGAATACATAGACAATATACAGTTTGAACAGGGTGACCATACCGTTAAAGTCTTGCTACAACAGATACTAGAGGAATTAACAAGCGATGAAAAAAGGAATTGTATTACTGAAATATTATGAGGGCTATACTTTTCAAGAAATTGCTGACACGCTCCAAATCCCATTAGGAACAGTAAAGTCAATCCTTTATCGTGCATTGAAAAAGTTACGTGTTCAAGTAGAGGAGGCAGATTTTTATGGATAAGTTAAAAGAGTCAGTAGAGTCGATTCCATTACCGCAGGATTTACACAAAAGAGCGAAAATGGGTGTTAGCCAAGTAAAGAAAAAAAGGAAGAGAACATGGCTCATTCCTTCAGTGGCTACCGTATTTCTAGCTAGCTCTATTACAGTTGGTGCTGCAATGAATGACAATGTAAAAAATTTGCTATGGCAAATTAGCCCTGAAATAGCTGCATTACTTGAACCAATAGAAAGTACTGTTGAATATGATGGGGTAAAAATGGAAATCGTTTCAGCAATGCAAGATGAAGATATGGCAGTAGTGTATGTGACATTGCAGGATGTTGAAGGAAACCGTATTGATGAAACATTGGATATTTATGATTATTCCATGTCAAAAGGACGGTCTTTTACTGTGGAAAGAATTGGTTATGATGCTACAACGAAAACAGCCTTAGTTCGATTCATGTCATTTAATGGGAGTAGTACAGATAATTTTAAGTTAAAAATCCGTTCTTTTTTAAATGATAAATCAGTGTTAGAGGATGTATATGTACTGCCTGCAGGTAAATTGAATATTCAAACTCAACTATATGACGGAATGAGAATGACAAATATAGGACTTCAAAATGACAAACTCTATGTGCAAATAGAGTGGCCAGCCAATAATGCGATTGATCACGGACAATTTTATTTGGTAAATCAAGTCGGGCAGAAGATTCATCCTACAGAGAGATATTCCTATGGGAGAGATGAACAAGGAACACCCATTTATGCTTATAATTATGAGGAAAATATATTTGATGTGAAGGATATCGATTTAGCTAAGCACGAGTTGCAGGCCAAGATTTATACAGCTGGTCAATATGTGGAGGGTGATTGGGAAGCAACCTTCAAACTAAAAGAGATGAGAGGGCAGTCAGTGCCATTTGCTATGAATTTTGGTGACTGGAAAGCGAAAGAGCTGAAGATTTCTCCACTGGGTTTAACGTTCATAGGGGAAGGCGATGCGACAGAAACGGAAGAATTAACGGCTACAATTGTTAATAAAGACGGAAGTCATAAGGAATTGACAAGTTTAGTTTCCTTCACGGATGAAAATCAAGTGAAACTAAAGTTAATGTCAGAGGAACCATTAAAGCCCGAACAAATTAAATCCATTATGATTAATGGATTTAAAGTGGATTTTTAACATAAGAGGACGTTTCTGGTATCGTGAATAATGAACTTTATCAGGAGGGATAAATTGTTTAAGTATATATTGCAACTTATAATTGGAATTTTAATTTTAGCTGAATCAACATTTATAGCTTGGTATGAGGGAAGTGCCATTATAGAAAATTCTTTGGAATGGAAGTATTCAACACCGTTTAAAGAGTTATTTAACATTGGTATTACAAATGGGCATGATATTAGCCAACTCGATTATTTGGTTTATTCAGCTAAATTCCAGCCTTTATTCCCTACTATTATGATGGTTAGTGTCCTCTACATTCTGAGTGTAATTGGCTACTATTAGAAATCCCTTCCTTTAATACATTATTTTGGGTAAAATCTAATTAATTATAGCTTAAAGGGGGGAGATTTATGTGAAGAATGTTAATGGGGATTATAATTATATTCAAATTTCCATAATAATTGTTTTTACTTTGTTATTGGTATTTGCAATATTAATTGCTGTAAAAAGTTATTTTAATAACAAAGAAATAGGCTTGCTTTCTTCAGAATGTTTAAAAAAAGATGGAGAGTACGAATTAGTAATTACTAATAAGTTAACTCAGAGTTATGAGTTTTCTTGTAATGAGAAAGAGGAACATTAAAGATTCTAAGAGTAGCGTTAACCATTCTTTTTCGTTTTTTGTCGAAGTCGTGTGAGGGGGAAATACAGGGGAAGTGACAACTATAAATGGCAAATAATTTATTGGTGAAGCAGACCATAAGAACCTTTCATAAAGGGTGAGAGCAAGATTTGTTAAATTATTGATGTTGCATTAATTTACGTAAATGATGTGCCTGTGATGTACTATGAGAAATCCCCATGTCCTAACCGTCCGTAGGAAAAGGGCAAAATCTACTCAATTGAAGATTTGCCCTTTGTTTTATTTAAATTTTTAGCGACCAAATAATAAAATAAGTCATCTTTGTTTATGCCTTGTTTAATTGAATATTCGCATCCCGAAATAGTCAAACTTTTTTATAAAAACCAAACTAGATAAATAAAGAACCAACTGATTTGATCAAACTTTGTTTCATTTCTTTCAGTATAAAATCAGCGTTTGCAACTTACTTTTAATCGAACTTTATTAAAAAGCTACATCTTTTAAAAATAAAAGCAGAATTAGTCCTTCAACTAATTCTGCAAAAAGCTATTATAATGTGTAACATTTTATTTGCAATATTGTTAAATCTTTAACAGTAGAAAATAACTTGACTTTTAAAACATTTGGATACAATTTTATTTTTTTCTAAACAGTGTATCCCCAAGAGGGATGCCAACCACAACAACCAAAACCGTTAGAATTACCAGTGCTTGAAAAATCAAATACGCAACTTGATCGAACATCGTATCTCTCCTTCTTTTTTTTTTATAATTCCTACCTAATATTCTGTAATTATCCAACTCCTGTTAAAGAGTAATAAAGAACAAAATGCTTTTAATAATATAGTTTACTTCATTACAACGTATGTATGCAGTCGTTATTTTTTATATTTTGTGATCTTCAACAATAGGACGCGGCTCTTTGGGTATAAATGCTTATACTAAAAATGAGATTTTGCACCAAGTTATTGCGCATAAAATTCATCATATAGGGCAGCTGTCTTTGTACCGCTAATTATAATAGGTAGAGAAATTAAAAAAGGTAAGGGCTGTTAAAAGAAGGCCCTCACCAATTAAGTGTTAATTATAATAAAATGAAGCCAAATCTCCATTTTATTATTTTTGTTTTTGTAGTAATTCTACAGCAATATCAGGTCGATCTGTAATAATACCTTTTGCACCGTTGTGAATTAATTTATTCATTGTTGCTACGTCATTGATAGTCCAATAATGAACAGGAATGTTTAAATTGTTTAGAAACTGGATAAACTTCGGAGATTCCAGTGTGATTACTCCTGATTTAGGCGGTATCTGGAATACGTCTACCTTTGGATGATATAAGTGTCCAAACTGGCTTGAGAAAGAAGCAAATGCTTTACGAACATCTGATTCACCTGCACCGAGCGCTACTTGATTTTGTGCATATAAATTAAAGCGATCGATCTGTTCACCGTAAAAGCTTGTGACAACTACTCGATTCTCAGCACCAAGTTCTTCAATTAAACGCCATAGTTTAGATGGCATTAAACTTCCTTCATACGTATCTGGTGCATCTTTAATATCAATATTTACTAACATGTTTGGATAAGTTTCTAATAGTTCACGTAATGATACAACGTCTATTTTTTCATCTCGATAAGGATATCCCCCATCTAAATCTTCAAATTGATAACCGTGGTTTAATGCATTTATTTCCGCAAAAGTCATATCTGCAACAAGTCCATAGCCATCTGTCGTACGATCGACAGTATCATCGTGGAAAACGATAATTTCCTCATCTTTGGTTAAGCGAATATCTATTTCAAAGCCGTCAACACCTAACTGTGCGGCCTTTTCAAAAGCAGGCATTGTATGCTCAGGTGCTATATGAGCACCGCCACGATGTGCGAGAATAATTGGGTGATCAAATTGTAATGCTTGTTTCCCCTCTCGTTGTTGAGGTTTAGAAATAGCTTTACTACCTGCCCAAGCAGCTGCACTTGCCGCTGCGATTGCAAGAGCAATCTTTGTTTTCTTACCCATATTCGTCCTCCTTAACAATTAAATTAATATAAATAGTACTGGCAATTTCACTTTTTCAGCAATTGTTTTGTGTAGCGAGAGCAAAGCGTCAGCTACAATTATGCCGAGGCATAATTGATTTTTCAGTGAGCAATCTAACGTAAACTAGAACTCTATAACTTACATAAGTGAATATAAAACGTGTAGTCAAAGTTGTATGCTTTTCCATTATAACGGAAAATTGAGCGTTCTGTCAGCTAAACTCTGTTGCTATCATTTTCCGGTCTATGGTATTCTTTTATGTAAGAAATGAGGGGAATACTATGAACGAACGCCAAGGACTAATCGTTTACGTCCATCAATTAAAACATGCGAAGTCTCTTCGAAAATATGGTCATGTTCTTTATATTTCTCGGAGGCAAAAATATGTAGTAATTTATTGCGAGCGAGAGGAAATTGAACCAATGACAACAAAACTACAACGCCTTCCATTCGTGAAAGACGTTGTAAAGTCTTATCGTCCATTTGTTAAAACTGAGTATGAAAATGCAAAACCAGATAAAGCGAAAGAATATGACTACAAAGCGGGTCTATAATACTATGTCAACGATGGAATATAGTGATGAAGTCTCATTATTCCAATCAAGTATTGATAAAATAGTTTTGATTCCGAAAATATAGAAGAGTGCTTTATTTCTACAACAACCGCTTTTCGATCTAGTCGTTTAATACTTTCTTCAAACATTTTTTGTCGCTGCGAAGGCTGCTCTTCATTATAAGGGATGCCTTCTCGACAAATATAAATCGGCATGAATTTACTTTCACCGACTGGTTTTAAAGCGACTGCTAAAGAGGCAACCTTTTTTTCTTCTTTAGTGGATGTTAGTATAAAGGCTTGGTGGAAGCGATCTTGGTTGGTTCTCACTATTTCAAGTAGCTCATAAACATCACCATAGCCCTCACCTAATTCTATAAATTGTTGTGGCATAAAAATTGCACATCCTTTCCAATACACATAGTATCATGCTGCGGGAGGTCAAGCACATGAAATTTGCAATGAGTTTTTTTTCTATTCTAGCACTAATCATTACCGGAACGTTATTTTTTCAGTATCATGCTTATTCTTCTGACTTAGAGACAGGCGATGGCGAATTCCGTTATTCACAAGAGATAGAGATTGTCTATCGAGAAAATAGCTTGGATATTCGTCAACATTTTAAAAATTTACCCAACCAAAAAGTGAAGATAGAGTGGCCAGAAAATGCGATAAATCCTAGTTGCTTTATCGATAACGAAAAAAGTTGTGATCGCTTATCAAAAGAAGTCTCGTATTTTCAAAAAGGGGAGACTAAATCACAATCTGTTTCATACATAATTCCAATTAAGGATGGCTTAAAAGATAAAATGCTCATCCAAAATGCTTTCGCCACATTAACGAATGGTGAATCATCTTACTCTGTTGTACATATTTCAACGGATAGTAAAATTGTTGGTCAGTGGGTAACGGGCTTGCCTTTAGTAGGTCAGCAAAAACTATCACTTGTTAACTATACAATGTTTAGTGGATATGGTACAGTTCGTGATATTTATTGGCAAACGGCTAATTTAAAAGTACAAGAGCAAACTCCTGTATTGTCTATTTATGCCCCGGGAGCTATTTCGAAGGATTTCTTGAAATCATTGGAGAATTTTAAGTTTTTGAATGATCAACATATTGCTATTATTCAAGATAAGAATCCAGTGAAAGAACATGATGACCGACTTTTATTTTTACCAGAGCTAACGGAACAAGCTGTTGAACAGGAAGTTATACTGTCGCAAATAAAGTCGCAATATAAGTTTAAAGATTCACCGACATGGTTGCCGGAAGTGGTGGCATCCTATTTAGTGAAAGATACGATTGGCTCAGATAAAGCAAAGAAAATCGTGAAGACGTTAAAAGAATATATGACAGCTAATCAAGAGTCGACATGGCAGGAAGCTTTGAATAAACTTGGGGAAGAGCCGATTTCCCCTGCATCAATGGACGATCTTTTATCCGAGGTATTAGATGCAAAAACGTCTTATTTTAAGTTGAATGCTGCTCAAGAAAATGGCACATATCCACTATTATTTGAGGATGAACGAAGTGTTTACGTGAATGATGTTTTGAAAGAAGACGTTCGTGTAATACTTTATGAAGGGCAAGTATTATATAATGCTGATAAATTGTTACCTTATTTAGGCTATACTGCTGGTGAAGGTGAAAATGGGTATTATATCAATAGTGATAATCGTACCTTCCGATTCCCGAAAGAACCAGGATTTTATGTATTTAATCAACGTAGATATTCGACTATTTCAGAACCGATTATTAAAATTGCCAATAATTATTATATTGAAGAAGCTTGGCTACAACGATTATTTTTAGTAGAATTACAAAAAAGTGATGGTCGTATCAATATTAAGTTATTAACACAAGAACAAGAATAAACTTTTTGCAGCGGAGGTTCGTCTTTCGCTGCAAAAATGCTTTTATCTTCAATCAGCATGTTGTTGTTGCGGCAACAACAGAGTTTTGACTGTGCGAAAGCGAAGCGACAGCAACAAGAGGGTTTTGACTGTGCGAAAGCGAAGCGGCAGCAACAAGAGGGTTTTGACTGTGCGAAAGCGAAGCGACAGCAACAACAACAATTACGCCAAGGCGAAATTGATTTATGGAAAAAGAAAGTACGGTGATTTACCTATGAGAGTTGTAGCAGGAGAACGTAAAGGGATGCCTTTAAAGGCAATTGCAGGGAACACGACGAGACCTACAACTGATAAAGTAAAGGAATCCATATTTAATATTATTGGCCCATTCTTCGACGGAGGTATAGCGCTCGATTTATTTGCAGGGAGTGGTGGCTTAGGTATCGAATCTTTAAGTAGAGGGGCTGAGCACGCCGTATTTATTGAAAAAGATGCAAAGGCGTTCCAGGTACTACAGGATAACGTAAAAAAATGTCGTTACGAGGATTGCTCTGAGCTTTTTCGTATCGATGCGAAGCGTGCTGTGAAAGCGTTATTAAAACGTGATATTACGTTTAAATTAGTATTTTTAGATCCACCATATCATCATAAAGAATATTATGACTTAGTACAGATTCTTGTTGATAATGATAAAATTCAACATGATGGCATTATTTTATGTGAGCATGCAAAAGAAGTAGAATTACCACAGATATTTGGGGACTTTGTATTAAAAAGACAAGAAATATATGGCGGAACGATTATATCCGTTTATCTTCATTCGGAAGGTGTCTAAGCACCCCTTGGACATTGATCGTTGCATAGAGGAAGAGGGAGAATAAGTTGTCAGAGAAGATTGCTGTAGTTCCTGGAAGTTTTGATCCGGTGACATTTGGTCACTTAGATATTATTAAACGGGCGGCAGATGTATTTGACACAGTTTATGTTGCTGTTTTAAATAATTCATCCAAGCAGCCGTTATTTTCAGTGGAAGAGCGCATGGCATTAATGGCAGAAGTCACTAAAACATTGCCTAATGTACGTATTGAAAGTTCATCGGGGCTATTAATAGACTATGCTAAGGAAAAAAAAGCAAAAGCGATTGTCCGTGGTCTACGTGCTGTTTCGGATTTCGAATACGAAATGCAAATTACTTCGATGAACCGTTTTCTTGATGAAACCATTGAAACGTTTTTCATCATGACAAAAAATCAATATTCATTCTTAAGCTCAAGCATTGTTAAAGAGGTTGCGAAATATGGTAGTGATGTTAGCGAGCTTGTTCCTGCTTGTGTTGTAGAAGCTTTGAAGGAAAAGTATCATTTTTAACTTTTTTTAGCCCGTGTCCAAACATCTGTACCTGTCGCTAAACTTTCGGTACATAAGACGAAATAGAGGTCTAAGAACGCCACGCAAGCGACAGCAACGAGGCATAATTGTTAAATAAACTAAAAGAATGAGGCTGGGACAAAAACTAGTCTAAGCTTTAAAAAGCGCGAGAAATCAATTTTAAAAAAGTTGATTTCCCGCGCTTTTTTGACGTAGAATTTTGTCCTGGTTTTATTTGTTTTACAAAAAATGGATTTAGGAATTATCATAATACTTTCTGCGCTATTATTTGTGATTAAATTCGAGGGAAGCTATAGGAGTAGGGGAATGATTGATTTCCTCTGCTATGCTTACTCCTAAGTCCATTCTTTACTCCTCATGCCAATCATTAAATAGTAAACCTTATCTTTACTCTAAAGAACGATTATTTATTTTAAGAAAAAAAGAGCATAAATAGTGGGTACAATGATTATGCTAAGTAGGCGGAATTTTATATATGGTCGAACGGAAAGTTTGGCTGATTTCGCAATTACGAAAATTTGTAAGTGAATGCTTATACTTTGCATTGTTAACAACATAACAACTAGTAATGGTAAATATGGGAGATCTGGAAATGCTGAGACGGTCATTTTAAGTCCATTTGTAACTTCAAGAATGGCTGCTATGGAAAGCTCAGCTGTATAGGGAAGTTTAGGTATCAGTGAATCTAAGCCTTGCTGGACAATCGTTTGGATGGTAGTGAAAAAAATTATTGTAGTTCCAACTAAAAGTATTGTCGGTGCTGTTTCTTTAATACTTTCAGAAAATGGTGCTGTATGCAAAGGTGTATTGTGTATGGAGATGCTAGGAGGATCCGTTTTACGAAATAAGAAGTAACCAGTTATTAAACAGCAAATATTAAAACTATGTAGTAAACATAAAAACATCCATCCGAACGTATTACTGTGTAATAAATCAAGGCTTACAAAGCCTAGCACGAAAAGAGGACTAGGTGCGTGACATACGGCTAATAAAAAATTTGCTTCTTTTGGATGTAGTTGCCCACTGTTTTTTAAGTAAACAATCGTTGTTGCTCCAGATGGATACCCTCCGAGTGCGCTAATAATGTAGGCTTGTACGTATAAAGAAGCTCTTTTTGTTTTAGTTCGCATAGGAGCTGTTAAACGGAGAAGCCATTGCGTTAAAATAAGGTAAGGTAATAAATACGGAAAAAGGGCCTCCATAAAGAGGTTTAAACCTAAATCAGTACCATTATGAGCAGTTTGTGGGAATAACAAGAGTAATAGAATAAGAACTATGCAAATCGCTATTTGAATTATCGCATACATGTTATCATCTCGTTTCAACTTTTTGTCATTCACATAGGCAAATGCTAAAATCAATATATGTAAAAAAGGCAAAAACATGAACGTATGGTTTTGCGAGCGTCCTAGGAGGTGTTTTTCTTTGAAGAAAAAAATTAGTATTTATGCAGTGTTAATAGTCGTGATTTGTTTTTTAATGTTGTTCCGACTAGACGCTTATATCATGAAGCCGGGAAGTGCTTATGATGTCAGTAAATTTGTTAACGTTGAAAATAGTCACACCGATGATAAAGGATCATTGAGCTTAATGACGGTGGCTATGCAGCAAGCAACGCCTTTTTCATATTTATGGGCGAAAACCCAAAAATATCAAAAACTAATGAATATTGAACAAGTTCGAAATCCATTAGAGGATGAAGAGGAATATAATGTTCGACAGTTTAAATTAATGTCTGATTCTCAATTTAATGCAAAGTATATAGCTTTTCAGAGGGCTGGTCTCCAAACAAAAATTCTCTTTAATGGTGTTTTTGTATTAAATGTCCTAGATGGCGGTGCTTCGGATAATTTATTAAAAGCTGGTGATGAAATTATTGAGGTTGATGGACAAAAAATTAAAAATCAACAAACGCTTGTAGATCTTTTAAAGCCAAAGCAACTTGGAGATAAGGTGACAATTAAATTTAATCGTAATACAAAAGAACAAGAGGTAACGATTACATTAAAGGAAATCCCTAAATCAGAAGAGAAAAGGGCAGGATTAGGTATTACTTATACTGAAAGTAAATCTATTGAAACAAATCCAAATGTGTCTATGAAAACGGAGGATATTGGAGGTCCGTCTGCTGGGCTAATGTTTACCTTAGAAATTTTAGACCAACTTCTCGAAGAAGATTTAACGAAAGGTTATGCTATTGCGGGGACAGGTGAAATGCTGGTAGATGGCTCTGTTGGAAGAATTGGTGGAATAGACTATAAAGTCATTGCTGCTGATCGTGATGGTATGGAAATCTTTTTTGCACCAGATGATGAAATTACTCCAGAAATGAAAGCTAAATATCCTGAACTGGAATCTAATTATGCTACAGCAGTAAAGATTGCGAAAGAAATTGGAACAAAAATGAAAATAGTTCCGGTTAAAACTGTGGATGATGCAATCGAATATTTAAAACAGTTACATCCGAAATAGGTTTTCACTGTAACGATGGGTTAGTTTCCATTGCGGTTTGGTTCTTTCCTGGGAGTGTCCAATGAGACGCTTGGGCAACTAAAGAGGTTTGTCTAGCAACAGCGACAGCAGGAGGTTGATACGAAGGCGTATTACAGGGAGTGATGCTCCTAGTCTTCGTTCCTCTAATTGCTTGCTAATGTTGATGGGGAAAAATGATAAAAAAGCCTGGTTACTCAAAATTAATTGAGTAACCAGGCTTTTTTGTTTACCTTGATGTTTTAAAAATCTAACTTAATTCTCTGCTACAAGTTTTATTATTTTTCCTTCTTCATTAACTACGGCAATCGCTTTTGAAGTATCTATGTTGTAAATAGCATAAATTTTTGTTTCAACTGGATAAATATTTGAAGACAATTCTTTACTGTCTTGCTCTTTGTTGAGGTCGTATTTTACTTCGCCTAACTTTTCGCCAAGTTGGTTATTTTCTAAAACTTCTTCAGTCATAATGTAATGTGTATTATTGTACTTTACGAATTGAAATGCCCAAGAAGATGAAGAATTGCATCCTATTAACAAGAAAATTAACAAAAAACAATAAAAATATAAAAAATACTTCAAAGCCATACCTCCTGAAGAATTTTTTGTAGTTTTCCATTTCTTAAAAACGAATCGGTGGTGTTTGATAATCTTTAGGAAGACTTTGCTCTTTTGTTCCTTGTTCTATACTTAAATTGTAAACCTCTGCTGCATGTATATCTACAGCAAGCATAGCATCATCCATAGCAGCTACACGACTGATTAAAGGTAAAGGTATATCTTTTTTATGCATTCCTAAATAACGTTGTCCCTTCTTGCTCATACCAAGTAAACGTATGCTAGATGGGGCGTCAAAGCTTTGCAACTGTTCCTTTGTAAACCCAGTATAAATGTGTGTAAGCATGCGTTGAAGTCGCGTCCAAGTATAGCGTTTTGATTTAATTTTCTCCATAAAGCTACTGAATGAATGACTTGTTTTCGCTGCTTTAATTAGAGCGTTTTCAATGCCTTCTGTTACTTCTGCATAGCGCGTAAGTTCATGAGGTGTGTGACGAATAAGCGTAAACTGTAACAATGGCCAAAAAGTTTCCCAACTTGCAAATTCACCATATTTTTCGTACCAATCAGCTAAATAATCAAACGATGCTTTAGGGAGAAAATCTTCCACACTTTGAAGCGTGTTGGTTGTTGCTAGAGCCTTGCGTATTCCTGTAGCACTAGCTATGGATGCCCCTTCTTGCAAAGCGTCATGGTAACCTGCAACAATGCGAGGGATCGTTAAAGGTTTAATGTTACTACCTAGAGTCGTTGCAGCCTCAATATAATGAAAACCAAGTATATTGTTTGGTTGTCCCAAATCAATGTATGTTGCAGGGAATTTTTGAGAAAGCTGTTCATAGGCGTAATGTAGACTTTTGGGATAGCTTGCACCCGTTTTAAGGCTTTCTTTAATAAGAGTGTTATATTCAGTGCGATGATTATTAATGAGCTGAAACGTATTCATAAAGGGTTGAATGGAACCGTCTTCACTTCCAAAGGCAAAAGAATCGCAACCAATTGCAGATAGTAAGGAAATTGCTCCTTTTGCGAAATCAGTTGCAGGTGCGGTACTATAAACGTAGGGTAGTTCAATGACAATATCAACACCACCTGCGAGAGCCATTTTTGTGCGTGTCCATTTATCAACCATGGCTGGTTCACCACGCTGCAAAAAATCTCCACTCATGACTGCAACGACAATATCCGCTTGTGCTACTTTTTTTGCCTGTTCTAAATGATAGGCGTGTCCGTTGTGAAAAGGATTGTATTCAACAACTATTCCGACTGCTTGCAAATTTAAGCCCCCTTTACCAATGTCAATTGCTTCTCGTTCTTACTTAGAACCTTTTTCTTATATAGAACGGTTTGGAGCAAATACACTTTTTATAATATTTAATTATAGGTGGGTTTTATTGTGGTGACAAGAAATTATCTTGACATCTATTTTTACACATTATATAATCAACAGTGTTGTCTCGAGGTGATTAAACGAATGAAATGGTCAATTCATCAATTATCTAAATACCGCCAAAACGGGATGCCAATCGATGCCTATGTCCAGCTGGACGAGGTGATGGAGCGAAACCAGGATATTCGAGCAATTTCGCCCGTTCATGTAAAAGGGCTATGTACTTTCGGTGCATCGCAAATGACATGTCAGCTAACTGTGGAAGCGACGTTAACATTACCATGTGCACGCACATGGGAAGATGTTGAGTTTCCTATCGAAGTTGAGACAGTTGAGGTTTTCAGCTGGATTGACGAGGAAAAACGAGGGGAAGATGACGGAGATATTCACTATATTATTGGTGAAGTAATCGACATGAAGCCGGTTATTGAGGAGTTAGTGCTTCTTGAAGTACCTTTGCAAGTGTTTAAGGAAAATTCCGAAGGGCAAGTGCATGGTGGGAAAAATTGGTCTTACGCGACGGATGAAGACGTTGAACTACACAAAAAAGCTGACGAACAAAAAGTGGATCCAAGACTTGCTAATTTAGCTAAGTATTTTGATCAAACAGACGAATAGACGATCTGTAAGGAGGTGCCATCAATGGCTGTACCATTTAGAAGAACTTCTAAAACTGCAAAAAGAAAGCGTCGTACGCATTTCAAATTATCTGTACCTGGTATGGTAGCTTGCCCAAACTGTGGTGAAGCTAAATTATCACACCGTGTTTGCAAAGCTTGCGGACAATACAAAGGTAAAGAAGTAGTAAGCAAATAATACAGTGTTTGCTCACTTAAAAGGCTAGTAGAGAGACCATGGCTCTTTACTAGCCTTTTTGTTGGCTTAAAGAGACGGAATTTTCCGGCAATAACGAAAAGATATATAGTACTATAATAATTGTATGATACAATTTATCCATCAGGACAAAGGGGGAAATAGTATGGCTTACATAATTGATAACAAAGAAGGTATTATGACGTTTACGATTAATCGAGAAGAAAAACGGAATGCGGTAAATGATGAGGTTATGGATGGGCTACAAGAAGTCATTACATATATTCGAAATCATGAGGATGTTCGTTTTTTAGTCGTTACGGGAGTAGGGGATAAATCATTTTGCTCGGGCGGCGACTTATCTGAATTCCATGCGCTCGAAACGGAGGATGAAGCGTTTGGGATGTTAGGTAAGATGGGCGAAATATTATACGATCTTGCAACGTTACCTGTGCCAACAATTGCGTTAATTAACGGAACAGCGGTTGGTGGAGGTTGTGAAATTGCAACAGCTTGCGATTTTCGTCTAGTGGCAAGTCATGCGAAGTGCGGTTTTATACAGGGGACATTAGCAATTACGAGCGGCTGGGGAGGCGGTACATACTTATTCGAACGAGGATTACGCCATGATCGTGCGATGAAGATGCTAGCCGATGCGAAGCCATATTCAGCAGAATTGCTATATGAGATTGGTTGGGCAATGCGCGTTTTTGAAGGTTCAAAAGAAGCGGCATTGAATAATTTTATCGAACATATGCGTAAAATTCATCCTTCTGTTCATAAAGCTTATAAAGAAATTGAGCTTCGTAAGTGGCGTGAGCGTAATATGTATGAACGTGTTATGGAGGAAGTTCGTACATGTGCTAAATTGTGGGAAAGTGAAGCTCACCACGAGGCAGTTGCTAATTTCCTAACAAAGAAAAACAATAAATAATGTATAACGGCAGTGATTATAACAAAACTTAATCACTGTCTTTTTTAATTCGATGATTCTATTTTGCTCGTTCACGCATATAGTAGTAAAAAATGCGAGGGTGATAGATTATGGAATTGAAAAAAAGAAAAGATCAATGGACAAAGGAAGACGATGAAAGATTAGCAGAAATTGTGTTGCATAATGTGCAAAATGGCAAAACACAGCTAGAAGCTTTTGAATTGGCTGCTGCTGAACTAGGTCGTACAAAACAAGCTTGTGGTTTCCGTTGGAATAAAACATTACGCAGTCAATATAGTCAGTCACTACTAGCTGTCCGAAATCAGCCACAACAATCGATGCGGAGTCATTTGAAACTGGCATTAACAAGTTTTGATGAATTAACAGAAGCCTATCAAAGTCTCGAAGTAAGGCACCGTGAATTACAAAATGAACATGATAAACTAGTGAAATGGTTGCAGCAAGGGTATTCTTTAATGAAAGATTAAATAAGGAAGCTGCCAAAAGTTAAAAGTGCTGTAGAGTAAGGTACTTAGAAAAAATGTAAACTTGAATGAAAACATAATGCTGCGCTGAGTGTTTTAAAAAATATTCATCCCTCATTAACGGTCCGTAAAATTCCAATAGGTGAAGGCTGATAATTAGTGAGAAAAAACTACTGATTAAAGTTTCACTTTTTATATTATCGTAAACACTTAGTCAATCCTGTATAATAAAAGAACCTGCATAGGAGGTGCCTTAGAGATCATTCTAAGGCACCTCCTTCTGTAGAAAGGGACGAAAAGGATCATTTAACTTCTTTCAGTGGGTGTCTTTTGTGCTGAAAGCAAACGACAGGTACGGGTGTCACAACATCCGCTGAAATAGAGGAACTCAGTCTAAGAACGCCACGTCCTGTGGCAATTTATCTGTGAGAAAGCAAAGCGTCGGCAACAAATGTTTTCTGTGCGAAAGCGAAGCGGCAGCAACAAATGTTTTCTGTGCGAAAGCGAAGCGGCAGCAACAATTATATCGAGGTAAAATTGATTGATGGTCGGTAGCGGCTAAAATGTAATGGCAGTAGAGCTGTTTAGGAGGGCGTTCTCTTATGTTAGATCGTCCGTTGTAAATGTGGGAGGTGTAATGAGTTGTGGATGTAGCGGTTATTGGTGCAGGTGCTGTAGGTCTGTTAACGGCAAGCTTTTTAGCTGAGTCTGGTATGTCTGTAACGTTGGTTTCAAGAAGGAGTGAACAGATAGATGAACTTAATGCGAAGTATTTAACACGAGTGAATGTTGATGGAACGAAAACTGCACAAAAAGTTGCTTCAACTACGAACTTAATGGAGTTATCACAGCAAGATTTAATTGTAATTGCTGTTAAGTATGGTCAATTACAAGAGCTTTACGGACAATTATCTGCGTTGCCGAGTACAGTTTCGTTGTTGTTTATGCAAAATGGTTTAGCACATTTTGATGAAGCTCTTCGTTTGCCACAAAAAAATATTGCCTTTTGCTCTGTGTCATTTGGTGCTCAAATGATAGATCGGGTAACCGTGCAACATAGGGGCGTGGGTGTTTGTAAAATTGCGATAGAGCGAGGAAACGGTGATACGTTTAACGATTTGTTGCAATTAAAAAATTCCTTGTATTCGTTTGAGTTGGTTGCTAATGCTGAACAAATGTTATTTGAGAAAGCGGTATTTAACTGCTTGATTAACCCATTAACGGCTATATTGCAAGTGAGGAATGGAGAGTTAATAACGAATAAGCAAGCATTTTTATTGATGCAAACTATCTATCGAGAATTAACGGATGCTTTTGAAGACATAGAACAAGCTATACCTTTTTTCAAAGTGATAGAGTTATGTGAAATAACAGCAAGCAATACATCATCTATGCTAGCGGATCGGATACATGGGAAAAAAAGTGAAATTGACACGATTGTAGGAGTAATTTTAGAAAAAGCTCTAGCGAAAGGTCATAATTTGCCTACTTTACGCACTTTATACTACCAAGTACTTGCGATAGAGGAGAGCGGTGAAAGACGTTGAAAGATTTTTTACATATAGTTATAAGTATCATTATTTTTTGTCCAATCCTTCTTTTTGTGATTGTCTATTTAATTAGTCGAAAGGTTAAAATTCGAGGCACTCATGCTTTTGGAGTAGCATCGGACGTGACAACAGTGTGTTTGTTTTTTTCAGTACCACTAGTAATTAGTGTGCTGTGGAATATCGATGTTAGTGCGCTATTAGTAACGTTTGCGATAATGATGGCGATGATTTTTACATATATTGATTGGCGGACGAAAAAGGAAATTGAAGTGAAATTGCTCCTTAGGAAAATTTGGCGCTTTCAATTTTTAGTGTTAAGTACGGCATATATTGTTATTTGTATAGTAGGTGTTATTCGATCTGTTATTGAATATTTACAGGCTGTCTAAGCATTTTCTTTTCATGTTGATGCCATAAGCGTTAAAATAATAGCATTAAAGATTGTTTTATATTAATAACTCTATATTGCAAATAAATTAAATAAAATTCCAATGTACGACAACGTTTGAGTAGCTAACAAAAATCGTATACCGTTTTTTGAATATTTGTTGGAGTTTGTCGATTTGATAAACGTTCAAATTGCTTAGTAGTATTAAAAGGAATTTATTTTATTTCAAGTTTGCTTATGAAGAGTAAGAAGATGATTTAGTGAGTAGAGGAGTTTGTGTTAAATGAAACTGGAGTCAATCCAAGTACCCATAAAAAATCGTTTGCTAGCAGATTATTGGTCGTCGAATACTGCTATCCATGAGTTTTTTGAATACGCATATAACGATAAATCTTTTGAAAAACGAGCGCAATATTTAGATCAGCATGCATATGATCAAAAGGGATTAACAGCCATTATACGTCAATTTATGGAGCCGCTCGGATTATCGAAGAAAGCGAATGAACATTTGCAGCAACTAGAGCAAGGGGCTGTTGCAGTTGTCGGTGGGCAACAAGCGGGTATATTAACAGGCCCTCTTTACTCAGTGCATAAGGCGATTTCGGTCATTGCATTAGCGAAAGAGCAAAGTGTAAAACTTCAGCGACCGGTTGTTCCTGTTTTTTGGATAGCTGGTGAAGATCATGATTTAGAGGAAATTAACCACACATATACAGTATGTGGTGAAGATATTAAAAAACGTGTTTACGGTGAACGTTCAAGACGTAAAACGATGGCTTCTGAAACAAGTATAAACAAAGAATCAATGACACAATTAATAAATACGATTGCGAAGGATATGGGCGAAACAGCATTCACTGAAATGCTTGTGAAACAATTAGTGGATACTCTTAATGAGTGTGAAACATTTACGGAATTCTTTGCGCAACTTATGAACCAATTGTTTAAAGATGAAGGTTTATTGATGATTGATGCAGCAGACTTTAAGTTCCGCCAATATGAGCGTGATAATTTTACCCGTATCATTCATAAAAATGAAGAAATTGCTAGAGTGGTGACAGAAAAAGAAGCGGAGCTTGAACGTGCAGGCTATGGCAATCCTATTTTGGCATCAAACGAGGCGGCCAATTTATTTTATGTAGAAGATGGGGAGCGTCATCTTTTAGAAAGAAAAAATCAGCAATTTGTAAATCTAGCTGCAAATATCAAGCTATCGCGTGAAGAAGTTTTAGAAATTGCAGAAAAACATCCTGAGCAGTTAAGTAATAACGTTGTGACGCGTCCGCTAATGCAGGAAATGACATTGCCTGTGCTTGCGTTTGTTGGTGGACCAGGGGAGCTTGCGTACTGGGCGACATTGAAAGATGCGTTTGCGGTATTAGGTTTACAAATGCCGATTTTTGCTCCGCGTCTTCATATCACGATTGTCACACGTCATGTAGAACAACTTTTACGTGAATATCGTTTAAATGTTGCCGATGTTTTGGGTGGAAAAGCGGTACAGCTTAAAGAACAGTTTATTGCTGAAGTACAGGATGCTGAAGCGAAGCATCAAATTCAGGCGATGCAACAAGATCTTTTAGAAAAGTATGAGGCCCTTCAACTTTATTTAGAAGAGCAACAACTCTTACTAGATAAAATTCTTGTGAAAAATAAAGAGAATCATCTAAAGCAATTTGAGTATTTACAGCAAAAGGTTGAACAAACTGTCCTTAACAAGCATGAAACGACAATTCGAAAATTTATGACGCTACAAAATGAGTTGTATCCGAATGAAGGATTCCAGGAAAGAACTTATAACCCTTATCAATATTTTAATGAGTTTGGGCCTATGCTAATTACTGAAATGCTGAAACAAAATTATAGCATTGGCAATCACCACTATTTAATTTATTTATAATCCTAATATTTGTAACTTTATACCCAATTAACAATTTAATACAATATTAATTTGATGAACAATGACGACATAAATAGTAAATGGAGAGCTATCCTACTAAGGGTAGCTCTTTTTTTGTGTCATTTATCATGGGTTCGATATGTTGTTAAAGGTCTATTCACATATTAAGTATAAAAATGTCAAGTTTTTTTTAAAAAAAGTGGTGGAAAGTGGGGGGATGTGGTACATTATTTAATAAAGTGGGGTGAATAGCATGTTCATGGGAGAATATCAACACTCTGTTGATGCGAAAGGACGATTAATCGTGCCCGCAAAATTTCGTGACGCCTTAGGTGAAACATTTGTTGTAACGCGCGGACTTGATAATTGTTTATTTGGCTATCCTATGAATGAATGGCGAAAACTCGAAGAAAAATTAAAGGACTTACCGATGACTAAAAAGGATACACGTGCTTTTGCAAGGTTTTTCTTTTCAGGAGCAACGGAAGTAGAAATAGACAAGCAGGGGCGCATAAATATTCCTTCAACTCTTATGCAGCATGCACATCTTGTGAAAGAATGTATCGTGTTAGGAGTTTCGAATCGAATTGAAATATGGGCGAAAGATGCTTGGGAAGCTTACTTCAGTGAGTCGGAACAATCCTTTAATGAAATTGCAGAAAATATGATTGGCTTTGATTTTTAAAATTTATTTAGTTAAGGCCCGAAGGGAGCGAGTGGTATGTTCGATCATACAACCGTGTTATTAAAAGAAACTGTTGATGGGTTGAACATCGATCCTGATGGTGTATATGTGGACTGTACGTTAGGTGGAGCAGGACACAGTGAATATTTAGTACAACAATTATCTGAAAAAGGGCGTTTAATATGCTTCGATCAAGATATGACAGCTATTAACAATGCAAAAATTCGATTGGCGCCATATATTGAGCGTGTGACATTTGTTCATTCGAATTTCCGCTATTTAAAAGAAGAGCTATTAGCGCTTGGTATTGAACAAGTTGATGGTGTTTTATATGATTTAGGCGTATCTTCACCTCAGCTAGATACACCAGAACGTGGCTTTAGTTATCACCATGATGCACCTCTAGATATGCGCATGGATCAAACAGCAACACTTACAGCATTTCATGTTGTGAATGAATGGGCATATGAAGATTTAGTACGTATATTTTTCCGTTATGGGGAAGAAAAATTTTCCAAGCAAGTTGCTCGTAAAATTGAAGAAGCACGTAAGGTGGCACCGATTGAAACAACCGGCCAACTTGTAGAACTTATTAAAGAGGGTATTCCAGCAGCGGCTCGCCGTAAAGGTGGACATCCAGCGAAGCGCATATTCCAAGCAATACGAATTGCTGTTAACGATGAGCTAGGCGCGGCAGAGGATTCGTTAGTCGATGCGATTGATATGATAAACGTAGGTGGACGCATTAGTGTCATTACGTTCCATTCATTGGAGGACCGCCTATGCAAGACTATTTTTAAGGAAGCGTCATCATTACCGGAATTACCACCGAATTTGCCAGTGATTCCAGATGACATGAAGCCAACTTTAAAGCTTATCACGAGAAAGCCGACTCTTCCTTCTGATGAAGAATTGGCAGTAAACAATCGTGCTCGTTCAGCAAAGCTTAGAGTGGTTGAGAAAATTAACGACAAAGGGCGTGAGTAAATGGCAGCAGTTCGTGTAAGGCAGCACCAGCAACAACAAGTGCAACAACCGTTAACACCTCCTAGTCCACAACCCACTATTATCCGTCGTAAAAAAACGAACCAGAAGTTTGAAAAAACAATGCTAATTGTTTTAGTTAGCATTGTTGCTGTATTATCGGTACTAGTTTTGAACAAGCAAGCAGCAATTCAAACGACTAGCATGGACATTCAAAAAATCGAAACTGAAGCAGAAGAGATTGCTAAAAAGAATGTTGACTTGACAGTTCGTGTGAGTGAACTTTCTACATACGATAACATATGGAAAAAAGCTAAAGAACTCGGTTTAACTCAAAATGAGAAAAATGTAAAGGTAGTGCCGGGAGAATGAAAAAAAAGAGATTTCGATTCCAATGGGGAGCCTTTCTATTATTAATTTTTTATGGAGGGCTCTTTTTTCTATTGTTCTCAAGAATGTTTATGTTACAGGTGACAGGTGAAGTGGAAGGACAAGAGCTTGCGGCAAGAGCAGCTGCTAAATATAGCAAAGAAAGTGCAATATCAGCAAGCCGTGGGAAGATTTACGATACAAATGGACAAGTTATCGCGGAAGATACACTTAGTTATCGACTAATCGCCGTCGTCAATGAACAAGCAACGACGGATGAAAAAAAACCTCGACATGTAGTAGATGCTGAAAAAACTGCAAAAATATTAAAAGAATATATTCCTATGGACGAAGAAAAAATCTATAAACAGCTTACTAGGGTAAATAATAAGGGCAAAAAGCCTTATCAAGTTGAATTTGGAAGTGCAGGCCGTGGGATAAGTCATGATACTATGAGTAAAATCAAAGCGGAGAAATTACCAGGGATTGTATTTATCAACGATTTAAAACGTTATTATCCAAATGGTATCTTTGCCTCGCACTTAATTGGTTTTGCACTAAAAGAGGACAATAAGGATGGTACGTTCACGACAAAAGGAAAAATGGGTCTTGAGCTTACTTATAACAAAGAACTAACCGGAAAAGACGGTAAGGTTGAATATGAGACAGATGCATTCCATTATTTATTGCCGAGTAGTGAAAAAATGGTGACGCCTGCGAAAAATGGTGATGACATTTATTTAACACTAGATAAAACAATTCAAAGCTTTTTAGAGGAAGCGATGACAGCGGTTGAAAAGGAATATAACCCTGAATCAATGACAGCTATTGTGGCAAATCCGAAAACTGGTAAAATCCTAGGGATGTCACAACGACCTACGTTTAATCCTGATACACGAGAAGGTAAAAATATGAAATGGCTAAACGAGGCTATTGAAGAGACCATTGAACCAGGTTCGACGATGAAAACGTTTACGCTTGCTTCGGCTATTGATACAGGAGCGTGGGATCCAAATGCGTGGTATCAGTCAGGAACTTACTATGTTTTTGGTGAGCCTATTAGGGACCATAATGGTGGGAAAGGTTGGGGTCCGATTCAATTTTTAGACGGCTTCCAACGTTCATCCAATACTGGAATGGCCCACCTTTTAAAGAGAATTGGTAACGATGTGTTTTTTGATTATTTAGATCGATTTGGGTTTGGTAAGAAAACAGGCATTGATTTACCAAATGAAGCGTCGGGTACACTTTTATCGAAATATCCAGTAGAACGAGTGACAACAACATTCGGTCAAGGTTCTACAGTAACGCCGATTCAGTTAATTCAAGCATTGACAGCGATCGCGAATGGTGGAAAGATGATGCAACCTTACGTTATTGATCGAATTGTCGATTCCTCAACAGGGAAGGTTATCCAAAATCATGAGCCCGTTGTAAAGGGACAACCAGTTTCAGCCGACACAGCGAAGCAAGTTAAAGAAATCCTAGCATCTACGTTAACAGCTAAGAATGGTACAGCGAAGGATTTTATCCTTGATGAATATGAAGTTGCAGGGAAAACAGGTACTGCTCAAATCCCACTAGGAAATGGTAACTATTCATGGGGAGCAAATGAATTTTTATATTCTTTCTTAGGGATGGCTCCTGCAGATGACCCTCAGCTCGTTATGTATGTCTCTGTAAAAAGACCAAAGCTTAAGGGTGAACTTGGTTCTGTACCAGTTTCAAAAGTATTTAACCCAGTTATGTTAAATAGCTTAAAGTATTTAAATGTTAATCCAGAAGATGTAAAGCATGTTGACGATACAAAAATACAAGATTACACAGGTCAAAGTGCTGAGGCTGTACAAGTAGAGCTTGCGAACGATGGTCTAAAGCCTGTTATTGTTGGTAGTGGCGGTAAAATTATTGACCAATATCCAAAAGGTCCTCAAAAACTTGTAAAAGGTAATTTTGTATTTTTAAAGACTAAGGGTAATATAACGCTACCAGATTTCACTAATTGGTCGTTACGTAATGTACTTGCTTTTAAGACGATGACAAATTTAGAAATTGAAGTTGTCGGAGAGGGCTTTGTAGCTAGTCAGAGCGTCTCGGCAGGAACGGTAATTTCAGATAGTTCACCGATTGTTGTGAAGCTGAAAACGCCAGCTGAAAGCTTTAAGCAAGATGTAGAGACCCCACCCGAGGGTGAAACAACTGAATAAACCCTGAATAGAAGCCCGCTTTATTTCATACGTTGTAAAAAACAAGGTGTGATGTCGAATGAAGTGGATTTCTATCCATTCCAAAAAGCGATTGCGTATTTTATACGTATTGTTTATGTTTGTAGCCGTTGCGGTTGTAATTAGACTTATCTTCTTGCAAGTATTAGATCAAAAAGACCTGACAAAGAAAGCCGAAGAGAATTGGGACCGGGAAATTCCTTTTGCCAATGAGCGAGGGCATATTACTGACCGTAAAGGGAAAAATATTGTCACAAATAAGCTTGCGCCAACTTTGTATTTCATGCCTTCGCAAAGTAAGGATATTGAAGGAGCAGCAGCGAAAATTGCACAAGTTTTGGGAGTAGATGAACAAAAGCTGTTGGTAAAAATGAAGAAAAAAGCATACTTAGTAAAGCTGGCACCTGAAGGAAAAAATATTTCGTATGAAAAAGCAGTGGAGTTACAAGGTATGCAGATTGAGGGATTATATAGCGGTGTCGATTATTCAAGGGATTATCCATACGGTACCCTACTATCTCGCTTTTTAGGCTTCACAGGTTATGATGCTCAAGGTTTAGCAGGAATTGAATATGAATACGATAAGTTGTTAAAGGCTAATTCTTCTGCAATACGGATCTTTACAGATGCCAAAGGGAATAATTTACCGAACGTAAAGAGCGCCTGGAAGGCTGGTGAAGATGGCGCAACGATCGAGCTAACGGTAGACGTAGATGTACAACAGGTCGTCGAGCGTGAACTGTCACAGGCAATGGAGCGTTATGACGCTGACCAAGCAATGGCGATCGCCATGAATCCAAACACTGGCGAGATTTTAGCGTTATCCTCATATCCAACTTTCGATCCGGCAGCATATCAAACGGTAGAGCCTGCTATTTACAATCGAAATTTACCAGTTTGGATGACATATGAGCCTGGGTCAACGTTTAAAATTATAACGCTCAGTGCTGCTTTAGAAGAAAATGTAGTAGATTTAGAGAAGGATACATTTTATGATCCAGGCTATTCAATGGTTGCAGGAGCAAGATTGCGCTGTTGGAAGCGTGAAGGTCATGGCTCTGAAACCTTCCTTGAAGTTGTAGAAAATTCTTGTAACCCTGGCTTTATTGAATTAGGTCAACGAATAGGTAATGAAAAACTACTACAATATGTTAAAGATTTTGGTTTTGGCAAAAAAACAGGTTCTAACATCGCTGGCGAAGCTTCAGGGATTTTATTTTCCAAAGATTCTTTTGGACCTGTTGAGCAGGCCACAACTTCATTTGGCCAAGGTGTTGCCGTAACACCAATTCAGCAAGTGCAAGCAGTAGCCGCAGCAGTAAATGGGGGCAAGCTTTATACGCCATATGTTGTGAAGAAAATTATTAATCCTAATACTGGAGAAGTTATAGAAGAGACTAAACCGGAAGTTAAAAAACAGGTTATTCGTGAGGAGACGTCTGCAAAGGTACGAGGTGCATTAGAATCTGTTGTAGCAAAAGGCTCAGGACGTCAAGCTTACCGAGATGGATTACGGATTGGTGGCAAAACAGGTACAGCACAAAAGGTGGAAAATGGGCGCTATAAAGACGGTGAATATATCGTATCGTTTATTGGCTTCGCACCTGCGGATAATCCGCAAATTGTCGTTTATGTAGCAGTAGATAACCCGAAAAAGGGAACACAGTTTGGCGGTGTGATCGCAGCTCCAATCGTTGGACAGATTATTGAAGACGTTGCACCTTTTGTTGGCATTGAAAAATCGAAGGAACAGCTTGAAAAGGATTATCGTTGGGGTGACCCAATCACTGTGAAGGTACCAAGTTTTATTGGTCAAACGAAGGACGATATTGCCAAGCAACAATATCCATTCCGTATTGAATGGCATGGAGAAGGTACTAAAATTGGCAATCAACTGCCTGAAGTGGATAGTGTTATTAAACAAGATGGCACCATTCACCTTTATTTAGAGAACTAATATAACTTTACCTTTAAAAAATGGGAAAGAACCACTATTATAATGAAGGGTAGTAATAAATACATGAAAGTATGTGCTTTTTTCTTCAAGAAGAAAGTGAAACAAGATTTAAAGGAGATTTTTCAATGAAACTCGCAACAACACTTACCATTTTAGCTCTTGCTTTTATAGTAACAGTTATCCTGGCACCAATTAGTATTCCACTTCTTCGCCGATTAAAGTTCGGTCAAAGTATTCGTGAAGAGGGACCACAATCCCATATGAAAAAAGCTGGTACACCAACAATGGGTGGCATTATTTTCTTACTGGCCATTATCCTCACTACTGTTGGTGTAGGTAGTTTTTTAGATTTATTTACAACATATACTGTCGTACTGTTATTAGTATTAGTAGGATTTGGGTTAATCGGCTTATTAGATGATAGCTTAAAGGTTGTTTTTAAACGTAATTTAGGACTAACATCAATTCAAAAGCTTATCGGTCAAATTGTTATTGCGGTCCTGGCTTATTTCTTACTAGGATCGTTTGATACAACACTTGCTATACCATTTACAGATTGGACGATCGATCTTGGTAATTTCTATGTAGCCTTTTTAATTTTCTGGTTAGTAGGCTTCTCAAATGCTGTGAATTTAACAGATGGATTAGATGGGCTTGTGGCAGGTACTGCATCCATTGCCTTTGCAGCATTTGGTGTTATTGCTCTATTCCAAGAACAAGCTGATATCGCCTTATTTGCATTTGCGGTGACAGGTGCATTATTAGGATTTTTACTTTTCAATGCGAATCCTGCAAAAGTATTTATGGGAGATACGGGTTCGTTAGCATTAGGTGGAGCTTTAGCCATGGTATCTGTATTAGTAAAAGCAGAACTTTTACTGTTGTTAATTGGATTGGTGTTTGTTATTGAAACATTATCCGTTATTTTACAGGTAGGTAGCTTCAAACTTCGTAAAAAACGTATTTTTAAAATGAGTCCTATTCATCATCATTTTGAATTATCAGGTTGGTCAGAATGGAAGGTAGTACTTGTCTTTTGGTCAACTGCTTTAGCAGTAGCATTGATTGCAGTTTTATCGGAGGCGTTCTTATGAGAAACTTTTCAGATTTACAACATAAAAAAGTCCTTGTTTTAGGTCTAGCTAAAAGTGGTGTGGCTGCAGCTGAGATTTTACATGAGCTTGGCGCCTTTGTGACGGTCAATGATTCTAAACCATTTGATGAAAGCCCAGATGCGCAAGGTCTATTGCAAAAGGGAATTACGGTTATTTGTGGCCGTCACCCAGAGGATTTACTCGATGAAGGCTTTGAATTATTAGTGAAAAATCCAGGGATTCCTTATAGTAACAAAATAGTAGCAGATGCAATAAACCGTGGAATCCCCGTATGGACAGAAATTGAGCTTGCCTATTTAATTAGTGAAGCCCCGTTTATCGGTATTACAGGATCAAACGGTAAAACAACAACGACAACAGTAATTTTCGACATGCTGAATAACGGTGGTTTACAACCGTTAATTGCAGGGAATATAGGGACAGTCGCATGTGGTGTTGCAAGAGAAGCACAAAAGGATAATGTAATCGTTACAGAGTTATCATCTTTCCAATTAATGGGTATTAAAACTTTCAAGCCAAAAATTTCCATATTAACAAATCTTTATGATGCTCATCTTGATTATCATGGGACGTTTGACAACTATGCAGAGGCAAAGTTTGGTGTTACACGTAATCAAGATGAAAGCGATTATTTTATCTATAATGCTGATCAGCCGATCGTTGTAGGCTATGCTACACAATCAAAAGCTAAAAAGGTACCATTTAGTTCTAAGGGACGTACGGATGAAGGAATTAGTGCGGATGATACAACAATTTACTGGCAAGGTGAGCCTTATCTAGATCGAGCAAATATCGCGTTGCCTGGTAAGCATAACTTAGAAAATATTTTAGCGGCTGTCGCAGCTTGTATTTTAGTCGGCTGTGACAAAGCTAAAATGGAAGAAGTTTTAGCGAAGTTTGGGGGAGTTCGTCACCGTACTCAGTTCGTGCGTGAATGGAACGGCCGCAAAATTTACAATGACTCAAAAGCTACAAACTGCTTAGCAACAAAAAGTGCTTTAGATGCATTCCAAGCACCTGTTATTTTACTGGCAGGTGGCTTAGATCGAGGACATTCGTTTGAAGAATTACGTCCATGTATGAGCCATGTAAAGGGTGTTGTTGCCTTTGGAGAAACAGGACTACGCTTTGTAGAATTTGCAAAATCATGTGGTGTACAACAAACTGTCATTGCCCAAAATGTTGAGGATGCAGTCCATTACGCGGCGCCAATGTCAGCAGAAGGCGATGTTATGCTATTATCTCCAGCATGTGCAAGTTGGGATCAATATGACAGCTTTGAAATACGAGGCGATGTTTTTATTGATGCTGTAATGAAGCTGTAATGAGCCTGTAACTATTTTAGAATATACTTGACTTGGAAGGATGGCAATACTGAGAGGGAAAGAAAGCTATTTATTGCTCGTCACAACATTGATGCTTTCTATAATCGGCATTATTTTCGTCTATTCTGCAGGTACCTATTGGAGTGCCGTTCATTATAGTGGAAAAATGCCGTTTTATATGAAGCAAAGTCTATACTTTGCGGTAGCTATTGTAGTGTTTTTAATCACTTTTCGATTAAATATTTTGAAAGAGCAGTCCTTTTGGAAAATGGCCTATATATTTTCGTTAATTTTACTAGTCCTTGTACTTATACCAGGAATTGGACTAGTTCGAAATGGTTCTCAAAGCTGGATTGGCATAGGTCCTTTAACAATTCAGCCAGCAGAGCTAACGAAAATTACAGTCATTGTATATATGAGCCATATTTTAGCACAGCATAAAACAGGTAAGTCGATTGTTAATTGGCGGCATGGATTGATTTTATTATTGCCTGTAATACTTATTATGCTTCAGCCTGATTTTGGTTCAGTTTTTATTCTCGTTGTGTCTGTGTTTTTATTGCTTTTTGTGGCAGGGTATCCTTTAAAGCTTTATGCCATGTTTTTGATAGCTGGAATTGCTGGGTTAGTAGGCTTGATTGTTACAGCGCCATACCGACTTAAGAGGATTGAGGCGTTTATCGATCCGTGGGTCGATCCTTTAGGTAGTGGGTTTCAAGCTGTACAATCATTAATGGCTATAGGCCCTGCTGGAATTTTCGGGCATGGTTTTGGACAAAGTAGGCAAAAGTTTTTATATTTACCTGAACCACAAAATGACTTTATTTACGCAATAATTCTTGAAGAGGTTGGATTGCTTGGTGGACTTAGTATTTTAGCACTTTTCGTACTGGTGATTTATGCAGGCTATAAATTTGCAGTGCGAGCTAAAACAAGAACATCATATTACGCAATCATCGGACTTGTAACAATGCTTGCCGTACAAGCATTTTTAAACATAGCAGTAGTGATTGGCTTAGTTCCTGTAACAGGTGTTACATTGCCTTTTATCAGCTATGGGGGAACATCTTTAGTAACAATGTGGCTAATAATAGGTATTATTTATCAATTAGCGAAATAAATATAAAGGAGGAGTACTTTTTTGGAGAAAGTAATTGACATAGAAGATCGCATACCTACGCTAAAAAAGCGACGAAAAAAGCGTACAAATCGGAAATTTATAGTGCTAATATTACTTTTCTTTATTGTGTTAGCAGTACTCCTTTATTTTCAATCTCCTTACAGTAAAATCAACAAAATAACAGTCAACGGTGCTCGATTAGTAGAAGAACAATATTATATGAAGACAAGTACTCTTACAACTGGGAAGTCGATGTGGGGATTTAAAGTAGAAGACGTAGAGAAAATATTACTAAAGGATAAATGGGTGAAAGAAGCACATGTTAAACGTAATTGGCTTCGGGGTGTGACAATAGATATTAAAGAATGGAAAAAGGTTGCTTACTTAGCTGGTGACGGTACTTATTATCCATTGCTTGAAAATGGCAAGCGCTTTGAACAAGTTGGGGATGATATCCCGATTGATGCACCTGTATTTATCGGCATAACTGGCGAAAAGACAATTAAGAAACTTGTCAAGCAATTAGCACAATTAAACCCAGAAGTATTAGCATTAATTTCTCAAGTCAATACAAATAGTAATGAAACAAATCCTAATGCAATCAAGCTCTATATGAACGATGGCTATGAAGTTCGTGCCGTTATTCAAACTTTAGCAGAAAAACTAAATCATTACCCTTCACTTGTGGCACAAATTCCAAATTTGGAGAAGGGGGTTATCGATTTAGAGGTCGGCTCGTATTATCGTCCTTTCAATACTGAGTACAACCAAGCAAATATTGATTTAGATCAAAATGCGGCCAACCAGGAAGTGAAAAAAGATGAACAACAAGAAAAAGAATAGCAAAGAAAATTTCTTTTCAAGAAAACAATTTCAGTTGCTTATTGTTTGTGTGACTATGGGGTTTATCATTGGCTATTCCTACAACCAGGCGAAAGAAAATCGAGATGCAGGTTCGACTAATAAGGAGCTTTTCGAGCAAGAGGAATCTTATCGTGAGGAGTTAATTGCACAACAAGAGCGAAATAAAGAATTATCAGAAGAGGCGAATGCTTTGCAAGAAAAAATTCGCAAGTATGAAAAATCGTTTGTCGCTAGCAAAAAGGATTATACAAAGCTTGTTGAAGAAGCAGAGGATTTACGCTTGTTGTTAGGTGATTTAAATTCAGAAGGAAAAGGGATACGTATTACCCTTCAAGATGGTGATTACAATCCAAAATCTGCTAATCCTAATGATTATATCGTGCATGAAAGTCATATTTTTAAATTGCTCAATGAACTTAAAATTTCTGGTGCGCAAGCAATTGCTATTAATGGTCAACGTGTTTTAGCGAATTCTTATATACGTTGTAATGGACCAGTCATCACTATTGATGGTAAGCAACATCCAGCTCCATTCGTCGTCGAAGCTGTAGGAGATTCAGCAACATTAATAGCTGCCTTAAACTTAACTGGTGGGGTTGTGGATCAATTATTAAATGACAATATTGTTGTATCATTAGAAGAAGATCAAAAGCTTGCAATGCCAAAAGCAAAAGTAGAAAGTTAAACGATTTCAAGTCAATATTTACAGATTAAATTTGGTTATAGCCTCTAGGTAGCTTATAGATTTGCAAAGTTTAAGATCTAAGGCGTAAATCTGTGAGGGGTTACGATACGTCTAGGAGGGGCTATTTTGAAAAAAAATATGTTTACCCGAATAACGATCGTGCTATTTATTATCGGTTTGATGATAGCGGTACAATACAATACCATAAAGCAACCAGCTGAGCGAGATACACGAGATATTTGGGCCATAAGAGAGGAATTAGCAGAAGAGAAGCAAAGGCATTCCGCATTATTAGCAGAAATTCGCTCACTTAATGAAGTAGTGGGTCGCTATGAGCAATCTGAGAAAGCAAATTTACAGTCAGCATTAAATGAAACGCTGAATCGTTTAAAACTACAGGCAGGGCTAACGGAAGTCACAAGTCCAGGAGTTATACTTCGAGTTGAACCAGCACCCGAATTAGTTGAAATGGGGTATGAAATCAAAGAAATTACACCTGATTTACTAACCCAATTACTAAATGCTCTGTTTAAAAACAATGCAGCAAGTGTCGCGATAGATGGAAATCGCGTTGTTCAGACGACAGCCATTCGAGACATAAATGGAAAGACTACAGTGAACAGTGTACCACTGTCCTCACCACCCTTTGAAATTTATGTTGGGACAAGCTCTTTTAAAGAAGCTCAAAAAATGTACAACTCGTTACAAGCTTCTACATTTATCGATTCCTTTTATTTGGATAACTTTAATTTATTAATAGAGGAACCATCTGAGCATTTAACAATCCCAGCATTTGATCAGCCATTGACAAATGATTATTTAACAGAGGTGGAAAAAGGAGAATAATATATGTGGCTACCATTTTTAGGTTTGATATTTGGACTTGCCCTTGGCTTGTTAACAAATATACAAATACCCTCTATATATGAAAATTATCTGTCAATAGCTGTTTTAGCAGCTTTAGATACATTATTTGGCGGTATTCGTGCTCAATTACAGCAAGTATATGACGATAAAGTATTTGTATCAGGATTCTTTTTTAATATAGCTTTAGCAGCAGGATTAGCCTTTTTAGGTGTGTATTTAGGGATAGATTTGTATTTAGCTGCTATTTTCGCTTTCGGAGTACGTTTGTTCCAAAATATAGCAATAATTAGGCGTATTCTACTAACTCGCTTAGATGAGAAACGTCATAAAAAGAACAAAAATTCCATAGAATGAGAGAAAAATTGAGCAAAATGCTCGATTTGCTTAGACATTATGCTGAATTTACAATAGAATGAGAATAAGAGCATTTTTTCAAGGAGGTGCAGCTAATTGAATCAGCAAGATTTATATATTTCTCTTGATATTGGATCCTCCTCTATCAAGGTATTAATAGGTGAAATGAGCGACGGCCAATTACATGTAATTGGAGTCGGAAATGTAAAATCGAATGGTGTTCGAAAAGGTGCAATTGTTGATATTGATGCAACAGTTCAATCGATTCGAAAAGCAATAGATCAAGCTGAACGAATGACAGGGTATCAAATTAATGAAGTCGTTTTAGGTGTTCCTGCTAACCAGACGATGTTACAACTAGTTAAAGGTGTTGTCGCTGTAAATAGTGAAAATAGAGAAATTACAGATGATGATTTAGATAGAGTGGTAGAATCTGCACAAGTCATGTCAATACCTCCTGAACGTGAATTAGTAAATATTATTCCAAGACAATTTATTGTGGATAATTTAGATGAAATAAAAGATCCGCGAGGTATGATTGGTATTCGTTTAGAAATGGATGCCACAATGATCACAACTTCCAAAACACTTTTACACAATGTTTTACGTTGTGTAGAACGTGCAGGTCTAAGTATTCGAGAAATCTATTTACAACCACTAGCAGCAGGTTACTTTGCATTAACAGAGGATGAAAAAAACCAAGGTACCGCTTTCATTGATTTAGGAGGCGGTTCAACGACTATCACAGTATTCGACGAAGGACTGTTAACTCATACGGGTGTCATTCCAGTTGGTGGCGATCATATTACGAAAGATATTTCAATCGTCTTAAAAACACCAACAGAACAGGCAGAACAAATTAAACATCAATTTGGACATGCCTTTTATGATGACGCATCAGATGATGAACTCTTCGAAGTACCAGTTGTAGGGACAGATTCAACAGATCAGTACAGTCAGCGCTTTATATCAGAAATAATTGGCGCTCGTTTGGAAGAATTATTTGAGTTAGTCATCGACGAGTTAGCCCGTCTAGGTGTTAGAGATTTACCAGGCGGTGTTGTTTTGACAGGAGGCGTTGCAAAGCTTGAGGGAATTGCTCAACTGGCACGCCAGATACTGCAAACACGTGTTAGAATATATACACCTGACTATATTGGCGTTAGAGAGCCTTCATTTACGACGGCAGTTGGACTTATTCGTTACGCCTATTTAGAAGATGATTTTTATGGAAAAAGTACAAATACGCAGCCTCTTGAATATGCAGTTGTAGGATCCCCTGCAGCCACACCAAAGAAGCAAGAATATGCTGCACCTTCAGAATCAAAAGGAAGCGTAATCGGAAGAGCAAAAAAATTATTTGATAAATTTTTTGATTAACTTCTTTCAGCAAATGTCCTTTGTACCGAAAGCGTAGCGACAGGTACAGAAGTCTCCACCTCTATAGGTGGTGAGATGAATTCGGATTTAAGCTACTTTTCAGCAGATGTCCAAACACCTGCCGAAAGAAGTTAATGCCTCCGGCGGATGTCACGGAATCGGAAAGGAGTTCTAAGAGGATGTTAGCCTAAAATCATCGCATCCATGCGATAACGGCTAACTGACCTGCGTCGTGCAGGCCTAAGAACAAAGCCGATTCCGGACGCAATTATACCGAGGCATAATTGATCTTGAATGCGTAATGAATGATACAGAGTCGAGTTACCGTGGGAGGAAAAAGAAATGTTAGAATTTGATACAAGTGTTGATCAACTTGCAGTAATAAAAGTCATTGGTGTTGGTGGCGGCGGTAACAACGCTGTCAATCGAATGATAGAACATGGTGTACAAGGTGTTGACTTTATTGCAGTAAACACAGATGCACAAGCGCTAAATTTATCGAAAGCAGAAATAAAGCTACAGATTGGAACAAAACTTACACGTGGATTGGGTGCAGGTGCAAACCCTGAAGTAGGGAAAAAAGCTGCTGAAGAGAGCCGTGAACAATTAGAAGAGGTTCTACGTGGTGCAGATATGGTATTCGTTACAGCTGGAATGGGCGGAGGAACTGGTACTGGTGCCGCGCCAGTAATCGCTCAAATTGCTCGCGATTTAGGAGCTCTTACAGTCGGTGTTGTAACGCGTCCATTTACGTTTGAAGGTCGCAAACGACAAACACAAGCTATCGGCGGTATTGGTGGCATGAAGGAGTCTGTTGATACTTTAATCGTTATTCCGAACGACAAGCTGTTACAAATTGTTGATAAATCTACGCCAATGCTAGAGGCATTCCGTGAAGCAGATAATGTTTTACGACAAGGTGTACAAGGTATTTCGGATTTAATTGCAACGCCAGGTCTTATTAACTTAGACTTTGCAGACGTAAAAACAATTATGTCTAACAAAGGTTCTGCGTTAATGGGTATTGGTATTGCTACAGGTGAAAACCGTGCTGCAGAAGCAGCTAAGAAAGCTATTTCAAGTCCTTTACTTGAATCATCAATTGATGGCGCAAAAGGTGTCCTCATGAATATTACTGGTGGCTCAAATCTAAGCCTATTTGAAGTACAAGAGGCTGCAGATATTGTAGCATCAGCATCAGACGAAGAAGTAAATATGATTTTCGGTTCTGTTATTAACGAAAATCTAAAGGATGAAATTATTGTTACAGTAATTGCGACTGGTTTCTCAGAGGAAGCTTTACAGCAACAGCGTAATACTACACGACCGACGTTAAATACAAATAGACAAGCTGCACAACAACAGCAAGCTCCGATTCGTGAGCAACGTCAAGATGTGCATGTACAGCAAGAACAACCACGCCAAAATCAACAAAATTATGTACAGGATGACATGCTTGAGGTACCAGCATTTTTACGTAACCGTAAAAATCGCGGATAAATCAGCATCCAAACTTTAAAAAGCTCGTATTTTACATTATGTGAAATACGAGCTTTTTTGTGTTGTTGAAAAACTATTGTTATGAATGTTGTTGCTGCTGTCACTACGCTTTCGCACTGAAAATACTTGTTTTCTTTAAATTAGAGATTGACATCCCCAGAAGATATATTCTATGAAGTGGTTGATTGGGGTGGAGACTGGGCGACTCCTTGGGGATCAGCGATATTGAGGAACGAAGGCTAAAAGCATCACGTCCTGTGATAACGCCTTCGTGACCAACATCCTGTTGGCCCGAGACCCTGCAGCGAGCAACGGGAGTGAAGCGGCTCATCGGACGCCCCCCAGGAAGCTCTGCTCTGCGCGAAAGCGAAGCGTCAGCGGCAAAGCGCCCAGTAGGAACGGAAATCAACCACTCGCCTTGCAGAAAAGCCATATACTATATTTAATATGCCAGCATAATTTCATTCATATTCCATTGATATTTTCAGTGACTTAAAAATTAATTATGTTCAAATGTGTAAGGAAAGGATGTATTTTGTCAAAACATTTTAATAAAATGATGCGATTGTTTGACAATATTTGTGGGAGTAACATGCTAACTTTGTATGTAGGAGGCGGCTGTTATGTATGGAGAATGGCTGGTGCTCATTAATACACTTTTTAATCTAGCGATACTCAAGTTTACGGCAAAAGTAACAGGGGTTTTTGTAAAGAACACAAGATTATTAATGAGTTCTATTTGTAGTAGTTTTGTAGCTGTAATAGGTGGACAAATGCTGTTAACGATGCTACTGAGCTTTATCTTACTGATTGGACTAGCTTTTCGCTTCAAGATTCGAAGCTTTCAAAAGCAAGGACCAATCGTTTTAACAGCAACAATTATTATTGGTGGATTATTAACAGCATTACAACCGTATTTAAAGAATCTTTCTGTTGTCCATTTTATAATGATTTGCCTACTACTAGCTGTTGGTAATCTTGTAGCTTTTTATAAGCAATGGGGATTTGTAAAGCTTGAGCGGTTAAGTGGTCAGTTTGTGTTTGCTACGACGTTAAAAATTTTTGATGTAAAGATACCGCTTTCTGCATTTGTGGATACGGGAAATCAAGCGATTGAGCCACTATCAGGAAAACCTGTACACTTTGTCTCTTATGCAGCATTACGTCCACACTTACCTGCAGCATTTTGCAAATCATTATTAGAATGGCAAGAAACTGATCCGTATAATGTATCCATGTTTTCAGAAGATTATCAGCGTTATATTCGATTTATTCATGTCAATACAGTACAACAGCAATCGGTTGTATTAGGTTTTCGCTTTGAAGAGTGGCATATAAAGGGGGAGCACTCACAAGTGAAAACGAATGAATATATCGTTTTAACAAAAAAGGCTAAAAATTTTCCACATAGCACAGCAGCAATTTTGCATTTTTCAGCGCTTTCAAATAACTCATAGAGGGGGAGAACTATTGCTTCTTAGGCTACTTGCTAGCTTGAAAAAATTTTGGAGTAAGTTTCGGAGTCGTGAAACGTACTATATAGGGGGAAATGATTCATTGCCAGTGCCATTAAGTCGAGAAGAAGAAGTTACAGTCATTGCATCCTTTATGAATGGTGATTTACGAGCTAGAGATACACTAATTGAACGTAATTTACGTCTTGTTGTTTATATTGCTAGACGTTTTGATAATACGGGAACGCCGATTGAGGATTTAATAAGTATTGGCTCAATCGGTTTAATAAAGGCGATTGAAACGTTCAATACAGATAAAAATATTAAGCTTGCCACATACGCATCTCGTTGTATTGAAAATGAGATTTTGATGCATTTACGTAAAACAAGTCGCATGAAGGGTGAAGTTTCACTAGATGAACCATTAAACTCCGATGCTGATGGAAACGAGTTGTTATTGTCTGATATTTTAGGAACTGAAGAGCATATTATTTTAGACAATGTAGAGAAGAAAATTGAGCGTCAACATATGTTTCATGCCATTAATTTACTAGGTGCGCGTGAAAGATATATTATGGAATGCCGATTTGGCCTCAATGGAAAAATTGAAATGACTCAAAAAGAAGTTGCTGATCATTTAGGTATTTCGCAATCCTATATTTCCCGATTAGAGAAGAAAATTATTCAAGATTTACGTGAAAATCTGAATCAGCCAATATCTTAGGGAGGGAAATTTAACCTACCTAAAATTGGTCTTAGCTTTTGTGCATATTCTCGTTTCTCTCGGACAAACTGATGTAACGGTTTAGTCAGAGAATAACATCCGGAGGAATCGAATATGCGAACTAAAGTAGATCTTTGCGGCTTAGATACATCGACTTTGCCAATTTTAAAGCACGAGGAAATGAAAGAACTATTCATTCGTTTACAAGCTGGAGAAAATGAGATTAGGGAAGAGCTTGTAATGTGCAATTTAAGGTTAGTGCTCAGTATAGTCGGTAGATTTGCCTACAGGGGTGAACAGGCAGATGATTTATTTCAGGTAGGCTGTATTGGCCTCATGAAAGCTATTGATCATTTTGATTTGAAACATAATGTACGTTTTTCAACATATGCTGTTCCAATGATCATTGGTGAAATTCGTCGCCATCTGCGTGATCATCATGCATTGCGCGTTTCTCGTTCTTTAAGAGATATTGCATATAAAGCAATGCAGGCAAAAGAACAATGGATAACCGATAATTTACGAGAGCCAACAATTGAAGAAATTGCTGAAATGATTGACATGAAAAAGGAAGATGTTTTATTTGCTTTAGATGCCATTCAAGACCCAGTTTCCTTACAGGAACCCATTTATTCAGACGGTGGAGACGCTGTTTATATGATGGACCAATTACGTGATGATGATGTATCGGAAGATCAATGGGTTGCCTACGTGTCAGTAAAGGAAAGTTTGCAAAAGTTAGATGATCGTCAACAAATGATTGTTGCAAAGCGTTTTTATTACGGTGAGACACAAACTGAAATTGCAAAAGAATTGGGGATTTCTCAAGCGCAAATTTCACGTCTAGAAAAAAATGCAATTGAAACAATGCAGAAAGATTATAAGTAAAAAAACAATGCGCACCTGAATTCTCGGTGCGCATTTTAATTTATATCAATGGTATAAATTAAGTAGGGCTCCTCGGCAAAATGAGGGATTGATTTCCGTTCCGACTGGGTGCTTTCCTGGGGGCGTCCGATGAGCCGCTTCACTCGCGTTGCTCGCTCCAGGGTCTCGGGCCAACAGGATGTTGGTCACGAAGGCGTTATCACAGGACGTGATGCTTTTAGCCTTCGTTCCTCTATATCGCTGATCCCCAAGGTCGCCCAGTCTCCACTCCAATCAACCAATTCATATAGCATGTATCCTTATCCAATCGCTATAATTTAAGTGATAAAACGTTACTTTAGCAAAAGGGTTTTGTCTAATGTTTTCCGTGCGAAGACGAAGTGTTAACTTAAGGTATGTTGTTATAGCGTCCACTATTGAATTTCTACGCTATCGCTGATTGGAGTGGAAGGCTACTCGACTCCCGTGGGAAAGCGAGACAGTCGAGACCCTGGACGGAGCGAATGTTTTCTGTGCGAAAGCGTAGCGGCAGCAACGAAGCGGAGGAAGCGGCTCGACGCTCGCCCACAGGAAGCTCTGCGCGAAAGCGAAGCGTCAGCGACAAAGCGAGTAGCCTGGAACGGAAATCACCTCTTCTTTTTGCCAAAGAGAGATTCGTTAATCATTTCATTTTCATTTAAACAACAATAAACACATAAATATATATAGAAAACATAGTTTATTGAGATAAAACGATGTTGTGAGTAATTGATTTAGGGAGGGATAAAATGCGTTTCTCGATGTTACAGCAAAAAGAAGTTATTGAAGCAGGCAATGGACGCTTTTTAGGATTTGTGGTAGATGCAGAAGTTTCCAAAGAAACAGGCTATGTAACGGCTTTTATGATTGCAGAACCCCGTAAATATCTAGGCTTTTTTCGCGGAGAAGAATCTGTTAGGAAAGTGTATATGAAAGATGTACTTGTAGTGGGGAAAGATGTAATTTTAGTAAAAGCACTATCCTAAAGAGAAAAATATTTATACAAATTAAGCAATTTTAAAGCATAGGCAGGGTATAAGTACTTTCACATAGTCCAGGCTATTCATTGATAATTCAAGCATTGCTTGTTACAATAAAAGAAACTATTGTTGTAAAGTTGGGAAAAACAGTGACAAAAATCTTAGTAAATTTGAAGAAAATTAATGATCTTATACAAACAGCAAAAAAACGTGCAAATCGTGAAACGGAAAAAGTCCAAGTTATTGCAGTGACAAAAGAAGTTTCTGTAGAAAGAACACAAGAAGCAATTGATGCAGGGCTTATACATTTAGGTGAGAACCGTCCTGAAGGCTTAAATCGTAAAATTGAAACGATTCAAGCTGATGTACATTGGCATTATATCGGGTCTTTACAAACCCGTAAGGTCAGACAAGTTATTGACAGTATTGATTTTTTACATTCATTAGATCGTTTGAGTTTAGCACAGGAAATTGAAAAAAGAGCAGACAAACCTGTCAAATGTTTTGTACAAGTTAATGTATCTGGCGAGGAAGCAAAACATGGTTTATCGATTGAAGAAGTCCTGCCTTTTATTGAATCATTAAAGGATTTTACAAAAATTCAAATTGTTGGTTTAATGACAATGGCACCAAACACAGATGAGGATACAATTATTCGCTCTGTTTTTAAGCAATTAAAACAATGTCAACAGCAAATAGCCGAGCAAGGATTCGCGCACGCTCCTTGTACCGAGTTATCAATGGGCATGTCTAATGACTTTGAAATTGCGGTAGAAGAAGGGGCTACATTTGTTCGAGTTGGAACGGCTCTTGTTGGATATGAAAGAAGGGAACAGGATGAGCATGAAAAATAAAATTAAAAATTTCTTTTATCTTGAGGAAGAACTAGAAGAAGAAATCACGCAAGCTCCTATTCAACAGCAACAACCCGTACAACAACAGCAACAGATTCAATCTGCGAAGCCTAAAAAAGTTATGAAGGAGCGTAAAGCACAAGTTCAGGAAATTTTTCCACAAAGTACAACACCTACAAACAACATAGTAAGTTTGCAGGCAGCAATGAATTCTAAAGGTGCAAAAGTTATCTTAGTTGAACCTAGAGTTTATGCCGAAGCACAGGATATTGCTGAACACTTGAAAAATAAGCGTGCAACGATCGTCAATTTACAACGTATTGAGCGAGAGCAAGGTGTACGAATTATTGATTTTTTAAGTGGCACAGTTTATGCACTTAGCGGTGATATCCAAAGAATCGGTAAAGACATTTTCCTATGCACACCTGATAATGTAGAAGTGTCTGGCGAAATTTCAAATTTTATTTTAGACGATAATTAATAGCGAGGATTGTAGTTTATATGGATTTATGGATAATTCTAAGTTATATATCATTAGCATTTAACGTGTATTCTTATATGTTAGTTGGATATGTTTTAATGTCATGGGTGCCTGCTGTACAAGATTCAGCAATTGGCCGTTTCCTTAAAATAGTATGTGAGCCTTATTTGGGTATTTTTAGGAAATTTATCCCTCCGATTGGGATGATTGACATATCACCGATTGTGGCGATTTTTTTACTTAATTTTATTAAAAATGGGCTTTTTATTGTTATTCAAAAAATATACTTTATGTTTTAATAAAAGAAATCCTCACGAACGGTGGGGATTTTTTATTTATGGGGAATACTAAATTTAAACAATATTTAGTGGTGATCCCTAGAACTCCTCAGCAGGTGCAGCAAGACCCTGTGCGAATCGGCTCGTCGGATGCCCAAGAACGGAAATTAACCCCGTTTTGCCTTAAAATACCAATGAAATTGTACAAATAAAAGAGTCATAATAGAGGTGAAGTTATATGGAGCATTTAATACAGCATTTTAGGAAAGATGAACAGCCTTTCATTGAACAAGTTGTGGGCTGGCAGCATGAGGTAGAGGATCGATATGCTCCAAAGCTTACTGATTTTCTAGATCCTCGACAGCGCTTTATTGTAGCATCGATAATTGGGCAGTATGATACATTAAAAACAGCTAGTTCTGGGCTCTTTGATGAAGCAGAAAGACAACGCATGCTGATTTATCCTACTTATTATGAGCCTATGGAGGAAGATTTTCAGCTTACAGTATTTACGATTCAATATCCTGTGAAATTTGTCCAATTAAGCCATCCAGATGTCCTTGGAGCTTTGTTATCTTTAGGATTGGATCGTGGCAAATTCGGTGATATTCGTGTCAGTGACCATCATGTACAATTTGTAGTAGCGATTGAGGTGGCTGAATATGTACGCTTACATTTAACAGGCATTGGCAAGGTAAAGGTACATGTAGAATCGATTAAAGAGACGGAGCCATTGCTTCAAAACGAGGATGAGTGGCTAGAAGAATCTCATACTGTTTCTTCTATGCGTTTAGATGTGATTATTTCAACGATTTTAAAAATTTCTCGCCAGAAGGCACAAGCATTAATTACAGGTAAAAAGGTACGTGTCAATTGGACTGAACGAGATTCAGTTGCTTTTGAATTACAAGAAGGAGATATTTTATCTGTACGTGGAAGCGGTCGAATAAAAATGATGATGACTGAAGGTCGTACAAAAAAAGATAAAATTCGTTTACAAATCGGTCGATTGACCCAAAAAAGCTAAAAATCAAGTGAATTCCATTAATTTTTACTGCTAAGTTGTTGGAACAATTGTATAATAGAAAGTACGAATGTACATGTAAAGGAGAGAAGGATCGTATGCCATTATCACCTATTGATATACATAATAAGGAGTTTACTAAATCTTTCAGAGGTTATGCTGAAGATGAAGTAAATGAATTTTTAGATCAAATTATCAAAGACTATGAAATTTTGTTACGTGAAAAAAAGGAAGTAGACAGACAACTAGAAATTTCCTTAGAACAAGCGAGACATTTTAACTCATTAGAGGAAACGTTACAAAAATCAATTGTTGTTGCACAAGAAGCAGCTGATGAAGTACGAAGAAATTCTCAAAAAGAGGCTAAACTCATTGTGAAGGAAGCAGAAAAAAATGCTGATCGTATTATCAATGAGGCTTTAACAAAGGCTCGAAAGGTGACAATTGAAATTGATGAGCTGAAAAAGCAATCAAAGGTATTCCGTAATCGTTTTAAAATGCTTGTAGAAGCACAGCTGGATTTATTAAATGCTGACGATTGGGACCATTTGCTACAATATGATATTGACCTTACTGAAATTCAAGTATCTGTTGAAGAAGCACAGGAAGCTGATCAAGTTTAATCCTATAGTAGGTAGCAATAAGTGAAACTTGACGTGATTGTATGATTTTCATATACTAATGTAATAGTAATTATTTTGAACACATATGCAAAATAGGCAGAGACGAAGACAGTATTTGTTAGGCGTAGTTAAGCGATTTGGGGATAGTGTGAGCCCGAACAGCAAATAACAATGAACATCACTTCTGAGCTAAAATAACTGAATGCAGTAAGTTATTTCGTGATGCACAACGTTAATGTGCTTTAAGAGTGGTAGTACGATTTTGTGCTACAATTAGGGTGGTACCGCGAGTATAAGCTTCTCGTCCCTTTGAGGGATTGAGGGGCTTTTTTTATGTTCAAATGGCGGAAGGCTTCCATTTTTAGTCGTGTGGCTCTATACTTTCGTTATTGAAAAGTATTGATTTTGCTAATAACTAAAACTTAGGGATAGCATTTCTCAAAACGTATGCCGTGAATATAAATTATCATGCACACCCTCTAGAAAGCGCCAAGTCGGAGTGGAATCAACCCTGCGTTATGGTGATGAGTCTAATAATTGTCGTATGTGAATGAGCGCCTAATTGCATATGTTCTTTGTTTGTAAACATAAAGGAGGAATTGAAAAATGGTTGAGTACAAAGATACTTTATTAATGCCAAAAACAGATTTCCCAATGCGTGGAAATTTACCGGCAAATGAACCGAAGATGCAAGAAAAATGGGATGAAATGGACATTAATAAATTACAGATGGAGCGTACTAAAGGTTACCCTGAGTATGTATTACATGATGGACCTCCATATGCAAATGGTGATATCCATATCGGCCATGCATTAAACAAAGTGCTGAAAGATATGATTACACGTCATCGTTCTATGACTGGCTACCATGTAAACTATATTCCAGGCTGGGATACTCATGGTTTACCAATTGAGCAAGCACTTACGAACAAAGGTGTAAAGCGCAAAGAAATGTCTGTTGCTGAATTCCGTAAATTATGTGAAGAGTATGCTTACGAGCAAATCGACAACCAACGTACACAATTCCGCCGTTTAGGTGTTCGTGGTGATTGGGAAAATCCATATATTACATTAAAGCCTGAATTTGAAGCACGTCAAATTGAAGTTTTCGGTAAGATGGCTGAAAAAGGCTATATTTATAAAGGTTTAAAACCAGTTTACTGGTCTCCATCATCTGAATCTGCACTTGCAGAAGCTGAGATTGAATATAAAGATGTTAAATCGGCTTCTATTTATGTAAGCTTTGCGCTAAAAGATGCTAAAGGTGTTGTCCCAGCAGACGCTAAAATGATCATTTGGACAACAACACCTTGGACGATTCCAGCGAACTTAGGGATTTCTGTAAACCCTGAATTTATCTATGTAGTTGTTGCAGTTGCAGATAAAAAATTCATCATTGCAAAAGAATTATTAGAAACAGTTGCTAACGTACTTGAATGGGAAGTGTATGAAGTTGTTCAAGAAGTTAAAGGTGAAGCATTAGACCGAATTGTTGCACAGCATCCATTCTATGACCGTGAATCTCTTGTAATGGTTGGAGAGCACGTAACTGCTGAAGCGGGTACCGGCTGTGTTCATACAGCACCAGGACACGGGGAAGATGACTATCATATTAGTAAACAATACGGTCTACCTATTCTTAGCCCTGTTGATAATAGCGGTTGCTATACAGATGAAGCACCTGGTTTTGAAGGTATATTCTACAATGATGCAAACAAATTGGTTACAGAAAAATTAAAAGAAGTAGGCGCTTTAGAAAAGCTTAACTTCTTTACACACTCATATCCACATGACTGGCGTACGAAAAAACCAGTTATTTATCGTGCAACACCACAATGGTTTGCGTCAGTTGATGCATTCCGTGATGAGTTACTAGACGCTGTAAAATCAACAACATTTACACCTGCTTGGGGTGAAACTCGTCTTTATAATATGATTCGTGACCGTGGAGACTGGGTAATTTCACGTCAACGTGCATGGGGTGTGCCAATTCCAATTTTCTATGCTGAAAATGGCGAACCAATTATTACACCAGAAACAATTGCCCATATCTCTGCATTATTCCGTGAGCATGGGTCAAATATTTGGTTCCAAAAAACAGCGAAAGAATTATTACCTGAAGGCTTCACACACGCTGGTAGCCCGAATGGTGAATTTACAAAAGAAAACGATATTATGGACGTTTGGTTTGACTCAGGTTCTTCTCACCAAGGTGTGCTAGTAGAACGTGGTATGAAGTATCCAGCTGATTTATATTTAGAGGGTTCTGACCAACACCGTGGATGGTTTAACTCATCATTAATTACTTCTGTAGCTACTAATGGCTATGCACCATATAAGGGACTATTAACTCATGGTTTCGTGCTAGATGGTGAAGGTCGTAAGATGAGTAAATCTTTAGGGAATGTAATTATCCCGAAAAAAGTTATGGATCAATATGGAGCAGATATTCTTCGTTTATGGGTTGCTTCTGTAGATTATACAGCCGATGTTCGTATCTCAATGGATATGTTGAAGCAAGTATCTGAGGTTTATCGAAAAATCCGTAACACATTCCGTTTCTTACATGGAAATGTAGCTGATTTCGATGCAACGAAAGATCGAGTAGCATATGAGGATCTTCGTGAAATGGATCAGTACGTTTATATGCGTCTACAGGATGTATTAAAAACTGTACGTGCTGCATTTGATCGCTATGATTTCGCAGCTGTGTATCATGCAGTGAATAACTTTGTTGCAGTAGAACTATCTTCATTCTATTTAGATATTGCAAAAGATGTTGTGTACATCGAAGGCCATGACAACAAAGATCGCCGTGCAATGCAAACAGTTATTTATGATACATTAATGACATTAGTAAAAGTAATGTCACCTATTATTCCTCATACAAGTGACGAGATGTGGTCTTACTTACATGCTCAAGGTGTTGTAGAAGAGGTATCTGTACAATTAACAGACTTCCCAGAGGTAGATGAACATGCAAACTTCGAAAGTCTACGTGCAAAATGGGTGAAAATTATTGATGTTCGTGACGATATTTTAAAAGCATTAGAGGAAGCTCGTAATGCAAAAACAATTGGTAAATCACTTGAAGCAAAAGTGACAGTTTATGCGAAAGAAGATGTGGCAGCATTATTAAATGATGCAAGCATTGATTTTGCACAACTTTCAATCGTTTCTGCTTTTGAAGTAGCGTCAATTGAAGCTGCACCTGCAGATGCATTAGCTCTAGAGCATGCATCGATTGTTGTAGAAAAAGCAACAGGTGAAAAATGTGAGCGTTGCTGGTCTATTTCTGAATCAGTCGGTTCAAATGAAGCACAACCAACTGTGTGTGCGCGTTGTGCAGAAGTTGTAGAAAAGTATTACGTTTAAAATAAACAATAATAATGCAAACTAAAAATAAGAATCTACATTCTATGTAATGAATAACGCAAGTCTCCTTGGTAATGGGGGCTTGCGTTTTTTTTGAGGCCGAGAGCGAAGGATGAAAATCAAAGCGACGGAAAGAACGGAAGAAGCGACGGATAGAGAGTCCAAAGCGACGGAAAGAAGAGCCAAAGCGACAGATGAAAACCAGAGTGACGGAAAGAAGAGCCGAAACGACGGATAGAGCAGCCAAAGTCGTGGATAGAGTAGCCAAAGCAGCGGACAGCACACAAAATATCCGCAGGAAAGCGCCCAGTAGGAACGAAAATCCCTCCACACAATGGTATTGATCCATATTTTCATGCTATATTAGTTATTCTGAGATGGGCTGTTATGGTAGAATAGGTTAGATGTTGAGCGAACGGAGGAGTGTCTGTGTATAAATATTATGGATTGGCCGCATTCGTAGTTATTTTAGATCAGTGGACAAAATGGCTAATTGTGAAAAATATGGAGTTTGGCGAACGAATTTCAGTATGGGATCCGTGGTTTGGGATATTGTCTCATCGAAATAGAGGAGCGGCATGGGGAATTTTAGAAGGACAAATGTGGTTATTTAGCATTGTCACGATAGGCGTTATTTGTGCGATCCTGTACTTTTATCATAAAGAGGCTAAAGGTAAACCTATTTTTCAAGTAGGCTTAATGTTTTTATTAGGTGGAGCTGTAGGTAATTTTATTGACCGTATCTTTAGAGGTGAAGTGGTCGATTTTGTAAATGTCTTAATTCCAGTAATTAATTATGATTTCCCAATCTTCAATATTGCAGATGCTGCTTTAACAATGGCGGTAGTGATATTAATGATTGGCTTAATCGTTGAAGATAAAAAAGGAAAGAAACAGGTGAAAGAATGACGCAAGTATCATATACAATGGAAGAACAACAACAGGGAGAGCGCATTGATAAGGCGCTTTCGGGTGTGCAATCAGAATGGTCGCGTACACAAATCGGGAATTGGATTACTGAGGGTATTGTCAAAGTAAATGGAGAGACTATTAAGGCGAAGTATAAGGTGAAAATAGGGGATATTATAGAGATTGATGTACCCGAAGCAGAGCCATTAGATGTTATTGCTGAAAACTTAGACCTTGATATTGTTTATGAAGATGCAGATGTCCTTGTTGTGAATAAACCAAAGGGCATGGTTGTCCATCCAGCACCTGGACATTTGACGGGTACGCTTGTAAACGGCTTAATGTATCATTGCAAGGATTTATCGGGCATTAATGGTATTATGCGACCAGGAATTGTTCACCGTATCGATAAAGATACATCAGGATTATTAATGGTTGCTAAAAATGATGCAGCTCATGAATCGTTAGTGAATCAGTTAGTCAATAAAACAGTGACACGTAAATATACTGCGCTAGTTCACGGGCACATTGCACATGACAAAGGCACTATTGATGCACCGATTGGTCGCGATCAAAAAGATCGTCAAAAACAAGCAGTTGTCGATAAAGGGAAGCATGCAGTAACTCACTTCCAAGTTATCGAACGCTTTGGTGAATACACGCTTGTAGAATGTCGCTTAGAAACGGGACGAACTCATCAGATTCGTGTGCATATGAAATATATTGGATTCCCACTTGTTGGTGACCCAAAATATGGACCGAAAAAGACAATCGACTTTGGTGGACAAGTATTACACGCGGGTGTATTAGGCTTTGATCATCCTACATCAGGTGAATATTTGCAGTTTGAAGCACCAATTCCTGCTGATTATGAACAATTATTAAATGATTTAAGAAATAGGCATTGACGTATAGTAAAAGAAGGTCTATACTAACGAAAGTGAATGAACAACTTAACTAAATATTCACCTTTAATGACAGTCCAGAGAGGCTGAGAAGGTACATGTGAATGTGTTGTAAAAAATTTGTGCTGCAAATTTTTCAACATACTATTTAAACACGTATATAACCCTCTCAGGCCATTCGCCTTGAGAGGTTTTTTTATGGACACATGGCCAACAATAGATAAAAGAGAGGAGGAAACTAACATGGCACAAAATGAGTTATTAGATGGCCCATCTATGGCAAGAGCGTTAACACGCATTGCACACGAAATTATTGAACGCAATAAAGGAATCGATGAGTGTATTTTAGTTGGTATTAAAACACGAGGTGCCTTTCTTGCAAGACGTCTTGCAGAACGAATTGAAAAAATTGAAGGTAAACCGATCCGTACAGGGGAGCTAGACATCACCCTTTATCGAGATGATTTAACGACAAAGCATGATAATGAACAGGCACATGTTGAACAAGTAGATATTGATGATGTGGTCGTTAATCAAAAAATTATTTTAGTCGATGATGTACTTTACACAGGACGTACAGTACGCGCAGCACTTGATGCAGTAATGGATTTAGGGCGACCTTCACAAATTCAACTTGCAGTACTGATCGATAGAGGTCATAGAGAACTACCAATAAGAGCTGATTATGTTGGCAAAAATGTACCAACATCTGGCGCTGAGCGTATTGTCGTAAATTTACAAGAGGTAGACGGAGAAGATTGCGTCATCATTTTTAAAGAAGACTAACTATAAAGTGAGGAAACCTTATGTCAAATGCAGTATTAGATATTAAAGATAAACCGACCCCAGTCCAACTAGTGACATTAAGTTTCCAGCACATGTTTGCCATGTTTGGGTCAACGATCTTAGTTCCTCAGTTGGTTGGTCTTAGTCCAGCGATTGCCCTTTTAACAAGTGGAATTGCTACACTGTTCTTCTTATTAATTACGAAATTTCAAGTGCCAGCATATTTAGGTTCATCCTTTGCTTTTATCGCCCCAATTTTACTTGCCGCAGGTGGTTTAAATAAAGATGGTTCAAGTGTAAATCCAGGTCATGCGATGATTGGTGCAATGGCAGTCGGGATTACATATGGAATCGTATCCCTAATCATCTGGAAAAGCGGCTACAAATGGATTATGAAAATTTTACCGCCGATTGTAGTAGGACCTGTCATTATGGTAATTGGTCTTGGGTTATCAGGGACAGCGGTAAATATGGCGATGAATGTAGATGGTAAATATAGCTTTTTACACTTCTCAGCAGCGTTAGTGACATTATTTACAGCTATTATTTTCACGATTTTCTTTAGAGGCATTTTAAGCACAATGCCAATCTTAATTGGCTTAATCGTGGGATATATTTACTCAATGATGATCGGAATTGTAGATTATTCACCAATTGCCAAAGCAGATTTCTTTGCAAAGCCTGATTTTTTAATCCCAGGTGTTCACTATAACTTTGAAATCACAACTAAGCTACTACTAACAATGGTGCCAATCGTTATCGTAACTATTTCAGAGCATATTGGTCACCAGTTAGTATTAGGGAAAGTTGTTAATCGAGATTATATTAAAGAGCCAGGCTTACACCGTTCACTTTTAGGTGATGGAATTGGAACATTTATAAGTTCATTAATCGGTGGTCCACCGAAAACAACTTACGGTGAAAATATCGGTGTTCTTGCTATCACACGTGTTTACAGTGTGTATGTCATTGCAGGTGCAGCAGTCGTAGCAATTTTACTATCATTCTTCGGGAAAGCAATGGCAGTGATTGCAACGATTCCAACAGCTGTACTTGGTGGGGTTTCCATCTTGCTTTTCGGTATCATTGCAGCAAGTGGATTACGAATGTTAGTTGATAATCATATCGACTTTGGAAATAGTCGTAACTTGGTCATCGCCTCTGTTATTTTAGTCATTGGCATCGGTGGTGCGAAGTTCGTTATTTCAGAATCACTAAGTATCGAAGGTATGGCATTAGCAGCGATTATCGGTGTTCTTTTAAATGCCATCCTACCAGGTAAAAAAGAAGCGGAAATACCAGTACCGTACAATCAAAATAAAAATTCATAGAAGTACCTTTTAATGAATTGTCCAGAGAGGCAAAAAAAGGGAAGTTGTAGACAGGCTAAAAGTAGGAGTGTATCCTGCTGTAGTTTGTCGCGCCTCCTTATGCCTCGTTGATGACATCAACGAGGCTTTTATTATCTTCATTCATCCTACCTTTGAAGGTGAGATGAATGAAGATAAAGCCTCCGGCGGATGTCACGGATTTTGAAAGGAATGAATAAAGGATGTTAGCCTAAAACCTTCGCATCCTGCGAAAACGGCTAACTGACCTGCATCGTGCAGGCTTGAGCACAATTCAAGATCCAGACGCAATTACGCCAAGGCGAAATTGATTTTATAAAACGTTAGTTATACATAACGTTCATGAAACACAACCCAATGGAGGTACATGATGAAAAACTTATTATCGATGGAACATTTAACAATTGAAGAAATTAACCACATTCTAGATCGTGCGCAAGCTTTTGAGAATGGTGAAACTTCATCATTATCTCGCCCATACAACGTCGCAAATTTATTTTTTGAACCAAGTACACGCACGAAAACAAGCTTTGAAATGGCAGAGCGCAAAGTTGGTTGTATCGTTATCCCATTTGATGGAAGCTTTTCGAGCGTCTCTAAAGGGGAGACATTGTACGATACGGTAAAGACGCTAGAAATGATTGGCATGGATGCAGTAGTCATTCGCGCAAAGGAAGATGCGTATTACAATGAACTACTTGAAGATATCAATGTGTCGATCATTAATGGAGGTGACGGCACTGGTCAGCATCCGTCTCAATCATTATTAGATCTTTATACGATCAAAAAAGAGTTTGGTTCTTTTGAAGGGTTGAATGTTACAATTGCTGGAGATATATGCCATAGCCGTGTAGCGAAATCGAATGCATTAGCGTTACAGCGCTTAGGGGCAAATGTTCATTTCCTTTGTCCAGAAGAGTGGCAAGGCAGTTTCGAAGCACATCATTCTTGGGATGATTTAATCGAAATAAGCGATGTGATTATGTTACTTCGTGTACAGCATGAACGCCATAAGGTAAATAAAAGCTTCTCAAAAGAGAGCTATCATGAAGAGTACGGTTTAACAATTGAACGTGAGAAACAAATGAAAGAAAAGGCAATTATTATGCATCCAGCACCGGTCAATCGTGATGTAGAAATTGCGTCAGAGCTAGTAGAATGCGAGCGTTCTAGAATTTTCGCGCAGGTTCGTAACGGTGTCTATACACGGATGGCTATTGTTGAAACAATATTAAAGGGGAGAGAGTAACATGACAAAGATTCTTCAAAATGTACAAATGCTAAATGAACAAGGCGAGTTACAAACAGTAAATATCGCTATGGCGGATGGCAAAATTACGGCAATAGGTCAAAACGTAAATGTAGTAGGCGCAGAAATGATCGAAGGAAATGGTTTAGTTGTTGCACCAGGCTTTGTTGATGTACATACACATTTACGTGAGCCAGGCTTTGAACATAAAGAAACAATTGCTACAGGGTCAGCATCAGCAGCAAAAGGTGGCTTTACAACAATTTGTGCGATGCCAAATACAAAACCAGTGCCAGATTCAGTAGAAAATATGCAGTTGATTAACGGTCTTATTAAAGAAAGTGCAGTTATTCGAGTACTTCCATATGGCTCATTAACAAAAGATATCTCAGGTGAGGTTCGTACAAGTATTGAAGAATTAAAAGCACATGGGGCTGTCGCATTTTCAGACGATGGTGTTGGTATCCAGCTTGCATCCACAATGTATGAGCAAATGAAGGATGCCGCACAGCACGATATGGTAGTTGTAGCACACTGCGAAGATAACTCATTAATTTACGAAGGGGTGATGCATGAAGGGAAGCGTAATCAAGAGCTTGGTTTACCAGGAATTCCATCGATTTGTGAATCTGTTCAAATTGCACGAGATGTTCTACTGGCAGAAGCAGCTGGAGCACGCTACCACGTATGTCACGTATCTACGAAGGAATCTGTACGTGCAGTACGTGACGCGAAGGCAGCGGGTATTCGTGTCACTGCAGAAGTTTGCCCACATCATTTATTACTTGAAGAAATGGATATCCCATCAGATGATGCGAACTGGAAAATGAATCCTCCATTACGTGGAGCAGATGATAAAGACTCACTTCACTCAGCTATGCTAGACGGCACAATCGATTGTATCGCTACAGACCATGCTCCACATACAGTAGAAGAAAAATGCTGTGGTATGGTTGGTGCACCATTTGGCATTGTAGGCTTTGAAACAGCATTCCCACTGCTTTACACGCAGTTTGTAGAAACAGGGAAATGGACTTTAAAACAGTTGATTGACTGGATGTCTGTCAAGGCAGCTCAAATTTTTGATCTACCATATGGCACATTAGAAGTTGGAGCTTCAGCAGATATGATTTTAATAGATTTAAATAAAGAGCAAACGATTGATGCAGAGGGCTTTGTATCAAAAGGACGCAATACACCATTCAATGGTTGGGTTGCAAAAGGGTGGCCGGTCCTAACAATTTTTGAAGGCAATATCGTATACCAGGAGGCAGAGTAATGAAAAAACGTTTACTTATTTTAGAAGATGGCACAGTATTTACAGGCACAGCGTTCGGTAGTGAGCGAGCTTCGCAAGGTGAGGTTGTATTCACAACAGGAATGACAGGTTATCAGGAAACAATTTCAGATCCTTCATTCTACGGACAAATCGTAACGTTAACTTACCCTTTAATCGGGAATTACGGTATTAACCGTGATGACTTTGAATCGATCACACCAGCTATTCGTGGATTTGTAGTTCGTGAATTAGCAAAAACACCTTCAAACTTCCGTTGTGATTTAACGGTAGATGAGTATTTAACTGCAAAGGATATTCCGGGGATTGAAGGAATTGATACTCGAAAATTAACACGCATTATTCGCAGTAAAGGGTCAGTAAAGGCTATTTTAACAGCGGCTGATGAAGAAGTGAATGTGGATGAAGTCGTAGCAAAATTACAGGCAACACCAACGATTACACATCATGTTCGTGAAGTATCACCGAAAGCAGCCTACCCATCACCAGGTCGTGGCAAACGAGTAGTATTAATTGATTACGGTATGAAGCACGGTATTCTTCGTGAGTTAAACAAACGTGATTGCGATGTGCTTGTAGTCCCTTACAATACACCGGCAGAAGAAATTTTAGCATGGCATCCAGATGGCATTATGCTGTCAAACGGTCCAGGTAACCCTCAAGACGTAGTAGAAGGCATTGAAACTGTACGCAATTTAATCGGAAAAGTGCCAATGTTCGGTATTTGCTTAGGTCACCAAATCTTCTCGCTAGCATGTGGTGCACAAAGCTTTAAATTACCATTCGGTCACCGAGGTGGTAACCATCCGGTAAAAGATTTACGCACTGGTCGTACAGATTTAACATCTCAAAACCATGGTTATGCGATTGACATCGATTCATTAAAAGATACAGATTTAGAAATAACGCATATCGCATTAAATGATAGTACTTGTGAAGGTGTACGTCACAAGAAATATCCAATCTTCACGGTGCAATATCACCCAGAAGCATCACCGGGTCCAGAGGATTCAAATCACCTATTTGATGAATTTATCGAAATGATGGAAGTAGAAGCAGGGAAGGGGAAACAACATGCCTAAACGTACAGATATTGAAACTATTTTAGTAATCGGATCAGGTCCAATCGTGATCGGACAAGCAGCAGAATTTGACTACGCAGGAACACAAGCTTGTCTTTCTTTAAAAGAAGAAGGCTATCGCGTTATCTTAATAAACTCAAACCCTGCAACAATAATGACAGATACAGAAATTGCCGACAAAGTATATATTGAGCCAATTACACTGGAGTTTGTTTCACGTATTTTACGTAAAGAGCGTCCAGATGCTATCCTACCAACACTTGGTGGTCAAACTGGTTTAAATATGGCGATTGAATTAGATAAATCAGGAATTCTAGATGAGCTAGATATTGAAATTCTTGGTACAAAATTAGAAGCGATCCATAAAGCAGAAGACCGCGATCTATTCCGTAATTTAATGTATGAGCTAGGTGCTCCAGTACCTGAATCAGATATTATTCATAACTTAGACGAGGCGAAAAACTTTGTAGCGAAAATTGGCTACCCAGTAATCGTTCGCCCTGCCTTCACACTTGGTGGAACAGGCGGCGGTATTTGCTACAACGATCAAGATTTAGAGGAGATCGTGACATCAGGTCTAAAATATTCTCCAGTAACACAATGTTTACTAGAAAAATCAATCGCTGGTTATAAAGAAATCGAATATGAGGTAATGCGTGATGCTGCCGACAACGCTATCGTTGTATGTAACATGGAAAACGTTGACCCAGTTGGTATTCATACAGGTGACTCTATCGTAGTGGCACCTACACAAACACTTTCAGATCGAGAAAACCAAATGCTACGTAATATTTCATTAGATATTATCCGAGCACTAAAAATTGAAGGTGGCTGTAACGTACAGTTAGCGCTTGACCCATATAGCTTTAATTACTATGTAATCGAAGTAAACCCTCGTGTATCACGTTCATCAGCGTTAGCATCAAAGGCAACAGGCTATCCAATTGCAAAGCTAGCAGCAAAAATCGCAGTTGGTTTAACATTAGATGAAATCAAAAACCCAGTAACAGGTTCTACGTATGCTTGCTTCGAGCCAGCTCTAGACTACATCGTGGCGAAAATTCCACGTTGGCCGTTCGATAAATTCGAATCAGCAAAGCGTAATCTAGGTACACAAATGAAAGCGACTGGTGAAGTAATGGCACTTGGTCGTACATTTGAGGAAGCTATGCTTAAAGCAGTGCGCTCACTTGAAACAGGCCAAGTTCACTTAGAGCTGAAACATGCAGAAGAGAACACTGATTCTTGGATCGAAAAACGTATCCGCAAAGCAGGTGACGAGCGTCTATTCTTCATCGGTGAAGCACTGCGTCGCGGTGTAACAATTGAGCAAATCCATGAATGGTCTGCCATTGACTTATTCTTCTTAAATAAATTCAAAAACATCGTAGATATGGAGCAAACACTTGCTGACCATAAAAACGATAAAGATGTGTTACGTACAGCAAAACGTCTAGGCTTTGCAGATAAGAAAATTGCCGAGCTTTGGGCAACAACACCAGAAGAAGTATATGCATATCGTAAAGAAAATGGCATTATTCCTGTATATAAAATGGTTGATACATGTGCAGCCGAGTTTGAATCTGAAACACCATACTTCTATGGCACATATGAAGATGAGAACGAATCGATTAAATCAGATAAGCCGTCAGTTGTTGTACTTGGTTCTGGTCCAATCCGCATTGGTCAAGGGGTTGAATTCGATTACGCAACAGTACATTCAGTATGGGCAATTCAAGAAGCGGGCTACGAAGCAATTATTATTAACTCGAATCCAGAAACAGTATCTACTGACTTCTCGGTTTCAGATAAATTATACTTTGAGCCATTAACAATCGAAGATGTTATGCATATTATCGACCTTGAGCAACCAATTGGAGTAGTTGTACAATTCGGTGGTCAAACAGCTATTAATCTAGCTGATAAATTAGTTGCCAATGGGGTGAAAATCCTAGGTACAACGCTTGAAGATATCGACCGTGCAGAAAACCGAGATAAATTCGAGCAAGCATTACGTGACTTGGACATTCCACAGCCACAAGGTGAAACAGCTGTATCTACGGAGGAAGCACTTGCTATTAGTGACCGACTAGGCTTCCCAGTACTAGTTCGTCCTTCATACGTACTAGGTGGACGCGCGATGGAAATCGTCTACAACCAAGAGGAATTAAAACACTATATGGAGAACGCAGTAGAAGCATCACCTGATCACCCTGTATTAGTAGATCGCTACTTAACAGGTCAAGAAATTGAAGTAGATGCCATTTGTGACGGTGAAAATGTCTTAATTCCAGGTATTATGGAGCATATCGAACGCGCAGGGGTTCACTCTGGTGACTCTATCTCTGTCTATCCGCCACAAAAATTAACACAAGTGCAAAAAGATACGTTAGTGGATTATACAACTCGACTTGCAAAAGGTCTTGGCATCGTAGGCTTAATGAACATTCAATATGTAATTTCACAGGGCGAAGTATTTGTCATCGAAGTTAACCCGCGTTCATCTCGTACAGTACCGTTCTTAAGTAAAATTACAAACATTCCGATGGCAAATATTGCAACGAAAGCGATTCTTGGTAAATCAATCGTAGAACAAGGCTACCCAACAGGCTTAGCGCCAGAGCAAAAAGGTGTCTTCGTTAAAGTGCCAGTATTCTCATTCGCTAAATTACGTCGTGTTGACATTACACTCGGGCCTGAAATGAAATCAACAGGTGAAGTAATGGGGAAAGATGCAACATTAGAAAAAGCCCTTTACAAAGGCTTAGTTGCAGCAGGTATGGAAATTCGTACAGAAGGAACAGTATTGTTCACTGTGTCCGATAAAGATAAAGACGAAGCAATTGCACTTGCAAAACGCTTCTCAACAGTAGGCTACCGTATTGTCGCAACTGAAGGTACAGCTCAAGCGTTCGAAGCGGCTGGCGTACGCACAGATATAGTTGGCAAAATCGGTGCAAAAGGTGAAACATTAATCGATTTAATTCAAAACGGTGAGGCACAACTTGTTGTCAACACTTTAACAAAAGGCAAGCAGCCAGCACGCGATGGCTTCAGAATTCGTCGTGAGTCTGTAGAAAATGGCGTACCTTGCTTCACTTCATTAGACACAGCGGAAGCGATGGTTCGAGTTATTGAATCAATGACATTCACAGCAGAACAAATGCCAAAAGCGGAGGTAGTACATTAATATGATTCGTCAAGAGAAAATGACGGTCGTCTCTCAAAAGCATATTGCGACAAACATTTTCGAATTGACACTTCATGGAGAACTGGTTCAGGATATGACACCTGGCCAGTTTGTCCATGTAAAGGTGTCAGATTCATTGGAGCCGCTTTTACGTCGACCAATTAGTATTGCAAATATAGATAAAGACAACAACGAATTTACAATGATATATCGTGCGGAAGGTCGCGGAACAAAAGTGTTAGCGACAAATCGTGAAGGGCAACTTGTCAATGTCCTTGGTCCAATCGGTAATGGATTCCCTGTAGAAGCTGTAAAAGAGGGTGGTACAGCTCTACTAGTTGGTGGGGGAATTGGCGTACCTCCATTACATGAGCTTTCCAAGCAATTGAATGCACGTGGTGTTAAAACAATTCATGTGCTAGGCTTCCAATCGGAAGATGTTTGCTTCTATGAGAAAGAATTCAGTGCCCTTGGTGAAACGCATTATGTAACGGTTGACGGTTCTAAAGGAACAAAGGGCTTTGTCACAAATGTTTTAGAGTCACGAGCACCTGAATTCGATGTCTTTTATTCTTGCGGTCCGCTACCAATGTTAAAAGCACTTGAAGGCTTTTATCCAGAAAAAGAAGGTTATTTATCATTTGAAGAGCGTATGGGCTGTGGGATTGGTGCTTGCTTTGCATGCGTATGTAAAACAACAGATCAGGTAGCAAAAGACTATGTCAAAGTATGCTCTGACGGTCCAGTTTTCCCGAAAGGTACGGTGGCATTATGAGTCGTTTAAACATTCAATTACCAGGCTTAGACTTGAAAAATCCAATAATGCCAGCATCCGGTTGCTTTGGCTTTGGACGTGAATATGCACAGCTTTATGATTTATCGAAGCTTGGCGCCATTATGATTAAAGCTACAACTGTGGAAATACGTCCCGGCAATCCAACGCCACGAGTAGCAGAAACAGCAGCAGGGATGTTGAATGCCATTGGTTTACAAAATCCTGGAATCGAAAAAGTAATGCATGAAGAATTAAAGTTTTTAGAAGCGTATGATGTGCCAATCATTGCAAATGTTGCAGGTACAGAGACAACGGATTACGTAGAAGTAGCGCAACGCATTTCTACTGCACCAAATGTGAAAGCATTAGAGCTTAATATTTCTTGTCCGAACGTTAAATGTGGTGGTATTCAATTTGGAACAGATCCTGCAACTGCACGAGAGCTAGTGAAAGCTGTCAAAGCTGTTTCTGAAGTGCCAGTATACGTGAAATTGTCTCCTAACGTAACGAGTATCGTAGAAATTGCACAAGCTGTTGAAGCGGGTGGTGCAGATGGCATTACAATGATTAATACACTAATTGGTATGCGTTTAGACGAGCGTACAGGTAAGCCCGTGATTGCCAATGGTACAGGCGGCTTATCTGGTCCTGCAGTAAAGCCAGTTGCGATTCGTATGGTGTATGAAGTGTATAAGGCTGTCAATATTCCGATAATTGGGATGGGTGGCGTGACAGAAGCACAGGATGTTATTGACTTTATGTCGGCTGGCGCTTCTGCAGTTGCTGTTGGAACAGCAAACTTTGTCGATCACTTCGTTTGTCCAACTATTATTGATGAACTACCAGCAAAGCTCGATAAATTAGGAGTGGAGCATATTTCAGAAATTATCGGAAGGAGCCATCGTCTATGAATACAAAACCAATATTAGCACTAGATTTTCCTGGAGAAGCAGAAGTATTCAACTTTCTAAAGCACTTTAACGAGCCTCTTTTTGTGAAAATTGGTATGGAATTATATATGCAGGAAGGGCCAGATATTGTACGAAAAGTAAAAGGTCTAGGCCATGATATTTTCCTTGATTTAAAGCTACACGATATTCCTAATACAGTGGGCTCTGCTATGAAAGGCCTAGCAAAATTAGGCGTAGATTTAGTCAACGTTCATGCGGCAGGCGGACGTCCAATGATGGAGGCAGCACTTGAGGGGCTTGAAGCGGGTACTCCGGCAGGACGTGAACGTGCGGCATTAATTGCCGTAACACAGCTGACGTCAACAACAGAAGAGCAAATGCAGGCAGAGCAAAAAATTGCTTTATCTTTACAGGACTCTGTATTACATTATGCAAGCTTAACAAAACAAGCTGGTTTAGATGGTGTTGTCTGCTCCGTACATGAGGCAAAAGCTATTGCTGAAGTGTGCGGTGAAGATTTCTTACGTGTGACACCTGGTATCCGATTAGCAGGTGGCGACGCACACGACCAAAAGCGCATTGCAACACCAGACGGCGCAAAGCGTGACGGTTCTTCATTAATCGTCGTTGGACGTGCCGTTACAGGTGCACAAGATCCAGTAGCAGCATATAAAATCGTAAGTGAATTATGGGAGGCATAACTATGACATTACAAAATGAAATCGCACACGCTATGTTAAAAGTAGGTGCAGTAGAATTAAATCCAACAGAACTATTTACATGGGCATCAGGCATTAAATCTCCAATCTACTGTGATACACGTCTGACAATTTCTGACCCTGTAATTCGTAAGCAATTAGCAAACGGTCTAGCATCTCTTATTAAAGAAAACTTTGGTACAACTGAAATCGTAGCAGGTACAGCAACGGCAGGCATTCCACATGCAGCTTGGGTAAGTGATATTTTAGAATTACCAATGGTTTATGTACGCTCTAAAGCAAAAGAGCATGGCCGTGGTAACCAAATCGAAGGAAAATACGCAGCAGGTCAAAAAGTCGTAGTAGTAGAGGACATCGTTTCTACAGGCGGCTCATCCATTACAGCAGTGGAAGCCTTACGTGCTGCAGGCTGTGAAGTACTAGGCGTTGTTTGCGTCTACACATACAACCTTCCACGTGCTGAACAAGCATTTGAAGAGGCAGGCATAAAATATGTATCTCTAACAAATTTTGATTATTTAATTGAAGCAGCTAATGAATCAGGCACTATTAAAGAAGAAGATATTCCATTCTTAAAAGACTGGCATGGAAAATTAAAAGCAGGAGAGCTTTAACGGGTGTCACGGAGTCGGAAAGGCATTCTTATAGGATGTTAGCCATCCATGCGATAACGGCTAAGTGACCTGCATCGGTCAAAGGCCACGTCTTGTGGCATTACCGAAATGATCGACCTCATGTCGGCCCTCGTGCAGGCCTAAGCACAAAGCCGATTCCCGACGCATTTATGCCGAGGGATAATTGATATAAAAAGGGTGGTATGAATTTTTTCATACCACCCTTTCATGTTGTTCTATTATGTCAAACTAAATAAAGCAGGGCTCTTCGGCAAAACGAGGGGGTGGTTTCCGTATCGCTGATAAAATGCCAAGAATCGCTGATAACATCGAGAAAACCGCTGATAAAATGCTGAGAATCGCTGATAACATCGAGAAAACCGCTGATAAAATGCCAAGAATCGCTGATAACATCAAAAAAATCGCTGATAACAATTTCAAGAACCGCCGATAGCATCATGAATCGCACCCGAATTTACAGTAGCGGAGAAATGAGTCGCATAAGTGATTCAAGCATGCGTTTTTGAATACTTCGCTTTTGAAATGACGCCCATGTAATTTCTATGGAGTCTTTAAAATCTTGTTCAAAATCATTTTTAATATCTAGCACCGTTTTAGATTCATATAGGACCGCAATGATTTCATAATTAAGTTCAAAACTACGAATATCCATATTTGCTGTACCAATTGATGCAACTTCATCATCAACAAGTACAATCTTAGCGTGCATAAAAGCTTCTTTAACGCGATAAATGGAGACACCCGCTTTTAGAAGCGGTGTAAAGTATGATTGGGATGCTTGATCACTAATGATACTATCGCCTTTTCCTGGGTATAAAATGCGGACATCTACTCCAGAAAGCGCACTCAAACGTAATAATGTTAATGTTTCCTGATCAGGAATGAAATATGGAGTGGCAATCCAAATTGACTTTTTAGCAGAGCCCATAATTTTCAATAAAGCATTTCGAATATTTGTATCATCTGAGCTAGGTCCACTTGCGACGATTTGTACGGCACCTTCTGCTTGATGAATTCCTTGACTAGGAAAGTATGTGCTATCCATAAATTGATTCCAAGACTCCGTATTTAAACTACTAGTGGCATACAGAAAATCTTCTAGAAAAATAGCCTGCAGTTTATATAAGGCTTTTCCTTCTATTTTTAAATGACTATCACGCCAAATAGGAAACTTCTTTGAACGACCAAGATATTCATCTCCGACATTGAGCCCACCTGTAAAACCAATCGTCCCATCTACAATAACAATTTTACGGTGGTTACGATAATTGACGGTTTCTAATAGCCAAGGTGAAAGAATAGAATCAAATTCAACTACTTCAATCCCTGCATCTTTCATTGGTTGTAAGAAACTTCTGCGTAATTTATTACTGCCGAGTCCATCGTAAAGAAAGCGTACGATCACGCCAGATTTTGCCTTCTTGATTAAGGCATCTCGTATGGTTGTACCGATTTCATCTGATCGATAAATATAGTATTGAATATGAATATGATGTGTAGCATTTTCAATTGCTTGTAGGATTTCGGAAAATGTTTCATTCCCGTTTGTTAAGAGCTTTGTTGTTGTCTCATTCGCAACAGGACCACCGCCAAATTTTTGGATAATTTGAGTCAAATAGGTGGATCTTTCATTTAAAGAGGAAGAGATATCTAAGTTAAAACTTCTCCCTTCTAAAATCTCACGGAATATCATTCTTTTCTCTTCTGAACGTTGTAAATGTTTCTTTCTTCTCCAGCGACTTCTTCCGAACAGTAAGTACAGTAGTACACCGATAACAGGGAGAATGGCTAATACTAAAAACCAAGCTAATGTACTTTGCGGGGAACGGTTTTCAATAAAAATAACAAAGGAAATCCCGATAATTGTGATAGGCAATAGTATGCCGATTAAGGTATATAAGGAAATGACGGACTTATTTAAGACGATGAGCATAATTGCCGCAATTGCAAATACAAATAGTAATTGGACTACGCGATTCTTCATATGTATACATTTTCACCTATTCTTTTTTATATTTTTAAAAGAGGAAGTAGTACTTTTATAGTTTTATGATAAATTGTTTTCTTGTTATTTACAATATAGACACTCCTTTGTTAGATGGATATTGTTAATTATGGTAAAATATGTTTAGTTATCACGAATGCTTCCTCTACTGTGAATCAAAACAGATAAACAATGCATCCGGAATTGGCTTTGTGCTTAGGCCTGCATGAGGGTCGACACGATGTCGGTCATATCGGCAATGTCACAGGACGTGGCGTTTTTAGACTGAGATTCTTCTATTATTAGCGGATGTTTGTACACTCGCTGAAAAGTAACTTAAACCCGTACCTGTCGCTACAGAAAACATTTGTAACTGCCGCTTTGCTTTCGCTACAGAAAACATTTGCTGAAAGAAGTTGAATTTTCTCAATAATAATTCTCCTAAATGATAAATCAACTTAACGGAAAATAATAATTAACAATTCATTAAGCGTAATATTTACCGCTTGAAGGTATACAATATTTGGAATATTCGCAATAATAGAATAATTTGATTAAAAAATTAGTATTAAAAAAATTATAAATTATTTGTAAGAGGTATGTATATTTTTATTGAAGAAAAACAGAGATTTAATATTATTTAAATATAATGAAAAATGTGTACTTCATGATATATTTTATTTTATAAATAATAAATATGCATTTTTATTGTGTTTTTTAGTGAAAAAAATAGGTTTTTTTATTAATAATTAACCATTATTTTACATTAATTATTTTATTAAAATAATAGAGAGTTGAGAAATGAAATAATAAATAATGAAAAATTGTAAACTCGATTTCTAATGATTTTGATGATGATGTAAAGTCGAAATTGTATTTATTTTTACAATAATTTAAAAATGTACTTGATTTAGTATATTATTTCTAGATAAAATGATGATACAATTAATTGTCAGATAATTCTTTTGTTGGAATAATAGTTCGGGAATGAGAGTGATTATTAATGACAACAATTTATTTGAAATTAAGATGTAAATTATATTCAAGGACGAAACTGTTTTGATTTTTCTGAAAATTGAAATACGCGGTAAAGGAAATATTAAGTAAACCGTTATAAACAAAAGCAAATTCATTTGAATATGGTGTTAGTAAGTTGGTTTTTTCTTTTGATTTGATAGGGAGGTAATCGTGTGACAAATAATCATGAAATGATTATTGAGATTAATAATTTACGTACAAGCTTTCGGCGAGCAGATGAATATTTCGCTGCAGTAGATGGTGTTGATTTGCGCATTCGAAAAAATGAGGTGCTTGCAATTGTAGGTGAGTCAGGTTGTGGTAAAAGTACTTTAGCTACATCAATTGTTGGGTTACATAATCCTATCAACACAAAAATTGAAGGTGAAATATTATATAAAGGTAAAAATTTGGTAGATATAACGGAGCAGCAATATACCCAGTTACGTGGTAGTGATTTCGGTTTTATTTTCCAAGATCCACTGGCTGCATTGAATCCGTTAAAGCGAATCGGTTTCCAAATTGAAGAACCGCTTATATACCATACGGATTTAAATGAAGCACAACGCCGTGAGCGTGCAATGGAGTTATTACAGCAAGTAGGTATACATAACCCGGAACGTATTTATAAGCAATATCCGCATGAATTATCAGGTGGTATGCGACAACGCGTAATGATAGCGACAGCGATTGCATGTAAGCCACCTCTTATTATAGCAGATGAACCAACGACGGCATTAGATGTAACGATTCAAGCGCAAATACTAGATTTATTAAAAGAATTACAAATAGAAACTGAGTCAGGCATTTTGTTAATTACCCATGACTTAGGTGTAGTAGCTGAAGTAGCAGATCGTGTTGCAGTCATGTATGCTGGACAAATTGTCGAAGAAGCACCAGTTATTGAATTATTTAAAAATCCTAAACATCCATATACACGTTCGTTACTGAACTCTATTCCTCAATCCCATAAGGTAAATGAAAAGTTAGAGGTTATTCATGGTATGGTTCCTTCATTATTTAATTTGCCACGTGGAGGTTGTCGCTTTGCAGCACGTATTCCATGGATTGACGAAAGCGCCCATGAGGAAAATCCAATATTACATGAGGTTGGACCAGAACATTTTGTTCGTTGTACGTGTTGGAAAGACTTTCACTTTAAGAAGGATGGGGGAAAATAATATGAGCTTTATGCAAATTAATGATTTATGCGTACATTATCCTATCCGTGGTGGTTTCTTCAATACCATTGTAGATCATGTTTATGCGGTAGATGGCATTACTATGGAGTTTGAAAGAGGAAAAACTTATGGTCTTGTTGGAGAATCAGGTTGTGGTAAATCGACAACAGGTAAGGCAATTATTGGTTTAGAGAAAGTGACATCTGGTCAAATAATCTATGAAGGACAAGATGTAACGAAAATGCGTCGTAGCGGTAATTCAGGATTTAATCGTGACGTACAAATGATTTTCCAAGATTCTCATTCCAGTATGAATCCAAGAAAACGTATACGTGATGTTATTGCAGAGCCTATTCGAAATTTCCTGCGTTTAAGTGAAGAGGAAGAACGAAAACGAATTAACGAGCTTTTGGCGATTGTTGGCATGCAAGAGGATGCCCAATATAAATATCCACATGAATTTTCTGGTGGTCAAAAGCAACGATTGGGTATTGCACGTGCTATGGCATGTCGCCCCAAATTAATTATTGCAGATGAACCTGTTTCTGCTCTTGATTTATCTGTACAAGCGCAGGTTTTAAACTTTATGCAAGATATACAAGAGGAATTTGGCGTAACATACTTATTCATTTCACATGACTTAGGTGTTGTAAAGCATATGTGTGATGAAATCAATATTATGTACCGAGGACGCTTCGTGGAAAAAGGACAAAGAGCAGATATATATAATGATCCACGTCATATTTATACACACCGTTTATTATCTGCCATTCCAGATATTGAGCCTGAAACACGTGTAGAACGTAAGCAAGAGCGTTTAAAAGTAAGTCAGTATTATAAAGAAAATCAGCATAAATTTTTTGATAAAGACGGAAAAGTTTATCCTTTACAATCAATTTCAGATACACATGCTGTTGCATTGGCGTCGATTGAAGGAGGAATGTGATTATGTGGAAAACGGTTCTTCGAAGAGTCATCATCATGGTTCCACAAATTATTATTTTAAGTATGTTAGTGTTTATCATTGCTAAGCTAATGCCAGGCGATCCATTTACAGGTTTAATGGGACCAGAGACAGATCCTAACCGTATTGAAGAGTTACGCGAAGCAGCAGGCTTAAACGACCCATGGTATCAACAATATGCCAGATGGGTGTCAAATGCAGTACATGGCGACTTAGGTAAAAGCTACACATATCAACGCAGTGTAACATCACTTATTGGTGAACGAGCGCTCAATACTTTCTACTTATCATTAGTTGCAATGATCCTAACTTATTTAATCGCTATTCCATTAGGACTTTTAGCAGGTCGTTATCAAGATTCTCGATTAGACCGTGGAATCGTGTTTTATAACTTTTTAAGTATGGCAATACCGCCGTTCGTGTTTGGTTTAATTTTAATTTATGTATTCGGCTATAAATTAGGCTGGGTTCCAACATCAGGTTCAGTAGATGTATTAACCGAAAAAGGTACTTTTTCTTACTATTGGGATAAACTATATCATATTATTACACCTGCTATTACGATGGCGGTTTTGGGGACGTATACAATCATTCAATATTTACGTTCAGAAATTATTGATTCTAAAAACCAAGACTATGTTAAAACAGCACGTAGTAAAGGTTTACCTATGAATAAAGTATATACACGACACATTTTCCGTAATTCATTAATTCCGATTGCGGCGGGTCTTGGGTTCACTATTACAGGTTTACTAGGCGGAACAATCTTTATTGAAACAATCTTTAGTTATCCAGGTATGGGAGAACTATTCATGTCTTCGATTGCGAGTCGTGACTATAGTGTAATTACAGCACTTATTGTGTTGTATGGTTTCTTGGGGTTACTTGGAAGTATGTTATCAGACATTATTTTAAGCATTGTAGACCCACGAATTCGTATCGACTAACTTGCAAAGAATAGAGGTGACTTTACATGGATAAAACAGAAGAGAAAAAATTAGAAGAACAACATCGCCCAGCTGTAGGTTTCCAAGTTGTTTGGCGCGAGTTTAAAAAAGATAAATTAGCGATGTTTTCATTAATATTTTTAACATTATTAATAGCGGCAGTGTTTATTACTAGTTTTATTATTGATGTAGACGAAATAATGAAAGTTAAATTACTAGGTCGCTTTGCGGAGCCGGGTGCTGATGGATATATTTTAGGTGCAGATGACGCAGGGCGCGATATTTTTGGACAATTAATTATCGGAGCGAAAAACTCTTTAATTATTGCTATATGTATTACGATTATTGCAGCAGTTATCGGTATCGTTATCGGTTTAATCACTGGCTATTACGCAGGTAAAGTTGACCTTGCTATTATGCGAATTATGGATTTCATTATGATTTTACCTAGTTTTATGATTACGATTGCCATTGTTTCAACGCTAGAGAAATATTCACCGATCCACATCGTTATATTATTAAGTATGTTTGCTTGGATTGGGAAGGCAAGGTTAATACGTAGTAAAACATTAACAGAAGCCCGTCGAGATTATGTAAGTGCTTCAAAAACGATGGGTACAAGTGATTTTAAAATTATGTTTAGAGAGGTTTTACCAAACTTAAGCTCTATTATTATCGTTAACTTAACATTAAGTCTAGCGGGTAATATGGGTGCTGAAACGGGTCTTTCATTTTTAGGGTATGGCTTACCACCTTCAACACCAAGTTTAGGTACTCTAGTAAGCTATGCGAGAGATCCTGAGATTTTAGTAGATAAATGGTGGATTTGGTTACCTGCAGCATTATTTATTTTAGTGATGATGCTTGGTATAAATTATGTTGGTCAAGCGTTACGACGTGCGGCTGACTCAAGACAACGATTAGGCTAAGGAGGAAGGGTAAATGAAGAAAAAAAGTGTTTTTCTGCTAACTTTACTATTAACACTAGTTTTAGCACTAGCGGCATGTAGTGGAGGGGGCAAAGAATCTTCAAAAGATGACAAGAAGAAAACAGCAACTCGTAGTTTCCCAATGGAAGTAAAGAATGAAGGAGAACCAATTAAAGGTGGTGTTTTACAAGTAGCTTTACCATCTTCATCACCGTTCAAAGGTATCTTTTTACAAGAATTCTCCTCAGATACGAATGACTCAGCGATTATGAAATTTGCAAGTAACATTCTTTTTGATAATGACGGTGACTTTTTACTAACAGATACAGGTCTTGCAAGTCTAAAGGTTGACGCAGATGCAAATAAAGCAACTGTAAAAATACGTGAAAATGTAAAATGGTCTGATAAAGAGCCATTTACAATCGACGATGTTATTTTCCCTTATGAAATTATCGGTCACCCTGATTATGAAGGCGTTCGTTATGACGATGATTTCCAAAATATTATTGGCGCTGAAGAGTACCATGATAAGAAAGCAGATACAATTTCAGGTTTAAAACGAGTAGATGATCATACATTAGAAATTTCATTTAAATCAATTTCACCAGCAATTTTCAGCGGTGGTGATGGATTGTGGAGTTCAGCTGTACCAAAACATCAATTAAAAGATATTCCGGTAAAAGATATGATAAGCTCTGATGCAGTGCGTGTAAATCCAGTAACTTTAGGGCCTTTCAAATTCGATAAAATTGTTAATGGTGAGTCAGTGAAATTTGTTAAAAATGAAAATTACTGGAAAGGTGAACCTAAACTCGACGGTGTAGTAGTAAAAGTAGTTTCACCAGAAACATTACCGAAGGCATTAAATTCAGGAACTTATGACATAGCGGTAAATGGTTTCCCAGGTTCAAAGATTACACAAATTGAAAATTCTAAAAACTTAGCGATTTTATCGCGTCCACGATTATCTTATAGCTATTTGAGCTTCAAGCTAGGTAAATTCGATAATGCAAAAGGAATTAACGTAACAGATAAAAATGCAAAATTAGGTGACCCAAAATTACGTCAAGCATTAGCTTATGCAATCGATGTAGAAGAGGTAAACGAAAAATTAGGCAATGGTATTAATACACGTGCCACAACGTTAATTCCTCCAGCATTTGCATCATTCCATACAAAGGATATGCCAGGCTTCACGTATGATAAGAAAAAGGCGCAACAATTATTAGATGAAGCAGGCTATAAAGATGTGGATGGCGATGGTATTCGTGAAGATAAAGATGGTAAACCATTTACAATCAAATTAGGTGCACAAGGTGGTACCGAGGTACTAGAATCTACGATTGAATACTACCGTCAAAACTGGAAAGAAGTCGGTATTAATGTTGAATTAGCTTCTGGTCGTCTAATGGAGTTTAACTCATTTACTGATAAGCTTAAAAAAGATGATCCAGAGATTGAAATGTTCTTTGGTGCTTGGAGTACAGGAACAAATCCATCTCCAAAAGGATTATATGGTGAGGGTGCATTATTCAACTTGTCACGTTTTGTATCACCTGAATTAACTGCAATTTTAGATGATATCGATTCTAAAGAATCTTTAGATTTAAATCATCGCAAAGAAGCATTCCGAAAGTTTGAAGAGTATATGTTTGAACAGGCTACAACAATTCCAACTGTGGCAGTTACTGATCTAATTCCAGTTAATAAACGTGTTAAAAACTATAATTTTGACTATGCAAATGAAACTCAATACCATGAAATCGAGTTAACTGCTGATGCTCCATTAAAAAACTAATAGCACATAGTTAAGTGTGAGAGTATAAACTGTAGGCAAATTCTTTAATAAGAATTTCCTACAGTTTTTTTGCGTTTTTTTAACTTCTTTCAGTAATTACCGAAAGCACAGCGTCAGCTACACAAGTCTCCCACCTCTATAGGCGGGTAGATGAATGCGAATTAGTTACTTTTCAACGTGTGCCAGCACAATCAAAGGAAACAGGTCTGTTTCAAAGTGTAGGACCGTACATTAACTAAAATGGGCAAGAAAAAGCATTCGTTGCGATATCACATTATTGCTTTGGTTAATTACATAATGCGACAATAAGGAGCAATTTAGTCAAATCAAAGTCCCCTTGCAGCTTTTCATTCATCAAATTAAAACACAATCCATAATTATTATCTAATTTTATGTCGAGAAATTAATTTATTTTTTACAAAAAAATAAGTAGATGTCCGTAACAAATAGTTGAATTAAATTATTTGTCCTCTATAATAATTCTTGCTTTAAGGGGTTGATGTGTTAATAGAAAAAATTATTTATTAATAATTATTAGGGAAAAGGTGTAAAAATGGTAAAATATGAAAAGTTCAGCGTCATAGTGGAGACTCTGTAAACGCAATCGGACATCCTCAGGAAAGTGCCCAGTCGGAATGGAAATCAACCACACGTTATGGTGATCAGCTAAAATTCATCTAAAAACCGAATCCGAATAAATGTAGGATTTATGAGGAAAAGTATAAGGAATAAATGAATATTTGCTATATTGTAATAATAAAAAAGTCATGCTTTAAACCGATAAAGTGGGAAGTCAACAAAATACTCATTGAAGAAAAATACAAATTTATTGAGTGAAATTGGAATAGTTGTATGGATTAATTTGTATATAAGAATATAAGGAATGTAAAAATTCACTTGATTAAACATGTTATTTCTAGCTAAAATGATATTACACTTAATTATCAGAATATTATTTCATTTGGGACTTGTCTTAAAATTCTTTACAAAGAAGAGATTGATATTCTTTTATTTTGATGATTTTTATATTGAAATGATTTTGAAATAAGTTTATCTGATTTTTTCGGGCTATTAATTCAACGCCTTTTAGCAATTGTTTTCTGTAGCGAAAGCAAAGCGTCAGCTCAGAAGGCGCTGTGGTATTACCGAAAGGATCGGCATCGTATCGCATTCATACAGGCCTAAGCACAAAGTCGATGAATTTTTAAAAGGAATTTTTATGTGAAAAGGATAGTACTTAACACGCGGCATCTAACTTACTACATTGCAACAGTAGTTAAGTAAAAACTCTTAAAAGGTGTGATGTAAAAATGAGCTTAATGTTAGAAGTGAAAAACCTTAAAGCTGGTTTTGATATAGACGGGGAGCTATATCATGCTGTTGATGATGTTTCATTTTCAGTTAAATCTGGTCAGATCGTTGGAGTAGTTGGTGAATCAGGCTGTGGAAAAAGTGTAATGTCTCTTTCTATTATGCAATTACTTCCAAAAGGAGTTGGTAAAATCACGGGAGGTGAAATAAGATTCCACGGGAAAAACATAGAGAATTATTCGAACGACGAGATGAATAAAATCAGAGGAAATGATATTAGTATGATTTTCCAGGAACCTATGACATCCTTAAATCCTGTTTTTACTATAGGCTCACAAATTGAAGAGATTATGCTTAATCATAGTAAAATGTCTAAGGCTGAGGCTAGAAGTAAGGCGATTGATTTATTAAAACAGGTTGGCATTCCAAGAGCTGAAAAAATTGTGAATGAATACCCTCATCAATTGTCAGGTGGTATGAGGCAAAGAGTAATGATCGCTATCGCTATTGCTTGTCAGCCTAGACTTTTAATAGCGGATGAACCAACTACTGCACTTGATGTAACAGTGCAGGCCCAAATACTAGATTTATTGAAAAGTATTCAGGGTAAAAATAACATGTCTATTGTACTGATCACTCACGATTTAGGTGTAGTTGCGGAAATATGTGATGAAGTAATTATTATGTATGCTGGAAAGATCGTAGAACGGACAACTGTTGATAACTTGTTTTACAATCCCAAACACCCATATACCAAACTCTTAATGGCATCGATTCCGAGAATAGATACAGAAGTAAATGAGTTAGCTACTATTAAAGGCATTGTACCTTCTTTAAAAAATATGCCTCAAGAAGGCTGCCGTTTTGTTGATAGATGTCCATCGGCGATGCCTGAATGTAGTAATGTTACGCCACAACTTACTTTCGTAGACGATAATCATGAAGTCTCTTGTTTACTTTTTGAAGGCTGTAATTCTAGAAAGGGTGTGGGCAGACAATATGAATCAAACTACAAATAATAAAGAAAATTTATTGGAGCTAATTAATTTAAAAACCTATTACCCGATTAAAGGTGGATTATTCAAACATACGATTGGACATGTTAAAGCCGTAGATAATATTTCTTTTTCAATAAAAAATGGTGAAACATTAGGGTTAGTAGGCGAATCTGGCTGTGGAAAGTCAACAACAGGTCGTACTATTTTAAGATTGTTAGACGCAACGGAAGGAAAAATTATTTTTAATGGTCATGATATTACAAAATTGCAAGGAAAATCATTAAGAGAAATAAGGAAAGATATCCAAATGGTGTTTCAAGATCCTTATGCATCATTAAATCCTATGCAAATGGTAGGTAGTATCATAGCTGAACCAATTATGAATTATCATAAAAAACCACTTAAATCCTTGAAAAATGAAGTGATGGAGCTTTTACAAAAAGTTGGCTTACCCGAAGATGCATATTACAAATATGCACATGAATTTTCTGGTGGACAGCGTCAACGGATTGGTATTGCTAGAGCACTTGCACTTAAACCAAAACTAATTATAGCGGATGAACCAGTTTCAGCATTAGATGTCTCTGTGCAATCTCAGGTGCTTAATTTGCTAAAAGAGTTACAGGATGAGTTTGACTTAACATTTTTATTTATTGCTCATGATTTAAGTGTTGTAAAACATATGAGTGATCGAATCGGTGTGATGTATTTAGGAAACATTGTGGAAATTGCAGATAAAGAACATATTTATGATGAACCACTTCATCCGTATACACAAGCGTTAATCTCTGCCATTCCGGTACCTGATCCAAGGAAAAAGAGTAGCCGTATCGTATTAGAGGGGGATATCCCTAGTCCGGCTAATCCTCCTCAGGGGTGCCCCTTCCATCCACGTTGTCCAAAGGTAATGGCAGAGTGTTCATTATCTAAACCAACCTTAAAGGAGGTGAAGCGGGGGCATAGAGTTGCATGCCATTTATATTAAAAAATTATAAGAAAATCGTGTGTTAATTATTTTCAAAATAAAATTCACGGGGGGATAAACAATGAAAAAATCAGCATTTTGGGCTTTCATGCTAATGCTAGTAACAGCTTTGTTTTTAGCAGCGTGTAATAACGACAACTCGACAACTGACAAAGATAAGGAAAAAGATAAAGGTGATTCCACAAAGACTAGTGAAACAGCAAAAAATAATGTAGTCACTTTCGGTACTGACCAAGCGCCTGAAGGTGTATTTGATCCAGCATTTAATGGAAGTATTGTAGATAGTTATATTCAAAATTTCACAATGGATGGTATTTATGATGTAAATGATGACTTAGAATATGTTCCTAATTTAGCAACTTGGGAAATTAGTGAGGATAAATTAACTTATACGTTTTCCTTTAAGAAAGGTGTAAAATGGCACAATGGTGAAGAGTTAACAGTTGATGACTGGGTATTTGCATTAGAGACAATAGCTAATAAGGATTACGATGGCCCACGATTCAATTATGTTGAAAATATTAAAGGGGCAAAAGCAAAAAAAGCAGGGAAAGCTGACAAAATCGAAGGGATCGAAGTCGTTGATCCATATACTGTGAAAATTACTTTTGACAAAGTGAAAGTAAATAATTTAGAAAATCTTTGGTCTTATCCAATGCCAAAGAAACATTATGAAGGTATTGCTGTTAAAGATTTAAGCGAGTCGAAACAAGTTCGTGAAAATCCTGTTGGCGTAGGACCGTTTAAAGTGAAAAAGGTTGTAGACGGTGAATATTCTGAATTAGAGCGTTTTGATGATTACTGGAAGGGCAAGCCGCAGCTTGATGGGGTGATTGTAAAAGTAATTGACCCATCATTGGCAGCTGGTGCGTTCCAAAACGGAGAAATTGACATTATGGATATTAGACCACAAGCTGTGAAAGAATTGTCAGCATTGAAAAATGTACGTATTGAAGAAACGAATGGTGTAACTTACTCGTATATCGGTCTTCGTTTTGGTCATCGTGATAAAGCTACTCTTAAAAATGTAGCAGATTTTGATAAGTTTAAATCAAAAGAATTGCGCCAAGCACTATTATACGCAATTAACCGTCCAGCAATGATCGATGCTTTCTTAGAAGGAAAAGCTGAAGTTGCGAATACTGTGGTTCCACGTGCCTTCTGGATTGCTGCAGAGGAATCTGACTTAAATCAATATGCACACAATCCAGAAAAGGCTAAAGAGCTTCTTAAGTCTGCGGGTTATGTAGATATTAATGGTGATGGCTTTGTAGAAGATCCTAAAGGGAAGCCATTTAAAATTTCATTTGCTCACTATGCTGGTCCTGCTGCCTTTGAAGGTCGCTCTCAAGCGATTATCCAAGCTTGGAATGATATCGGAGTGAAAACAGAGCAAGCAACTGGTACTTTAATAGAGTTTAACTTATATAATGATATGAAAAAAAATGATGATGCTGCATTAGAAGCATTCTTCGGTTCTTGGAGTACAGGTGCAGATCCTGACCCATCTGGTTTATGGGGGAACGATGCAGAATGGAACTTCGGTCGCTATATAGATGCTAAAAACCAAAAATTATTAGATCAAGGCTTAAGTGAAGAAGCATTTGACAAAGATAAGCGTAAGCAAATTTATGTGGAATGGCAAAAATACTTCAATGAAGAATTACCAGCCCTACCATTATGGGAAGGCTTAGATTTATATGGCATTAATAATCGACTACAAGGTGTTCATATTAACGCTGTTGGTTTCCAAACAGATGTCTATAAATGGTATGTTGAGGAATAAATTGTAAACTGTTAAGCCTACTAACTAGGCCACCTTCATGAATTGGGCCTAGTTAGTAAATTTCTAGATAAGGAGACGTCACATGCTTCAATACACACTTAGAAGATTTCTTGGCATGATTCCATTGTTACTCCTTATTTCTGTGGTGGTGTTCTTTTTAGCAAAAATGATGCCAGGAGATCCATTTGCTGGTGAAATCAATCCTTCTAATACGAATCCACAATACATTGAAGAAATGAGAGAAAAATTAGGCTATAATGACCCGATTATCGTGCAATATGGTAGATGGGTCGGTAAATTTATACAAGGGGATTTCGGGAAATCTACAGTTTATAAAAAACCGGCTGCAGAGATTATTGCTCAGCGAATACCAAATACAATATTTTTAGCGTTAACATCATTAGTTTTTACGTACTTTTTTGCATTTCTTATGGGAATGTATGCAGGAAGAAAACCTTATACACTCGGTGATAATTTAATTGCAACTTATAATTATTTAGCTTTAGCCATTCCATCGTTTGTTGCAGGGATTGTTGCTATTTATTTCTTTTCCTTTAAGCTAGGATGGTTTCCTTTCAATGGTTCCGTAGGTGTAGGGATAGGGGAAGGAACTTGGGCGTACTACATGAGTAGGATGCACCATGTTTTGTTACCTGCACTTATTTTAGGATTAATGGGAACGGCGTCCTATACACAATTTTTACGAAATGACATTATTGAAAATAGTAGGAAAGATTTTGTAAGAACAGCGAGAGCAAAGGGAACAAAAGAGTCGAAAATATATAACAAACATATTTTACGGAATTCTATTATTCCAATAATTACGTATCTAGGTTTTGATATTGCCACATTAATTAGTGGTGCGGTAATAACAGAAACCATCTTTACTTATCCGGGGATAGGCGCACTCTTCTTAGAATCTGTTGGACGTAGAGATTATGCGGTCATGATGTCGATAACAATGTTACTTTCATTTTTAACACTTTTTGGAAATTTAGTAGCGGATATATTATATGGTGTTGTAGATCCGCGTATTAGACTAGATTAAGGAGGGGAAAATATGACATTGGTAACTGATCAAGAAGTTTTATCGCCAAAGGCACCGAAAAAAAGCCCCTCGCCATGGGTGATAGCGAGACGAAAGTTTGTTAAAAATAAATTAGCGATGATTAGTCTAATTTTTTTACTAATCGTTATCGTTGTATCGTTTTTAGCTCCTTATATTACAACAAAAGATATTGTACGTGTTGATTTCATGAAAATTAGTCTACCTCCATCAAGCGAGCATTGGCTAGGAACAGATACGAATGGACGAGATGTTTTTACTAGAATGCTCTACGCTGGTAGATCATCTTTAACAGTTGGATTAGGCTGTATGATTTTTATTGTATTGATTGGAACAGCTGTTGGCGCTATTTCAGGGTATTTTGGAGGGAAAATAGATCAAATGTTAATGCGATTTACTGATTTCGTATTAATGTTTCCATTTTTAGTTTTCTGTATTGTTTTAAATACTATACTTTCAGGAAAAATATCCGGTCTATGGACATTAATAATTGTTATATCACTTTTAATGTGGGGAAGCGTTGCAAGGATAGTACGAAGTAGGGTTTTAACTGAAAAGGAAAATGAGTATATATTAGCTGCCCAGTCAATTGGCTGTAAACCATCAAAAATAATCATTAAGCACTTATTGCCTAACGTTGCATCGACGATTATTGTACAGGCAACATTATTGATGGCGGTAACAATTGTTGCAGAATCTAGTTTAAGCTTTTTAGGCCTTGGGGTTCCGGCTGATACACCTAGCTGGGGCAATATGCTATTTGAGGCTAGAAACTCAGATGTACTAAAGGATAAGCTTTGGATGTGGGTACCACCTGCAACGGCTATCACGCTAGTTATTTTGTCTATCAACTTTATTGGAGAAGGATTAAAAGATGCTTTGAATCCAAAATCAAGAAGGTAATAGACAAGCTTGATTTGTATTAGCAGAAAATAAAGCACCTTTAAAAGTAATAAATTCTCACTTTTAAAGGTGTTAAATTTTTATTTACATGAATCCGCGAATAAAAAAAGATGAAAATCCATCCAGTAATAAATAATGGATGGATTTATAAGTTTTTATCGATTAGCAATCCAAGTTTTCATAAGGTCTGCAGTACCATAAACGTAATGCTGATCGCCAACTTCGTGGTATGTTGCGCTATCGTCAACCTCAGTATGCTTGTACGGAATACGTTGACGGCGTTTTTCTGACATTGGGTCAGGAAGTGGGATCGCAGATAATAAAGATTTTGTATACGGATGAACAGGGTGATTGTATATATCATCTGCTTTACCGATTTCCATGATTTTACCACGGTACATAACAGCGATACGGTCACTGATATATTTAACCATTGATAAGTCATGGGCAATGAAAAGATATGTTAAGCCACGTTCTTTTTGCAGTTGTTTTAATAAGTTTACAACTTGCGCTTGAATCGAAACGTCAAGTGCAGAAATAGGTTCATCGGCGATAATAAACTTAGGATCTAAGCTTAGCGCACGGGCGATCCCGATACGTTGACGTTGGCCGCCAGAGAATTCGTGAGCATAACGGTTTGCGTGCTCTTTGTTTAAGCCAACAGCCTCTAACAGTTGATTTACTTTTTCACGGCGCTCTTTTTTATCTTTGTAAAGACCGTGAATTGTAAAGCCTTCACTAATGATTTCTCCAGCTGTCATACGCGGGTTTAATGAAGCGTATGGATCTTGGAAAATCATTTGCATTTGACGATTAAATTTCTTTAATTCATTTTTGTTTTTTTTCCCATGGACGTTCTCGCCATCGAAAATAATCTCCCCATCTGTAATGTCGTACAGGCGAATAATGGAACGCCCAGTTGTTGATTTACCACAGCCTGATTCTCCTACAAGACCGAGTGTTTCACCTTCGTAGACATCGAAGCTAATACCGTCAACTGCTTTAATAGGGTTACTTGCTGAACCGAAATGCTGCTTTAAATTTTTAATTTCAAGAACTTTTTTTGCGCCCGATTTAGTCATTTGATTGTGCCTCCTTTGCTAAATATCCTTCAATACGTTTAGCAACCTCATCTGGAAGCGGAATTTTTGGTGCATCAGGATGCATCAACCAAGTTTTTGCAAAGTGCGTTTCACTTACTTGGAACATCGGTGGCTCTTGCTCATAGTCAATAGCCATTGCAAATTCATTACGAGCGGCAAACGCATCGCCCTTTGGAGGGTGAATAAGATCTGGTGGTGAACCAGGGATCGTGCGTAATAGCTCATCCGTATCGTTATCTAAGTCAGGCATTGAACCAAGTAGACCCCATGTATATGGATGCTTAGGGTTATAGAAAATATCATTAACAGTACCATATTCAACGATTTGTCCGGCATACATAACTGCAACTCGGTCAGCAACGTTTGCCACGACACCTAAATCGTGAGTAATGAAAATGATCGATGTTTTCGAATTTTTTTGAATTTCTTTCATTAGCTCTAAAATTTGCGCTTGAATAGTAACGTCTAAAGCTGTTGTTGGTTCATCGGCAATTAGAAGCTTAGGATCAGCTGCGAGTGCGATAGCAATAACAACACGTTGACGCATACCGCCTGAAAACTCATGCGGGTATTGATTATAACGTTTTTCAGGGAAGGGGATACCTACCTGTGTTAAAAGTTCGATTGCACGTTTTTTAGCATCAGCTTTTGATACCTTTTTATGTTGTAAAATAACTTCAGTTATTTGACGTCCGACCTTCATCGTCGGATTTAAGCTTGTCATTGGATCTTGGAAAATCATTGCAATTTCATTTCCGCGTATTTTTGACATTTCTTTATCGCTTAAAGACACTAAATCACGGCCATTAAACATAATTTGTCCGGACTCATAAATACCAGGTGGCTGTGGAATTAGTTTCATTAATGCGTTACTCGTAACACTCTTACCAGAACCGGATTCACCAACGATTGCGAGTGTTTCACCTTCTTTTAAGTCAAAATTAACACCACGAACAGCATGAACAAGCCCTGCATACGTTTTAAAGTTTATTTTTAAATCTTTTACTTCTAAAATTGTTTTACTCATTTTCGGCCACCTCCTTATTTACGTAGTTTTGGATCTAATGCATCACGTAAGCCGTCACCAACTGCGTTAAATGCAAAGATTGTTAGTGAAATGAATACTGCAGGGAATATTAAACGCCACGGTGCATTGGCAATCGCTCCATTTCCATCAGAAGCCATTGTTCCCCAAGAGGCTTGTGGGGCAGGAACCCCAAGTCCTAAATAACTAAGGAAAGACTCTGTAAAAATAGCAGTTGGCACTGTTAATGTCATGGATACTAAAATTGCACCAAGTGCATTTGGCACTAAATGTTTGATAATTAAATGTCCTGTTCTTGCGCCCAATGTACGAGCCGCTAAAACATACTCTTGATTTTTAATAGATAATACTTCACCACGTACAATACGGGCCATATTGATCCAACCTGTAATGGATAATGCAATAATCATTGGGAAAATACCTTGTTCTAATACTACTAAAAGTACGATTACTACTAAAAGGTAAGGTACTGCTGTTAAAACATCGGCAATACGCATCATAATATTGTCAACACGACCGCCTGCTAAACCAGAAATACTTCCCCATAATACACCAATGATCAAGTCTATGATTGCCGCAGCAAACCCGATGAATAAAGAAATACGAGCGCCAGCCCATATGCGAACGAAAATATCTCGACCTAAATCATCTGTACCAAACCAAAATTCTGATGATGGTGGGGCATTAAAAGCACCTAATTGATCGCTATAGTGGTATTGTGACAACATCGGCACAAAGGTAGCCATTAAAACAATAATTATTAAAGCAATTAAGCCAAAAATGGCCATTTTATTATGGGAAAAACGGATAAATACTTCCTTCCAAAAAGAGACAGATTTATCAGTTAATTTTTCGGTTGCTTCATGATTTCCGCCAACAATTTTAAATTTATCTTTTTCGATTTGTTGCTGTGTCATTACTTTTTCGCTCCTTTCAGTCTAATTCGCGGATCGATCACGCTATATAAAATATCTACGATGAATACCGCAAATAAAAGAATGATTGCGTAGAACACGGTTGTCCCCATAATAACAGTATAATCACGATTCGTAATACTTTGCACAAAGTGCTTACCTAATCCAGGAACCGCAAAAATTGACTCTACAATGAAGCTACCTGTAACAACAGCAGCTGTTAATGGACCTAAATAAGTAACGACTGGTAAGAGGGCGTTTCGTAAAGTATGGCGGAAGACGATTGTCCATTTACCTATACCTTTTGCACGAGCCATTTTTACGTAATCACTATTATTTTGATCCAGCATACTTGAACGTACTAGTTTAGCAATAAAGCCCATATGCGATAATGCAATAGCTAAGGCTGGCAATATACTATAAGCAAAGCCTTTCCATCCACTAATTGGGAATAACTGAAGTTTATAGGCAAGGAAATACTGCATAAGTCCAGCTAATATAAAAGATGGAACGGAAATTCCGAGCACCGCAAAGGTCGTTGCCAAATAATCTGGCCACCTATTATGATAAAGCGCAGCAATTACACCGATTAATACACCAAATCCAATTGCTAGCAGCATCGCTTCAATTCCTAAAGTTAATGATACAGGGAAGCCTTCTGCAATCATATCATTTGTAGAACGCGCTTTATATTTCATAGATTCACCGAAATTAAAAGTGGCCGCATCGATTAAATAATCTTTGTACTGAATATACCAAGGGTTATTTAATCCATACGTTTCGTTTAACTTTGCCTCTATTTGAGGAGGTAAATTACGTTCAGATGCAAATGGGTTACCAGGAGCAAGACGCAATAGGAAAAACGTAGCCGTTACGATGACGAAAAGCGCGAGAAGTATATACATCAGCCTTTTCAAAATATATTTAATCACATAAAACTCCTCCTTCTATTTGTCAATTTTCTGACAAATAAGTGCCTTCGTATTTTAAAAAGAGCTGACTCGCGCCGCAGTGGCTACGAGGCAGCTCTCCGCTTAGAGCTTAAAAGAAATTATTATTTAATCTTTACATATTTAAGGTGAATATCACCAGTTGGATTTGGATCTAAGTTTTCAATACCTTTTTTAACTACTGACAAGTTAGTGTAGTAGTAAATAGGTGCAACTGGGAATTCTGTCATAATAATAGCTTCGGCTTGTTTTAAATAATCAAGACGTTTAGCTTCGTCTACCTCAGCAACTGCTTTGTCCAATAATTTTTTGTACTCAGCATTTTCCCAGCTTGTTTGATTGTTACCATTTTTAGCTGTATCGAACTGTTCAAGGAATGTATATGGATCAAGATAATCAGCTACCCAGCCCATACGACCAATTTGATAGTCACCAGTTTTTAATTTGTCAATATAAACTTGCCATTCTGAGTTATCTAACTGAGATGAAATACCAAGTTTTTTGCTCCATTCTTCTTGAATATATTGAGCGATTGCTGCATGCGCTTCAGAAGTGTTGAATGAAATATTCACTTTAATATCTTTAGCGTCTTTAATACCAAGTTCTTTCATCCCTGCTTCAAGAGCAGCTTTTGCTGCATCAACATCATTATCTTTGAAGTAACCACGGTCTTTTGTAAAGTTAGGAACTGCTACCGGAATCATACCTGTAGCCGGTTTTTGTTCACCTTTAGTTACGTTGTCAATTAATTTTTGACGATCGATTGCTAGAGCAAGAGCTTTACGGATATTTGCATTGTTCATAATTTTGTCTTTTGTATTGAATTTATACCAATAAATACTTGCTTGGTCCTTGATTCTTAAAGAACCATCTTTTTTGAAGCCATCAATTGCATTAAGATCTACTGTTTGGAATGGTGCACCAATATAGTCAAGCGAGCCAGATTTAAAGTTAGTAGCAACAGTTGGTTCTTTTTCAATCATAGCAATATTTACAGTATCAACATCAACATTTGAAGCATCCCAATAATCTTCAAATTTTGTAAGAACGATAGAAGCGTCATGTTTCCAATCGCTTAATTTATAAGGACCATTTGTTACGTAATTTTCACCTGCGTCTGCGTACCATTGTTTATTAGCTTCAGTCACTTTTTTGTTAACTGGTAAATAAGTTTTGAATCCGGTTAATTCTAGGAAATACGGAGTTGGGTTTTCTAGAGTTACGACTAAAGTTTTGTCATCTTCAGCTTTGATACCAACGTCATCAGCAGAACCGCCATTTTGGTGGTAAGCTTGAGCCCCTTTAATTGGGTAGAAAATAGAAGAATACGCAGAAAGGTTATCTGGATTTAATGCCCATTTCCAAGCATATTCAAAGTCGCCAGCTACAACTGTATCACCATTTGACCATTTTGCATCACGTAAATGGAAAGTGTAAGTCTTTTTATCAGGACTGATTTCCCACTTTTCAGCCATACCTGGAGTAGGCTTACCTTCAGCGTCTGACACAGTTAGACCCTCAAAAACATTAATTAAGATTGCACTAGATGTAGTATCCTCTGCAAGTCCTGGGTTTAAAGATGGTGGTTCTGAAGGAATTGCTAAGTTAAGCTCTTTAGATTTTGAACCAGAATCTTTACTGCCGTCTGAAGATGAAGAATTATCAGACTTATCACCACCAAAGCCACATGCAGCCAGTACTAATGAGAATACTGCAAGGACAGTTAATAATAAAAACTTTTTGTTTTTATTCATGTAAATCCCCCTTATACAATTTTAAGCCTTCTATGAAGCTCTTATTTAATATACCAAAAAAATCATTGTGTACAAAATAAAAAATATTCAAATTTATATAGTATTATCTGACATTTTTGAAGATAATAACTTTTTCTGATTCATTACTTTAAATCAGGAAAGCGCTTTCGTAATAAAAAAATGATATTTTTTTATTCAATACATCAAAAAAGTAATAAAAATAAAAAAGTAACTTGCTATGTTGAAAATTCTTATTCTTCAGATAACACTATTGTTATTTAAAAAATAAGTCTAAAGTCATGTGTGGAATATTTAAGATATTTGTGTAGATTTGTAGAAAATCATTGTAAAAAAGAGTAATTTCGATTCCTAGAAATGTATTTTCTGTAATTTATATTCTCGAAGAATGAATATTTTTAGCTATTAATAATATATAAGAAACTTGTTTTGTATTTATCTAAGATTAACCAGTATAAAAGAAAAGAAAGAAAAATTAGAGTAAAATGTGCCTCTCTTAAAGAATAAATATCGGGTATTTAGTAAAATATGTTTTTTTGAAATAATTTACACATTACTTGAATATACAATGCTGTATAAAAACAATGCATAGAATTAATTATATAAATGTAGGATTTTACATGCAATAAATGGAAAAACATGTTTATTTTTTGATGTTGTTTTATGGAGAAATTCAATTGTCTTGCTTAGGAGGAAAGCTCCTACATAAAGTTACTATACATGTAGGTAGAACTTAATGAGCAGAAAATTACTGCGCATCTTTGCGTGGTCTATTTTACCATATATAAATAACTTAATGGTGGTCTTCCTAAAAATAAACAGTAAAGTTGCGATTAACGGTAGTTAAAGGCGAACGTTTTCTTAGGCGTGTGAAGGATTATTTGCCCGTATATGATGGTAGTCTCCTTAACTATGGTAGCTCTGTTGCACGCACGCTTTCGATATTAGGAATGTAGTGCATTTCGATTAAAGAAATGCTCTGCTTAAATGAATCAATTATGCCGAGGTAGGAATGATAGCTGTATAGTACAGAATACGTGGTCTGCCATAAAAAAGAATGATACTTTTCATCTCCATGATAAGCTCACCACGGAGATGAAAAGTATCGACGCTCTCCCCAACATACTGAATTACGATTAAATCTAATAATTCAAGAGTTTGTCTACAGTTTGAGAGGCTAGGAAGGCACAATAAAAAATAACATTAGTAAAGCGTGAGAAATCTACATTTCTAAAATGGATTTCTCGCGCTTTTTAGGTTTTAACCAGTTATGTCCCAGTCTCAATCTTTAGGACTGTTTTTTTAGTTGTAAAATGACAGCTTCATCTGGATCGATGTAAACAGTCTTTTGTTCAAAGTAAATAACAAACCCAGGTTTAGCGCCATTTGGCTTTTTTACCTGACGCATTTCTGTGTAATCTACTGGAACAGAGGAAGAGTCTCTTGCTTTTGAAAAATAGGCAGCAAGTGTTGCAGCTTCTCGTAATGTCGTTTCATCAGGTTCACTTGTATGGATGACAACATGTGAGCCTGGAATATCCTTCGTATGCAACCAAATATCTGTGCGTTTAGCAATTTTAAATGTAAGCATGTCATTTTGTTTGTTATTTTTTCCAACAGAAATCGCTACACCTGTTGAAGAGACGTAACGTTCAGGCTCAGGCTTCGCTTGTTTTTTCTTTTTTCGTGCATGACGTAATTTCAAATAACCTTGTTCTGCTAATTCTTCGCGAATTTCTTCAATATCTCCAGGAGCAGCTTGTTGTACTTGCTGAGCAAGCATTTCGAAATAGGCAATTTCTTCTTTCGTTTTTTCTAACTGTTCTTGAACCATAATAAGGGCATTTTTTGCTTTTGTGTATTTTGTGTAATAGCTTTGAGCATTTTCAACAGGTGTTTTACGTTCACTCACTGGAATGGTGATTTCTTCATCTCCAGTGTCACTATAATAGTTAGTGACAGTTACTTCCTTTTCACCTTTTTCAAACGCGTAAATATTTGCCATCAGTAATTCTCCATATAGTTGGAACTGATCTAACTTAGATGCGCGTTCGTAGTCTTTATTCAACTTTTTAGTTTTTAAGATAAGTTTGTCAATTTCATTTTGTAGCCATCGCTCCAAATCACCAGCTTGCTGTTTGACACGATCACGCTCAGCTCGAGCAAAGAATACACGGTCAAGTAGCTCATGGACATTTGGATAAATCGTTACATCTCCTTGTAAATGTGTTAGCGCGATTGGTGAGAAGTACGTTTTATTATTTGCGTTTACATACATCGGCTTTGATCTGCCATTATTAAAGGAAGCTATAAAGTTTTTAAAGCAATTTACACGGTCATCTGTGTCTGTTAATCGGAATAATAATTCCTCAGCATGTATAGGCGAGAAACCAATAAATTGCGAAACTACTTCCTTAGCTGTTTTTGGTTCAGAGAAAAACAGTGTAAGCTGTTCGTCGGTTACTGCTAGAGGGTGCCACTTATTCTGTGCGGGCGGTGCGATATAAGGCTGACCAGGTAAAACTGTACGGAAACTATTCACGGAAGGTGGCAAATGCTTTAAGCTGTCGACTATTTTTCCCTGTTCTTTATCTATTAATAACAGGTTACTGTGACGGCCCATAATTTCAGCATGTAACTCCCGTACAATAGGGTCGCCTATTTCATTTTTACTTTCAATTTCTACTATTATAATTCGATCAAAATCGTGCTGTTTAATAGAAGAAATAAAACCACCCTCTAAATGCTTTCTCAACAGCATGCAAAACATAGGGGGCTCTGCTGGATTTTCTATAGATTGCTCAGTAAGGTGAACACGTGCGTAAGAAGGATGAATCGAATAAAGTAATTTATGATTACTGCCGTTCGCACGGATATGTAGAACAACTTCCTGAGCGTTTGGTTGATGTATTTTAGTGATCCGACCTGTTACTAATTGTTGGAGGTCGGCTGTCATTGAATAAGTAAATAAGCCATCAAATGCCATATGAATTCCTCTTTCCAAAGATATAAGCATCTTGGTACTTTCGTATTTATTATTTTTTTATGGTGCATTCTCATCACTCTGCTGGAGCACAAATGCATTTTATTTATGACTCATCGGCATAACGTGTGGTTGATTGCTGCGCTTTCCTGGGGGAGTCCGATGAGTCGCTTCACTCGCGCTGCTCGCTCCAGGGTCTCGAGCTAACAGATGTCATAGAGAGTGATGGTTTTAGCCTTCGTTCCTCTATTGCTGATTCCCAAGGAGTCGCCCAGTCTCCACGCCAATCAACTTCTAGACATGGCATAAATTTTAATACAAAGGTCATCCCTTCTTTTGTTAATGAGTTTTTTCTTATGTTTATCATAGCATTTTTTAGGTGAATATTAAAATATAGCTTCGAATGTGGTAGAATTAGCTTTTGTTCTATTTTCATTTATTGGTTGTCCAACGACCTAGCACAGCAACAAATGTTTTCTGTAGCGAAAGCGAAGCGACAGCTACAATTTTGCTAAGGCGAAATTGATCTAATTTTTTACGGAGAGACATCATAAATGACAGAGCTTATGTTATAATAATCCCAGTATGCAAAGAAAGGTGTGACGAACCTTGGTGCGTAGTATGACTGGTTTTGGCAGAGGTGTCACAATAACAACAGACTTTCAATTAACCGTAGAAATGCGCTCGGTCAACCATCGATTTTTAGAAATCAATGCAAAATTCCCGAAAGAATGGCTTGAAGCAGAAATTTTTGCAAAGAAATTAATTTCGCAAGCTTTGTCACGTGGTAAGATTGATGTGATGGTTTATGTTAAGGATTTAGAGAACGTCGAGCAATCTATTGAAATTAATTGGTCATTAATTGAAGCGTATCGTAAGGCAAAAGAGCAATTAGCAAGTAAAGTACCACTAGAAGAAAAATGGACAATGCAAGAGCTATTATCGCTTGAACAAGCGCTTGTACAGGATAAGCCACAGCTTACACCTGAGGATTTACTCTTTGCTGTTGAAAAGGCTATTTCACAAGCACTTGAACAGCTTATTCAAATGCGTGAGCGTGAAGGGCAAGAATTACATGATGTTGTTGTACAATATAAAGCACAGTTAATGGAACAAGTGAACCAGATTCGTTCATGTGCATCTCTTGCTGTAGAAAAATATCGTACACGATTATCGGAACGAATTTCTCAAGTGGCGGATGGAGTGTTGTTAGAAGATCGCCTACTTGCCGAAGTAGCGATATTCGCAGAACGTGTGGACATCACTGAAGAATTGGACCGATTAGATAGTCACTTTAATCAGCTGGAAGAAACATTACAAGAAATGATTTCAGTTGGTCGTAAATTAGACTTTTTAATGCAGGAAATACACCGCGAGATCAATACGATTGGTTCCAAAAATCAATCAACAGAGGCGGCCGTTGCAGTAGTTCAGGCGAAAACAATTTTAGAAAAGATGCGTGAGCAAGTTCAAAATATCGAATAGCTTGCCTGTATCTGTTATAAATTAAGGGAGATATAGAGAATAAATGATAAAAGAACGTGGATTATTAATTGTTCTGTCTGGCCCATCTGGTGTAGGTAAAGGGACAGTGCGCAAAGAATTATTTTCTCAGCCGAATACGAATTATGAGTATTCCATCTCGATGACAACACGAAATCCTCGCGAAGGTGAAGTAGATGGTGTAGACTATTTTTTCAAGACACGTGAAGAATTTGAAGCGTTGATTGAACAGGGTGGCTTATTGGAGCATGCTGAATTTGTAGGGAATTATTACGGAACACCGTTAGCCTACGTAAATGAAACACTTGATGCAGGACGCGATGTGTTTTTAGAAATCGAAGTGCAAGGTGCTGCACAAATCCGCAAAAAGGCACCAGATGCATTATTTATTTTCTTAGCCCCACCAAGCTTAACGGAATTAAAAGACCGTTTAGTTGGTCGAGGGACAGAAACAGCAGACGTTATTGCGAAGCGTATTGCAACTGCAAGTGAAGAGCTCGAAATGATGAGCCTTTATGATTATGTAGTTGAAAATGATGAAGTGACAAATGCTTGTGATCGTATAAATGCGATTATTAAAGCAGAGCATTGTCGTAGAGAACGTGTTGAAAAAAGATATTTGTCAATGTTGAGAGGAGAATAAACCTATGTTATACCCATCAGTAGATACATTAAAAAAAGAAATCGATTCAAAATACTCTTTAGTAAGTCTAGCATCTAAACGTGCTCGTCAAATGCAAGAGGAACAAGACACTGAACGTTTACACAAATACGTTTCCCATAAGTACGTAGGGAAAGCACTTGAAGAAGTAGCAGCAGGTGTACTTACGAAAGTATCACAGGATGAGTCAACTGTGTACGAAGACGAAATCTAACATTGATAAGAGAGCTTTTGCCAAATTGCTAAATTAATGTTAACTTCTTTCAGCATTTATATCCTGTAACGAAAGCGAAGCGTCAGCTACAGAAGTCTCCCACCTCTATAGGTGAGATGAATGCCGATTTAAGCTACTTTTCAGCGGATGTCCAAACACAAGCTGAAATAGAGGAACTCAGTCTAGGAACGCCACGTCTTGTGGCAACGACTGAGTGACCAACATCGTGTTGGCCTAAAGCCTCCGGCGGGTGTCCCAGAATCGGAAATGAGTTCATAAAGGATGCTAGCCTAAAATCATCGCATCCGTGCGATAACGGCTAACTGACCTGCATGTGCAGGCCTAAGCACAAAGCCGATTCCGGACGCAATTATGCGTCTGCAGTGGATTTTTGATTATACAGAATGTCGAGAGCTCCCGGGGAATGTTCCTTTGGGAGCTTATCATTTGAAAGGACGATTGTGCATGAATAAAAATATTTTACTTTGTGTTTCAGGTGGTATAGCAGTTTATAAGGCTGTCGCTTTAGTTAGTAAGCTATCTCAGGCAGGAGCAACTGTAAAGGTTATCATGACAGCATCAGCAAGACAATTTGTGAATCCGCTGAGTTTTCAAGTTATGTCCAAAAATGATGTTTTTTTCGATACTTTTGATGAAAAGGATTCGAGTGTGATTGCCCATATTGATTTGGCGGATTGGGCAGATTTAATTTTAGTTGCACCAGCTACTGCAAATGTCATAGGGAAACTAGCGAATGGAATTGCAGACGATATGGTAACGACGACCTTGCTTGCAACAACTGCCCCTGTATGGCTTGCACCAGCGATGAATGTACATATGTATGACCATCCAGCGGTAAAACGAAATTTGGCGCAGTTACAATCTGATGGCTATCAATTTATTGAGCCTTCGGAAGGATTTTTAGCATGCGGCTATGTTGGTAAAGGTCGTTTAGAGGAGCCAGAAAAAATAACGGCGATTGTGCAAGAGTTTTTTTCAGAGAAGCATAAGCCGTTAGCTGGTAAAACGGTTGTAGTTACAGCTGGGGCGTTTTATGTTCCGATGGACGAGCACCATATAATTAGTACACAGTCAAATAGTAGAATTGGTCAGGCAATAGCAAAAGAGGCAAAAACACTTGGGGCAAATGTAATCCTCATAGATGAGAACGGAAGAAGCATGCATAAGCTTTTTGAGCAGCTTGAGGATTATAAAAAGCAATATCCATCTGCATTTTTTATCCATGCAGCAAATACGCCTACAATTGAAGGGGCGCCGATGCTATCCGTAAAAGGCATGACCGCAATAACTTTTGGGCAAAAGGTTATTGGTGAGCCAATGTTAACAATTATGTCTGACACGTGGATTGATTTTAGTGACACGGCAGAAGTAAATGGTCAACTGTGGGATACGACAAATGCCACGCAGTTTGCACAAGCATTTTGGACATATATACTACAGGGTGAGAAGCGATGAGTTTGTTTATTGCAGAGGTTATAGTGGATGTTTCGACATACCATGTAGATCGTCCATTTGACTATGAAGTGCCTACAGAATGGGCACATATTATCGAACTGGGTTGTCGTGTAAAAGTACCGTTTGGGCCAAGAAATGTTCTAGGCTTTGTGGTCGGATTAAAAAATGAAACAGATGTACCATCTAATAAATTAAAGTCTATTGCGCAAATTTTAGATATAGAGCCGGTATTGACCGAAGAAATGTTGTTAATGGCGAAATGGTTGAAAAACGAAACGATTTGTTATGAAATTGATGCCTTACAGGTCATGCTCCCTTCAGCGCTTCGTGCGAAGTATGAAAAAATCATAACGCTATTAGAGGAGAAAGATGCTTTGCCAGATGAGGCTCAAGCTGTTTTTGGTAAGCGACAACAGGCTAATTTCAAAGAATTCGAGCGTGTAGAATTACTTCCTTTATTAAAACAGCTTATGACTAATAAAATTGTAAAAATTGAAAATATTGTGAAGCAGCAAGGCAATGTGAAAGAAATACGGATGGTCAAAATATCCGATTATCAGCAAGATATAGACAAAGCAATGGAAGGTGCAGCGAGAGCAGCTAAACAACGCCAACTGATTGAATGGATGAGCAGACATCTTGGAGAGGTCCTTTTGCCACAGAAAATCTATGAGGAAACAGGTGCATCTTCCGCGGTCTTACAGTCAGTTATTGACAAAGGGGCCGCCCATTTTATACAAGAAGAGGTATATCGTGACCCCTTTACGAAGGAGGTTTCCCGTACTCAATCTTTACAGTTGACGAATGAGCAGCACATTGCACTTAAGGCTATTACTAGATCGATGGAAGAACAAACGGCGCAAACTTTTTTACTACACGGTGTCACGGGAAGCGGTAAAACTGAAATATATTTGCAAGCGATACAAAAGGTGTTAGATGAAGGTAAGGAAGCTATTATGTTAGTACCTGAAATATCATTAACACCACAAATGACAGAGCGTTTTCGTAGTCGTTTTGGTGAGATGGTGGCTGTGATGCATAGTGGATTATCTGTCGGTGAAAAGTATGATGAATGGCGAAAAATTCAGCAAGGAAAAGTAAGCGTTGTTGTTGGAGCTCGTTCAGCCATTTTCGCACCTTTTACAAATTTAGGCCTCATTATTTTAGATGAAGAGCATGAATCAACCTACAAGCAAGAAGATTCACCTCGTTATCATGCTAGAGATGTAGCGATTTGGCGAAGTAAATTTTACAAATGTCCTGTTATATTAGGTAGTGCAACGCCTGCACTTGAATCATTTGCGAGAGCAAAGAAAGGTGTATATAGTTTGCTATCCTTAAAGCAACGTGCTTTGCATCAAGCGTTACCAACTGTTTATATTGCTGATATGCGTGAAGAACTTCAAAAAGGGAATCGTTCTATGTTTTCGGAGCAGCTTATTGATGCAATACGTGTACGGCTTGAGAAAAAAGAACAGATGGTGCTATTTTTAAATCGTCGTGGCTATTCTTCTTTTGTGCTTTGCCGTGATTGTGGAACGGTTGTACAATGTCCGAACTGTGACATCTCGTTAACGTATCATCGAACAACCGAGAAATTAAAATGTCATTATTGCGGTTATGAGGAGCGTGTTCCTCAAATATGTCCCCAATGCCAGAGTGAGCATATTCGTTATTTTGGTACGGGAACACAAAAAGTCGAGGAAGAAATTTATAAGCTATTTCCTGAGGCAAGGGTTCTCCGAATGGATGTGGATACAACGAAACAAAAAGGTGCACATGAAGAAATTTTGCAGTCATTTGGAGAAGGACAGGCAGATATTTTGCTCGGGACGCAAATGATTGCTAAAGGTCTTGATTTCCCTAATATTACGCTTGTTGGTGTACTTAGTGCAGATACATCTCTGCATTTACCCGACTACCGTGCAGCGGAGCGTACATTCCAATTATTAACGCAGGTTAGTGGTAGAGCTGGACGTCATGAAAAGCATGGTGAGGTTATTGTTCAATCGTATACACCTGAACATTATGCAATTGAATTGGCCAAAATACAAGATTATGAGCCATTTTACGAACGTGAAATGTTTTTACGTCGCCGTTCTAGCTATCCACCGTATTATTATGTAGCACTTGTTCAAATATCTCATGAGGATGTCATGCTGGCAGCAGAGTATGCTGGACGTGCAGCGGATTGGCTAAGGGAAAACTTATCAAACCGGGTAGCCATTATTGGACCGACAACTGCAAGCATTAGTCGTCTCCAAAATAGATATCGTTATCAATGTTTGATAAAATATAAAATTGAACCAAATCTCATTCCTGTATTACAGCGCCTTTTAGCGATGTATCGAGCGGAATGGATTAAACAGGGTATATTAATGACGGTAGATTTAGACCCGTCAACTATATAAAATGCTCCATCAGTCAAAGTTTGGAATGACATTTTGTTAAAACTGATGTCATGTGGATTAGTTGATTGGAGTAGAGACTGGGCGACTCCTTGGGGAGAAGTCGATTTCCGTTACGGGCCACTCGCTTTGTAGCTGCCGTTTTGCTTTCGCTACATAAAACATTTGTTGCTGACGCTTCGCTTTCGCACAGAGCAAAGCTTCCTGCGGGCGAGCGCCGACCCGCTTCCTTCGCTTCGTGCAGGGTCTCGTCTGTCTCGCTTTCCCGCGGGAGTCAAGTAGCCCTACACTACAATCTGCTAAAAATGGGCACTCATAAGCAAAATATCAACAAAAATCTTTAATTGCTCAAAACAATGTTTTCTAATTAATGTATCTGATATTTTAATCAGTCACACACTAATTAATTTGAGAAGATATAATTGGTTAATCAATAAACTTGAATCAATTATGCCTCGGCATAAACGGAAATCAACCTCACACTTTGGTGATGTGCTATACAAGTGATTTCTAATAAATTGATCCATCATCGGAAGTTTGGGATGACATTTTGCTAAAAACATATGCAATGTATATAAGTTGATTGGAGTGGAGGTTGGGCGACTCCTTGGGGATCAGTGTCACAGATGAGACCCTGGAGCGAGCAACGCGAGTGAAGCGGCTCATCGGACGCCCCCAGGAAAGCGCCCAATCGGAACGGAAATCAACCTCACGTTATGGTGCTAAGGCATAATTGATATGAATTAGCTAGATTATGATGTAACGTTACAATTAGACAAGGCAATACGCCTTAAATATAGAAATGAGGAACATAACATGGCAATTAAAAAAGTTGTTGAACATCCAGCAAAGGTATTATCAACGCCGTGCGCGGAAGTAAAAGAAATTAATGAAGAGATTATTACATTACTAGATGATTTATATGACACAATGGTTGAATACGATGGTGTTGGTATTGCTGCACCACAAATAAATGTAGGATTACGTGTTGCCATTGTCGAGCTTGGCGAGGAACGAGATATTTTAGAAATGATTAATCCGACTGTCATTGAAACGGATGGCGCTGAAGTTGATATTGAAGGATGCTTAAGCTTCCCGGGATTGTACGGTGAGGTTGAACGACCTGACTACGTGAAAATTGAAGCATGTGACCGTGAAGGACGTGTATACGAGTTGGAAGCGGGAGGCTTTGATGCACGAGCAATTTTACATGAAATCGATCATTTAGACGGCGTGCTATTTGATTCGAAAATTAAACGCATTTTAACTGAAGAAGAGCTTGAAGCGATGTACGCTGAAGAGGAGGAATAACATGTCTTCAATAATTTTTATGGGAACACCTGATTTCTCCGCGCCAATTTTGCGTATGCTACATCATGAAGGTTATGATATTAAAGCTGTAGTTACACAACCAGACCGTCCAGTTGGGCGTAAGCGTGTGCTAACACCACCACCTGTTAAAGCAGCAGCTATGGAATTAGGTTTACCTGTTATTCAGCCTGAAAAATTGCGTGGTTCTGAGGAATTACAGCAAATTATTGATTTACAGCCTGACCTAGTCGTAACAGCCGCTTTTGGACAAATTTTGCCGAAAGAATTACTTGATACACCACCGCTTGGTTGTATTAACGTCCATGCGTCACTTTTACCAAAGTATCGTGGAGGAGCACCTATTCACCAAGCAATTATTGATGGTGAAAAAGAGACGGGTGTAACGATTATGTATATGGCACAAAAGCTTGATGCCGGTGACATCATATCTCAAAAGGCTATCCCGATTGAAGAGGATGATCATACAGGTGGACTATTTGATAAGCTAAGTGTTGTAGGCTGTGAATTATTAAAAGATACACTTCCTTCTATTATTAATGGAACAAATAGTCGTACAGTGCAGGATGAAGCACAAGTAACCTTTGCAAGCAATATTTCACGTGAACAGGAACGTATCGATTGGACAAAGGATGCGACAACTTTATACAATCAAGTGCGTGGTCTTCATCCGTGGCCTGTTGCCTACACAACATTTGAAGATGGAAACTTTAAAATTTGGTGGGCGCAGCTTGGTAACACAAAGCATGATACTTTACCAGGTGAGGTTGTTGCGATTTCAAAGGACCATTTTGAAGTTTCAGCAGGAAATGGTACAACACTAGCCCTGTATGATGTACAACCAGCTGGTAAAAAACGCATGACAGCAGAGGAATATTTGCGTGGTACAGGTTCTAAATTACAGATCGGGGACCAATTTAAATGAGTAAAAAAAGCGTAGTAATTTGGGATGGGAATGTGCGTGATGCTGCACTTTCTATTCTGTTAGCAGTAGATAAAAATCAAGCCTATAGTAATTTGCTTTTAAATGAAACGATCAAGCGACATAAAATTGAAGCGAAGGATCGTGCGCTTTTAACAGAAATTACGTATGGTACTTTACAATATAAAATGACACTTGATTATTATCTAGAGCCATTTATTCGTGGCACAGTGGATCATTGGGTACGCTGGCTTTTACGTTTATCTTTCTATCAAATGCATTATTTAACGCGTATCCCACCACATGCAGCGGTAAATGAGGCTGTTGAAATTGCTAAGCGTCGAGGTCACAAAGGGATAGCTTCAATGGTCAATGGTATTTTACGATCTATTTTACGTCAAGGTGTAGCTTCTACGGATGACATTAAAGATCCGATTGAGCGCCTTGCTATTGAAACGAGTCATCCTGAATGGTTAGTGCAGCGATTTGTCGATAACTACGGTATTGAAGTAGCGGCTGAAATGCTACATGAAAATAATGTACCACCAGTGCAGACTGTACGTGTAAATATGACGAAAGCAAGCGTTGAGCAAGCGATTGCCAGCATAGAAGCGGAAGGTTTATCGGCGCAAAGAAGCGGGCTAATGCCTGAATGTTTATATGTAACAAATGGTCAGCCAGCTCGAACAAAGGCATTCCAAGAAGGACTTATTACTATTCAGGATGAAAGCTCAATGATTCCAGCAAATGTTTTACATCCATCACCTGGCATGCGCGTCTTAGATATGTGTGCAGCTCCGGGAGGAAAGACAACACATATAGCTGAGATTATGAAAAATGAAGGTTCAATTTTAGCGACTGACCTTCACCCTCATAAATTAGATTTAATCGACCATAATACGGATCGTCTAGGGATTGATATCGTAGAGACTGCTCCGATTGACGGACGTAAGGCACCGGATTTTCTACAACTAGAATCATTCGACGCTATTTTAGTCGATGCACCTTGTAGTGGCTTAGGTGTTATGCGCCGTAAGCCAGATATTAAATATACAAAGCGAGAAGAAGATTTAGAAAGCCTCCAAAAAATACAATTGGCACTATTAGATGCTGCAACAAAAGTATTAAAAATAGATGGCAAGCTTGTGTACAGTACATGTACAGTAGATAAAAGGGAAAACGAAGGTACTGTAGAAGCCTTTTTAACAACGCATCCAGAAATGGAAGCTATACAACTAGAATCTTTACCAACAAAATTAGCGGAAAAGCAAGCAAATGGCATGCTTCAAGTCTTTCCACAAGACTTTGGCAGTGACGGTTTCTTCGTTGCCGCCTTTCGTAAAAAAGGAGGATCCAACTAATGGTGGATCAAGAGAAATATAATGAGCGCATTAACGACTTAGTTGATGAAGCAGAAGACAAGCCTGTTCGACGCGCAAAAAAAGAAAAACCAAATTTAAAGGAATCGGTATACTCATTACAGCCGGAACAATTAGAAGAATGGTTAAAGGAAAATGGTGAAAAACCATTCCGTGCAGCACAAATTTTTGATTGGCTTTATAATAAACGTGTAAAAACATTTGAAGAAATGTCAAACCTTTCAAAGGGATTACGTGAAAAGCTTGAAGCAAGTTTTGCATTGACGACATTGTCAACAATTATTCAACAGGAATCCAAAGATGGTACGATCAAGTTTTTATTCCAGTTACAAGATGGCTATTCTATTGAAACTGTATTAATGCGTCATGAGTATGGGAACTCTGTTTGTGTGACGACACAAGTAGGCTGCCGAATTGGCTGTACGTTTTGTGCGTCAACTTTAGGTGGATTAAAACGTCACTTATTAGCAGGGGAAATCGTGGAGCAAGTTGTCAAAGTACAACAAACTTTAGATGAATTGGACGAACGTGTGTCACATATCGTCATTATGGGTATTGGAGAACCTTTCGATAATTATGATGCGATGATGAACTTCTTAAAAGTCATCAACCATGAAAAAGGGTTAAATATTGGTGCTCGTCACATTACTGTCTCAACATCAGGAATTGTTCCTAAAATTTACGAATTTGCTGATGAACAGCTACAAATCAACTTTGCAGTATCCTTACACGCACCAAACCAAGAGGCTCGTCAAAAGCTGATGCCAATTGCACGTGCTTACAAATTGGATGAATTAATGGAAGCCGTTCGTTACTATACTAAAAAAACTGGCCGACGTGTTACTTTTGAGTATGGTTTAATGTCTGGTGAAAATGATTCAGTTGAAATTGCAGAAGAATTATCTGCATTAATAAAAGGACTTAAATGCCACGTGAACTTAATTCCTGTAAACTACGTACCAGAACGTGATTATGTTCGCACATCTCGTAGTCAAATTTTTGCCTTTGAAAAAACATTAAAGAAGAATGGTATTAACGTAACGATCCGCCGAGAGCAAGGTTCTGATATTGCTGCTGCGTGTGGTCAATTACGTGCGCAAGAGAGATCTGAAGAGACGAGGTGACCAGTGTTGGAATACACAGTCGAAAGTGATATTGGGTTAAAACGAGCAATTAATGAAGACCGTGCGGCATTTTTCAAACGTCCAAACGGTCTTGCGCTAGCACTTGTAGCGGACGGCATGGGTGGTCATAATGCTGGCGATGTAGCGAGTGATATGGCGATGAAACAGATGGAATCCGTTTTTTTACAGGCAGAGGCACATCATTTTGCATCAACGACAACAAAAAAAGAGTGGTTATTACAGGCAGTCAAGCAATTGAATAAAAGTATATATGACTATTCTTTATCACATGAAGACTGTAAAGGAATGGGCACGACGTTTATTGCAGTGTTAATTGAAGAACATCATTGCTTTATCGCACATGTTGGTGATAGTCGTGTGTATTATTTCTTTGATGATGGTGCACAACAAATAACAAGAGATCATTCTTATGTAAATGTTCTGGTTGAAAATGGTGAAATTAGTGAAGAGGAAGCGTTGACACATCCTAAGAAAAATTTCATCTTAAAAGCTGTTGGTACAGAAGAAACGATTGAACCAGACTTTTATGAAGTTGATTTAGCATCAGAATCGTATTTACTCATTTGCTCTGACGGTTTAAGCAATAAACTTACAGTGTATGAAATGGCATCAATTATTACGTATCCGGATTCAATAGAAGAAAAAGGACGAAAACTTGTGGAATTAGCAAATGCAAGCGGGGGAGAAGACAATATCTCCCTCGTGCTACTCACAAGGCAAGATGAGGAGGTGTAAGTATGCTTGTAGGTAAACGAATTAGTGATCGCTATAAAATTATAGGGCTAATTGGTGGCGGTGGTATGTCCAATGTTTATTTAGCACATGACATGATTTTAAACCGTGATGTAGCGATCAAAATATTACGCTATGATTTTACTAATGAGGATGAATTGCATCGCCGTTTTCAACGTGAAGCACTTTCTGCTACAAGCCTTACACATCCAAATATTGTTAGTGTTTATGATGTAGGTGATGATGGTGATTTACATTATATTGTGATGGAGTATGTCCAAGGGAAAACATTAAAGCAGTACATACAGGAATTTGCACCAATTTCTCCTGCTAGAAGTGTGCATATTATGAAGCAGTTAACATCAGCAATTGCCAATGCTCATGAAAATCATATTATCCATCGTGACATTAAACCTCAAAATATTTTAATGGATGCTGAAGGCAATGTAAAAATAACTGATTTCGGCATAGCGATGACGCTTAGTGCAACGTCATTTACACAAACGAACTCCGTACTTGGAACGGTGCATTATTTATCACCAGAGCAGGCTCGTGGTGGTACGGCAACAAACAAGTCTGATATTTATGCACTTGGCATTGTTTTATATGAATTATTAACAGGGGAATTGCCCTTCTCAGGCGAGTCAGCTGTTTCTATCGCGCTTAAACATTTACAATCTGAGACGCCGTCCGTTCGTGCATTCGATGCCACGATTCCACAAAGCCTGGAAAACGTTGTGCTAAAAGCTACAGCAAAAGATGCTTCTCATCGTTATTTGACAGTAGAAGAAATGCAAGCAGATTTAGAAACAGTTTTATCGCCAAATCGTATGAATGAACCGAAGTTTGTCATACCGGAAGATAATGATGTGACAAAGGCTATTCCAATTATTAAAGAGCCGGTTATACGTAAAGATGAAGATTTAACGAAGACAAGAGCAATCGAACCAATTGCGCAATCAAAGCCGAAACCTGAGGCTAAGAAGCCTGTTGAAAAGACAGCACCTGTGAAGAAAAAGAAAAAATGGCCAATAGTTGTTGCTGGACTAGTAATAGCCGCTATCGCTATCTTCCTATTCTTTTTCTTTGCCACAGATTTATTTAGCCCGAAAAAGATACCTGTACCTAATGTGGCTAATATGACCGTTAAGGAAGCTACAAATAAATTAGTGGCTGAAGGTTTTACTGTTGGTGAAGAACATCAGGAGCGTTATGATGAGAAAGTTGAAAAGGGTAAAGTTATTGAAACGGACCCTGCAGAGAGTACGGAGCGTGTAAAAGGTACGGAAATAGATTTAATCGTCAGTCTTGGAGTAGAAATGACGAAAGTGGAAGATTATAGAGGGCAGCAAATCAGCCAAGTTGAATCAATGTTAAAGGATAAATTTTTAGAGCCAGATATTACCTTCGTGCATTCAACAGAGCCAGAAGGACAAATTATTGATCAAGAGCCAAAACCTCAAGAAGAGGTAATCGCTAAAGATACAAAGATGAAATTTAAGGTAAGCGCAGGTATACAAATGGTTACCGTAGGTAATGTTGCGAATTACACGAAGGCTCAAATGGATGAGTATGTAAGAAGAAATAGCTTAAAATGGAGTATAGCTCGTGAAGACTATCATAATACAGTAGCGGCCGGAAGTGTTATTTCCCAATTGACAAGAGCAGGGACTTCAGTTGAAGTAGGATCTACAATAGCTGTTGTAATAAGTAAAGGACCTGCCGAAAAACCTGTAAAAACGTTGGTGAAAACTGTGCACTTGGAAATACCATATGAGCCAACAGAGGAAGGTATGGTGCAATCTATTCGTATTGAAATTGAAGATAAAGACCATACAATGTCATCAGCTGCCGATCAATTTACTATTACGGCTAATAAACCGTATAAAATCCAGCTTGTCATTGAAGAGGGCAAAGTAGGCGCATATAGAATTATACGTGATTCGCAAATTATTGCTGGAGAAAGTTTTAATTATGATGATGTTAAATAAGGGGGAATTGGATGGCGCAAGGCCAAATACGTAAAGCATTAAGCGGTTACTACTATGTATATGATGGAGAACAACTAATACAATGTCGAGGACGTGGGGTTTTTCGCAATCGCGGGGAATCCCCACTCGTTGGCGACAATGTAGAATACACTCTGGAAACAGAGGGGTCAGACGGTACTATTCAAAAAATTATGGAACGTCAAAATGAATTAGTACGTCCGCCAATAGCTAATATTGATCAAGGGATTTTGGTATTTTCTGTAAAAGAACCTAATTTTAATACAATTTTACTGGATCGTTTCTTAGTTGTTTTAGAATCATTCCATGTTCATCCGATTATTTGTTTAACAAAGATGGATTTACTAGAAGATCATGAACGCGAGGAATTGCAAAGCTATATAGCAGATTATGAAAGCATGGGTTATACAGTGCTACAAACCTATAAAGGTGAAGAAGAATTAGTTGATCGTCTACAGCCTATTTTAAAGGGAAAAACTTCTGTATTAGCAGGGCAATCTGGAGTTGGGAAATCCACACTATTAAATACTTTAATTCCAGATTTAAATTTAAAAACCGGCATTATTTCGCAAAGTTTAGGGCGTGGAAAACATACGACTCGCCATGTGGAATTAATCGAGGTATGTGATGGCTTATTAGCAGATACTCCAGGATTTAGTTCATTTGATTTTGATGAAATAGAAAAAGAAGAATTAGGCGCATGCTTCCCTGAGATGGCCCGTATGGCAGATGATTGTAAATTTAGAGGCTGTTTACACTTAAAGGAACCAAAATGTGGAGTAAAGGCAGCTGTTGAGGCGGGAGAAATTCGTGACTACCGTTATAAACACTACGAACAATTTATGCAAGAAATTATGGATCGAAAGCCGAGGTATTAATGATGATACAAATAGCACCATCAATTTTAGCAGCGAACTTTGCTAAATTAGGAGAAGAAGTAAAAGAAGTAGAAAAGGCAGGGGCACAGCTTATTCATATCGATGTTATGGATGGTCATTTTGTGCCAAATATTTCTTTCGGCTCTATTGTTTTAGACGCCATTCGCCCTTTAACTGATTTGCCACTAGACGTTCATTTAATGATCGAAAATCCTGATCAATATATTGAACAATTCGCCAAAGCAGGAGCGGACTATATTACGGTGCATGTTGAAGCTTGCCGCCATTTACACCGCACGATTCAATTAATTCGCTCATATGGAGTTAAACCTGGTGTTGTATTAAACCCACATACACCAATAGAATCTATTCAACACATTTTAGAAGATATTGATATGGTGTTGTTCATGACAGTAAATCCAGGATTTGGTGGGCAAAAATTCATTCATTCTGTTGTGCCAAAAATTGAAGCACTAGCAGCTATCATTAAAGAACGTAATCTCGATATTGCTATAGAGATTGACGGTGGTATTAATGCAGAGACTATTATTCCTTGTGCCAAAGCAGGAGCAACAATTTTTGTAGCTGGTTCCGCTATTTATAGTAAAGAAGATCGTTCCGCGGCCCTACAGGAAATTTTAGCTGCTGGTGAGGCAGCGATTCAAGGATGACAGTAGTCGTTGTTTGTGCAGGTGGGCCAAGAGCGGAACTCTGTTCATTTAGTCCGTATAAAGAACAAAGTGATGTGTTATTTATCGGAGCAGACCGAGGAGCGCTATATTTAATCGAGCAAGGAATCACACCGCATGCCATAGTAGGAGATTTTGACTCACTATCGCAAGAGGAATACAAGCTGGTGATGGCACATACAAATGATAGACAACGATTCATGGAAGAAAAAGATGAAACAGATACGGACTTAGCATTATTAAAAGCTTTGACCTATACACCGCTAGAAATTGTACTTACAGGTGTTACAGGTGGTCGTTTAGATCATTATGAGGCAGCAGTTCGTTCGATTTATCGATTACAAAAAGAGCATCCACAGGTAGTATTGAAGATTATTAATCATGCAAATATGTTGCAATTTTTAATGCCGGGCAAGCACTTCATTGAAGCAGACGAGCAATACCGTTATTTATCTTTCTTTGCACATGAAGAGCCGATTAAAGATGTGACATTAAGGCATGTGAAGTATGAAACAACAAATGAAGAAATCTCTCTTGGTACATCTCGCTTTACAAGTAATGAAATAATAGGGAATTCAGGGTCTATATCTTTCTCGCAAGGCATATGTTTAATGATAAGAAGCATAGATTAGCGTAAGGGGGAGAGAGTCCTGAAAGTATATACGTTCCAGCTGCCGAAATTTGTAAGTAGTATTACGCGTACATGTATCAACATTTTTAAAAAAGAAAAGAAAGTAAAAAAATCCGACTAACACTAGTCGGATTTTTTTTATAGTATTGAAAAACAAAACGGTCAAGGAATTCTTTGTGAATATTATGGTGGATGATTTCCGTTCCAGGCTACTCGCTTTGTCGCTGACGCTTCGCTTTCGCGCAGAGCAAAGCTTCCTGTGGGCGAGCGTCGAGCCGCTTCCTCCGCTGTGCTCCGTGCAGGGTCTCGCCTGTCTCGCTTTCCCACGGGAGTCGAGTAGCCTTCCACTCCAATCAGCGGTAGCGTAGAACTTTTATTAATTTTATGTATTTCAAAAGTGAACGCTATGGCTACTCACTATAATCAAACAGAAGAAACTTATTACAATAATGCTATTGTACACCTGATCTTGCTGACGCTACGTTAATTCTAGGCTTTCGCGAAAGACATGCCAGAAGATACATACTATGAGAAGTGGTTGATTGTAGTGGAGACTGGACGCCCCCAGGAAAGCGCCCAGTCGGAACGGAAATCAACCCCTCGCTTTGTTGAAGAACTATACTTTATTATATCGTAACTGCCATTCTGCATAGGTGTTTTGTTGTGCTGCTATATGTAATGAAAGCCGCTAGGAATTACTATGAGAAGTAATTTCTAGCGGCATAGTCATTTTATTATATAAATATTCACAAAGGCGGTTGGTAGTTTGCCCAGTTAATAAGACAGAAAAAAATCGATTTGCGCCAAATGCGAAATCGATTTTTTGGAAGCAACGATTAAACGCGCTCGATTTTACCTGATTTTAATGCACGTGTAGAAACCCATACACGTTTTGGTTTACCGTCTACTAAGATACGAACTTTTTGAAGGTTAGCACCCCAAGTACGTTTGTTAGCGTTCATAGCGTGGGAACGGTTGTTACCAGTACGAGCTTTACGTCCAGTGATTACACATTGTTTAGGCATGTAGTATTCCCTCCTTACTGTTGATGCTGAAAGATTATTATTTCAGTTCGATATTTCACATACCATAATAATTTAACATACCATGACGTTCAGTGCAATAGTTTTCACATAACCTTTCAAGAAAAAAACCTTTACAGACAAAAAATACTTGTTAAATAATGGTTGTTAATTCCTAGGTGTTGAAAATCTTGGGATATAGTAGCTCGATTTTAACTCGCCCTAACCGCACGCCTGATTGTAAGGGATTGACAATCAGTGGAAGATAAAAAAACCCTTATTTTCCTCGGTGGCCAAACTTCATTGAAACACGTTTACCAGTTTCCACTAAACGCTCTGTAAGGGTATTAATAAGTTCTGCAGAAACGTTAAAGCTAACAAAACCTATACTTACTGAACCGACTACTTCATTATCGCTTTTAATATTCTATGTAATTTGCTAAGTGGTAAATTGCATTTTGCCGAAAGCTCTGAAATGGACAAGCTGTTTTCATTTGCTTCAGAAGCCAGAACTTTAGCGATTGTCATAGCTTGTTCTAGTAATTGCATTGATGTCCCACCTCTCCTTCATTCATTTTATTTTTATTCCGTCTCTACGCCTAGCTACGTAGTTGTGGATCACAGGACGTGATACTTTAAGCATTCGCAAGCATTCCGGGACACATTGACAAATTTGCCTAATCGTCGAGCGTTTAATAATAAATTGACACAAATAGGGCAACAACTAAGTAAACCAAAATCTTTATCTGTCATGATGATTGATCTTGATTTCTTTAAAAAATTAAATGATTATTACGGTCATTTACAAGGTGATGAAGCTTAAATAAAAGTGGCAGCTCTATTAGATGAAATTGCAGAAAAGTATAATGCATTTGCAGCACGTTGGGGAGGCGAAGAGTTCGTAATCGTTAGCCAACATGCGGCTAAATTTTCAGAGCATGTGTATGAGGAAATTTTAGAGGAAGTAAGCCATTTAAATATACGTCATGAGCATTCAGAAGTAGCTGATATTGTAACAGTCAGCATCGGGATGTGTCATGTCAAAATCTCAAATAGCGAGCAATTGAAAATATGCTGTGAATTAGCTGATCAAGCACTAAACACAGCAAAACAAAACGGTCGTAACAACTTTTTCAGCAAAAGTGGAAATTTCGATGAAGATGTATGTTTCCCTTTAAAATGTCAGTAAAACGTTGATACAATGCGCTTTAATGCCTTCTAAGGTTGCTTAATGCATAACGAAAGTGTTACAATATCATTTAGTCAAAAAGAGCCAAGGGGGCATTTCTATGTCGATTGAATTAAACAATGAATTCGGCCAAATTGATATTTCAACAGATGTACTTGCACAAATAGCTGGTGGCGCTGCTGTAGAATGCTACGGTATTGTTGGCATGGCATCTAAACATCAAATTCGTGATGGTCTAACTGATATTTTACGTAAAGAAAATTTTGCAAAAGGTGTTGTTATTCGAAAACAGAACGACGATTTACATATTGATATGTACATTATTGTTAGTTACGGGACAAAAATTTCGGAAGTTGCTTATCAAGTACAGTCGAAAGTGAAATATACAGTGGATAAAACATTAGGTATGAGCGTGAAATCTGTCAATATCTTTGTGCAGGGCGTTCGTGTAGCGAATGATTAAGAGGAGGAACTAATTCTAATGCAGTCTTTAGACGGAATAAAGTTTGCAGAAATGGTGCAAATGGGTGCCCATCACCTATTCCAAAATGCAAATTATGTTGATTCATTAAATGTATTTCCAGTACCAGATGGTGATACAGGAACGAATATGAACTTATCGATGACATCTGGGGCAAAGGAAACAGAGCAGTATGCGTCAGAACATATCGGCAAAACAGCTCAAGCTTTATCAAAAGGTTTACTTATGGGAGCACGCGGAAATTCAGGCGTTATTTTATCGCAGTTATTCCGTGGCTTTGGTAAATCTATCGAAAAAGAAGCGACGATTGATGCTAAGGGCTTTGCTGGTGCCTTCCAAGCAGGCGTAGAAACTGCTTATAAAGCAGTAATGAAGCCAGTTGAGGGAACGATTTTAACGGTTGCACGTGAAGCGGCGAAAAAAGGTGTAGAAGTGGCACAAACTGAAACCGATATCATTGCAGTGATGGAGGCATTTACTGCTGAAGCACAGGCTTCGTTGCAACGTACGCCTGAACTTCTACCTGTTCTAAAAGAAGTCGGAGTTGTAGATAGTGGCGGTCAGGGTCTTCTATTTGTGTATGAAGGATTTTTAGCATCCCTAAAGGGCGAGCCATTACCGGTGAAAAATGAAGTAACTTTAGATGATTTAATTAATGCAGAACATCATAGAGCACAAGATTTCATGAATACTATGGATATTGAATTTGGTTATTGTACTGAAATCATGGTACGTTTTGAAGAAGGAAAAGAGCCATTTAGTGAAGAACAATTCCGCAATGAATTAAATCCTCTAGGTGATTCTTTACTCGTTATTTCAGATGAAGAAATTGCAAAAGTGCATATTCATTCTGAACAACCAGGCGCTGTATTAGCAATGGGTCAAAAATATGGTAGTCTTATTAAAATTAAAGTCGACAATATGCGTGAACAGCATTCTGCCATTGTTGGTGAGGATCATAAAGCACCTTCTTCAGCTAAGAAAGCAGAAAAGCACCCATATGCAATTGTAACGATTGCAATGGGCGAGGGAGTTGCTGAATTACTCCGTTCAATTGGTGCCTCTTATGTTATTGAAGGTGGTCAAACAATGAACCCTTCAACTGAAGATATTGTGAAGGCAGTAAAAGAAATTGGTGCTGAAAAAGTATTGATTTTACCAAATAACAAAAATATCGTAATGGCAGCAGAACAAGCGGTAGAGCTATTAGATATAGAAGCGGCTGTAGTTCCAACGAAAACGATCCCTCAAGGTATGGCAGCGATTTTATCGTTTAATCCAGAGGCGGCAGTTGAAATGAACCAAGCAACAATGACAGAAGCCTTCGCAAATGTTAAAACAGGCCAAGTAACTTATGCAGTTCGAGATACATCTATTGATGGTGTGGAAATTCATAAGGATGATTTCATGGCTCTTGCAGAAGGGAAAATTGTATTATCTACTCCAGCATTAAAAGATGCTGCTGAGAAGGTAATTACTGATTTAGTGGATGAAGATGCAGAAATTGTAACAGTCATCTATGGTGAGGATACAACCGAAGAAAATGCTTCAGAATTAGTGAAATTCATTGAAGAGAATTATCCAGAGGTTGAAGTAGAGTTATTTAATGGTAAACAAGGATTATATCCATATATTATTTCGGTAGAATAATTCACTCTACTTTGCGCATAAGTAGACAAAGCAGTGCACAAGTCGTGTACTGCTTTTGTTTATGGTACTGGGAGAATAGGGGATCATACACGAGCTGAAGTAGCTAAAAATAAATGATTCGATGTATGCGTCCAGTGGACAACAAACTTGGAAATATTGGAATATCAGCATTTTGAAATTATTGTGTATACGGAGTAGACAAAGGTTAATCAATATTGCCATTGTGTAAAATATAGTCGTGTAAATTTTCTGAAAGTTGATAAAGAAGTGCTTTACTTTTATAGTAACTATCAAGCATGATATAAATAAAAAATCGATATTATTATATGGATAGAATAGAGGGGTGTTATTATGAAGTTTACTTCAGTATTTGATATTATTGGACCAGTGATGATTGGGCCTTCTTCTTCGCATACGGCAGGAGCCGCACGAATTGGACGCGTTGCTAGAGATTTATTTGGAAGACAACCAAAATGGGCGAAAATCCACTTATATGGTTCGTTTGCTGAAACGTATAAAGGACATGGAACAGATGTAGCTTTGATAGGGGGCCTATTAAATTACGATACATTCGATGAGCGGATCAAAACAGCTTTTGCCGATGCAGAAAAGGCAGGATTAGATTATGAGTTTATCCCAGAAACAGCAAATATGGAGCATCCGAATACTGCTCGCCTTGTAATTGGCGATGATGAAGGAGAGATGTCTGTCGTTGGTATTTCTATCGGTGGCGGTAAAATTGAAGTAAGTGAGGTTAATGGCTTTAAGCTACGTTTAACAGGTGGTATGCCAGCAATCCTTGTTGTTCATGATGATCGTGCAGGCTGTATTGCCAATGTGGCAAATTGCTTAGCGATGCATGCAGTCAACATTGGACATATGGAGGTTTCGCGTATAGAACGTGGTTTAACGGCCCTTATGGTGATAGAAGTCGATCAAAACATTGAGGATAAAATATTACAACAAATTGCTTTAATACCACATATTTCGAAGGTTTCTAAAATTAATAACTAAGGAGGTGCACGAATATGGACGTATTGTTTCATAATGTTCGTGAACTAGTTGAACGAGCGGAGCAAGAAGGAAAGCTAATTTCTGAAATTATGATTGAGCAAGAAATGTTAATAACTGGACGCTCAAGAGATGAAATTATACAGCAAATGGACAATAATTTAACGGTGATGGAAGAAGCTGTTGAAAGAGGTTTGAAGGGTGTGAAATCTGTAACAGGCTTAACGGGCGGTGACGCAGTATTGCTTCAAAATTATATTGCGCAAGGCAATTCACTGTCGGGGGATTTATTACTAGACGCAGTGAGTAAGGCTGTTGCAACAAACGAAGTGAATGCAGCTATGGGTACAATTTGTGCTACCCCAACTGCGGGTTCTGCTGGGGTTGTACCAGGGACGTTGTTCGCGGTAAAGAACAAGCTAAATCCGACACGTGAGCAAATGATTCGTTATTTATTCACATCGGGAGCTTTCGGTTTCGTTGTTGCTAATAATGCTTCGATTTCAGGTGCTGCTGGTGGCTGTCAAGCGGAGGTTGGCTCAGCTGCTGGTATGGCGGCCGCAGCGATTGTAGAGATGGCTGGTGGTACACCACAGCAATGTTCAGAAGCATTTGCCATTACACTGAAAAATATGCTAGGGCTTGTTTGTGACCCGGTAGCGGGATTAGTAGAGGTTCCTTGTGTTAAGCGAAATGCAATGGGAGCGGCAAATTCCCTTGTGGCAGCGGATATGGCACTTGCAGGGGTTACAAGTCGCATCCCGTGTGACGAAGTGATTGGTGCGATGTATCGAATTGGACAATCTATGAGTCCGAATTTAAAAGAAACTGCTCGTGGAGGACTTGCTGCAACACCAACAGGTAAAGCTATTAGCAAAGCCATTTTTGATAATGGCGATTTAGAAAGTATCAAGTCACTTCAAAAATAAAAATATGAAACACGCTATTCCTAAGGGAGGCGTGTTTTTTTGAGGTTCTCTATGCTATAGATTTTTTATAGTTAATGAAAAGCATGCTGAAATAGTACGCCATGTAAATAAGTTGATTGGAGTGAAGGCTGGGCGACTCCTTGGGGATCAGCGTCACAGATGAGACACTGGAGCGTAAGCGAAGCGGCTCATCGGACGCCCCCAGGAAAGCGCCCAGCCGGAACGGAAATCAACCACACGTTATGGTGATGAGTCTAGAAAAGGAGTATCATTATGAAAATGCAATAGGATGAAAAAGTGTTAATTCATTCGATATAATTAACTATCAATCAATTATTAATGAATTGAATTGCTATCCTACAGAAAATGAAAAGTTATATAATAATATTGAGAATAATAATACGTGTGTTCAGATGTGTTAAACGCTAAGAGTAATCGTATGAAAGGGGAAAACTCATATGCTGAAAAATAGTATGATGATACAAATGACTGCAGGTAAAGTACTTGTGGTGAAAAACTTTGGAGGAGTTGTCGTGCAAGGTGACTGATTTAACGAATCCCGTTACTGAATTAAAGGGAATCGGGAAAGAAACAGCAGGACATTTAGAGGCATTGGGCATCGAGACGATTGCGGATTTGTTATGGACGTTTCCGCATCGGCATGAGGATTTTCGTTTAAAGGATTTAGCACAAACACCACATAATGAACGTGTCACAGTTGAGTGTAAAGTTGAACGAGAACCGACAGTGCTGTTTTTAGGGCGCAATAAATCACGATTACAAGTTACGGTGCTAGCAGGGCGACATTTAGTTAAGGTTGTTTTTTTTAATCAAGGTTATTTGAAACAAAAGCTTGTACCGGGAGCTATTATAACCGTTACGGGAAAATGGGATCGCGGCAGACAAGTAATCAATGGAACGTCTGTAACGTTTGGCCCTAAGACAGATCAAGTCGATTTTGAACCTGTTTATAGTTTAAAAGGTTTGATTCCACAAAAACGTTTTCGTAAATATATGCGACAAGCATTAGATGAGTTTGGTGTAGAAATACCAGATGCTGTTCCGCAGCGTTTACAAGCCGATTATAAACTTACGACAATGCGTGAAGGGCTTGAGGGCATTCATTTTCCTCTTGATGCTGGGCATGCGAAACAGGCTAGAAGACGCTTTGCCTATGAAGAGTTACTAAACTTTCAAGTACGTATTCAAGCGTTACGTAAAATTAGAAAAGATAGTGAGCGCGGTACAGTTATACAGTTTGAGTTACAAAAGTTACGTGTTTTTATTGCATCATTACCCTATGAATTAACAGGTGCGCAAAAACGCGTTGTCAATGAAATTTGTAAAGATTTGAAAGAGCCACATCGTATGAATCGCTTACTTCAAGGTGACGTAGGGTCGGGGAAAACAGTTGTTGCGGCAATATGTTTATATGCAGCAGTAACTGCTGGTTTTCAAGGGGCATTAATGGCGCCAACGGAAATTTTAGCAGAGCAGCATGCTGAAAATTTGAAGGAATGGTTTGAGCCGTTTGGCGTACGTGTAGCTTTACTATCAGGATCGACGAAAGCAAAGGAGCGTCGTTTACTTTTAGAAGAACTGGCAAACGGAGACATAGATATTTTAATTGGTACACATGCGCTAATTCAGCCTGATGTCGTTTTTTACAAACTTGGTTTTGTTATAACGGATGAACAGCATCGTTTTGGTGTAGAGCAGCGTAGAATATTACGTGATAAAGGAGAAAATCCAGATGTGCTCTTTATGACCGCGACACCAATCCCGCGTACACTCGCGATTACAGCATTTGGAGAAATGGATGTTTCGATGATTGATGAAATGCCAGCGGGGCGTAAGCAAATTGAAACGCATTGGATGAAAAAAGAGCAATTTGGCTCTGTTATGTCAAAGCTAGAATTAGAGCTTGCTGCTGGTAGGCAGGCTTATGCTATTTGTCCACTAATCGAGGAATCAGACAAGCTGGATGTACAAAATGCGGTAGAAATCTATGAGCAACTTGCAACGTATTTTAATGGGCGTTACAACGTCGGGCTAATGCATGGTCGTCTATCAGCGGATGAAAAAGACGCTGTTATGCGAGCCTTTAGTGAGGGAACTATTCACGTGCTCGTGTCTACAACCGTTGTTGAGGTTGGGGTGAACGTACCGAATGCAACTTTTATGATTATTTATGACGCTGAACGCTTCGGCTTAGCTCAGTTGCATCAGCTGCGTGGGCGTGTTGGACGAGGTGAACATCAGTCATATTGTGTGTTGTTAGCCGATCCGAAATCCGATGAAGGCAAAGAGCGAATGCAGTCGATGACGGAAACGAATGATGGCTTCCGTCTAGCTGAAAAGGATTTGGAACTACGTGGCCCAGGTGACTTTTTTGGGCGTAAACAAAGTGGTTTGCCTGATTTTAAAGTAGCGGATTTAGTGCACGATTATCGAATACTTGAAACGGCGAGAAAAGATGCAACGGATATGCTTGAGACTGATGCTTTTTGGCATGATGATGAGTACAAATATTTACGTGAAATGCTTGACAATTCAGGTGTTTTACAAGGGGACCGCTTCGATTAACTGATTCTTTGATGCTCAATTAGGAATGTGAGCACTTGTTTTAAAAACAAGTCTTGCATTCTTTTTTTATACTCTATATACTGATATTAGTACCAAGTGCTAATAACAACTAAAAAGGTGGCGAATGATGTTGAGACGAACGAAAAAAGAGCGACAGCGACAATTATCCGAAACGATAGCTGATAATCCATTCGTCACAGATGAACAGCTAGCAACACAGTTTCAGGTTAGTGTCCAAACAATTCGTTTAGATCGTATGGAATTATCTATTCCAGAATTACGAGAACGAATTAAAGATGTTGCTTCGAAAACCTATGAAAATGAAGTGAAATCACTACCGATTGATGAAGTTATCGGAGAAATAATTGATATTGAATTGGATAATCGTGCATTATCTATTTTTGACGTAAAAGAAGAACATGTTTTTCAGCGCAATGGCATCGCACGTGGACATCATTTGTTTGCACAGGCAAACTCATTAGCGGTAGCAGTAATTGACGACGAACTAGCATTAACAGTACATTCTAACATTACCTTTGTAAAACCTGTTAGAGCTGGAGATCGTGTTATTACAAAAGCAATCGTTATCGGACGTGATGAAAAAAATCATCGTACAAAAGTAGAGTTAACGTCCACTGTTAACGGTGAAACAGTTTTTGTTGGTGAATTTGATATGTACCGCACGAAAGGTAAAGGTGAACAACAATGAAATTAGCGCTTGATGGAATGGGTGGAGACAACGCACCAAAATCAGTTGTTGAAGGTGCTTTATTAGCATTAGAGCAAATTCCAAATTTAGAAATTCAATTATATGGTCAGCAGCAAAAGCTCGAACCATTTTTAAAAATACATGATCGATTAACTGTAATACAGTGTGATGAAGTTGTCGAAGGAACAGACGATCCAGCACGCGCTGTTCGTCGTAAAAAGGATTCATCCATGGCACGCATGATGGATGCAGTTGAAGAAGGAAAGGCGGATGCTTGTCTTTCGGCGGGTAATACAGGTGCTTTAATGGCAGGAGGATTATTTAAAGTAGGACGTATTGAAGGGATTGCTAGACCTGCTCTAGCCACTACACTACCTACTTTAGATGGTAAGGGCTTTTTAATGCTCGATTTAGGGGCAAATGCGGACGCACGACCTGAGCATTTATTGCAATATGCCATTATGGGCGATATTTATGCGAAAAAGGTAGGTGGCTTACAAAAGCCACGTATCGGCTTATTAAATATCGGTACTGAGGATAAAAAAGGGAATGAATTAACGAAGGCAGCTTTTGGCTTATTAAAAGAAGCTGATTTAAATTTTATCGGTAATGTAGAAGCACGAGATTTACTTGAAGGGGTAGCGGATGTTGTTGTAACAGATGGCTTTACAGGTAATATGGTGCTGAAATCGATCGAAGGTACTGCTGGAGCGTTATTTTCAATGCTAAAAGAAGCATTTATGTCTTCAACAAAAACAAAAATTTCGGCAGCACTTATGAAAAATAATTTACGTGACCTAAAAAATAAGATGGACTACACAGAGTACGGTGGTGCAGGCTTGTTTGGTTTGCAAGCACCTGTCATTAAGGCGCATGGCTCATCTAATGCTAAAGCGATATACAGTGCAATTCGCCAAGCAAATACGATGGTTGAGCATACAGTCATCTCGACGATTACAGATACAGTACGTCACTTAGAAATTGATTAACTTATTTAAGCAGGTGTCTTTGTGCCGAAAGCAAAGCGACAGCAACACGGTTTTATTTGTGCTAAAGCGAAGCGACAGCAACAACACACGACTGAGTGACCAACATCACGTTGGCCAAAAGCCTCCGGCGGATGTCACGAAATCGGAAAGGGATTCAATGTAGGGTGTTAGCCTAAAATCATCGCATCTGTGCGATAACGGCTAACTGACCTGCATCGGTAAAAACGCCACGTCCTGTGGCATTACCGAAATGACCGACATCGTGTCGGCCCTCGTGCAGGCCTAAGCACAAAGCCGATTCCGGACGTAATTATGCCGAGGCATAATTGATTAAAAAGGGGATTAATAAAAAATGACGAAAATAGCATTTATTTTTCCAGGACAAGGTTCCCAAGTAGTTGGGATGGGGCAAGAGTTTATTGAGAACGCGGCAGAAAGTAAAGCATTTTATGACCGTGCAAATCAAGCGCTTGGCTTTGAGTTATCTAAGCTTATGCTAGAGGGACCAGCTGAGGAACTAACATTGACTTACCATGCACAACCGGCACTCTTAACTACTGGTGTAATGGTTGCAGAAAAATTACGTACAGCAGGCATAATGCCAAATTTTGCAGCTGGACATTCGCTTGGAGAATATGGTGCATTAGTAATCGCTGGTGTGCTCTCATTTGAGGATGCAGTTTCAGTTGTGCATAAGCGTGGGCTTTATATGAATGAAGCTGTACCTGCAGGACAAGGTGCTATGGCAGCTATTTTAGGGATGGAGCTTGAGGCACTGCATGAAGTAACTGAAAAAGTATCTGCAACAAGTGATCCAGTTCAGGTAGCGAATGTAAACTGTCCGGGGCAAATCGTTATTTCTGGTACGAAGGAAGGCGTTGAAAAGGCTTCTTTAGCGGCAAAGGAAGCTGGTGCAAAACGAGCTATTCCTTTAGTTGTTAGTGGTCCATTCCACTCAGAGCTAATGCGACCATCATCTGAAAAATTAAGAGCAGCATTGGCTACTATATCATTATCAGCTCCACAAATTCCTGTAATCGGCAATGTAATGGCGAAAGTATTAGAGGATGTTCCAGCTATTCAGCAGGAGTTAGTAGAACAAGTATATAGCGCTGTACAATGGGAAGCATCTGTGCGTGAAATGATTGCACAAGGTGTGGATGTCTTTATTGAGTGTGGACCAGGCAAAGTATTAAGTGGATTAGTGAAGAAAATTGATCGATCTGTTGCGACATACTGTGTTTATGATGAAGCATCATTAGAGGCTGTACTAGAAGCGGCGAAGGAGTGGACAATTAATGCGTAAACTAGAGGGTAAAGTAGCTGTTGTAACTGGTGCTTCACGTGGAATAGGAAGAGCTATTGCATTAAAGCTTGCTGACGAGGGTGCTAAAGTTGTCGTTAACTACAGCGGTTCACAGGCAAAGGCAGAGGAAGTTGTAGCTACGATTCAAGAGAATGGCGGCGAGGCTATAGCCGTACAAGCGAGTGTTTCAAAAACTGAGGAAGTTTCTGCGTTAATGGATGCAGCGGTGAAAACATTCGGCTCGCTTGATATTTTAGTCAATAATGCGGGTATTACGCGTGATAACTTGTTAATGCGTATGAAAGAAGATGAATGGGACGATGTACTAGATACGAACCTAAAAGGTGTTTTCCTTTGTACGAAAGCAGTAACACGTCAAATGATGAAGCAACGTGCAGGCCGTATCATCAATATTTCATCAATTGTTGGTGTAGCTGGTAATGCAGGGCAAGCTAATTACGTAGCTGCAAAAGCAGGTGTTATTGGGCTAACTAAAACAACTGCAAAGGAATTAGCATCACGTAATATTTTAGTGAATGCAATTGCACCAGGATTTATAGAAACTGAAATGACTGAGCAACTATCAGAAGATATAAAGCAAGGTATGCTTACGCAAATTCCTCTAGCAAAACTTGGGCAGCCTGAGGATATTGCAAAGGCAGTAGCTTTTCTAGCTTCAGATGATGCTACCTATATGACAGGTCAAACATTACATATAGATGGCGGTATGGTAATGTAATTTCAATTAGTCATAAATAATGATTTTTTGTATAATCATTGAGGGGAGGTGAATGTTTTGTCTACAGTATTAGAACGCGTAACAAAAGTAATCGTGGACCGTTTAGGTGTTGAAGAAAGTGAAGTTACACTAGAAGCTTCTTTCCGTGATGATTTAGGTGCTGACTCATTAGACGTAGTTGAGCTTGTAATGGAGCTTGAAGACGAATTCGATATGGAAATTTCTGATGAAGATGCTGAAAAAATCTCAACAGTTGGTTCTGCAATTTCATACATCGAAAGTAAATTAAACTAATTCGTTTAACTTTATATAGCTGAGATTAATCACCTCTACTGGTGCTGACATGGATGCGGTCATTACACAATAAATGTTTATGATTAAATAAAGTTAAAGTCTTTGGCAGAAATTACGCATGCTTTTCTTCATTGTGAAGAGCAGATACTATGCTGAAGGTATGTTTAAAAAGGGGCGAAATGGTTCGTTTAGCGAACTGTGATCGTCCCTTTTTTTATCTTCATTCAGTAGAGACACTCATTTTTGAAGGTAGTAAGAAGGATGCAAAAGTTATCCCTTTTTAGTGAGTGCCTAACACCTACTGATATAAAGGAACTCAGTCTAAGAACGCCACGTCCTGTGGTGACGACTGAGTGACCAACATCACCTTGGCCAAAAGCCTCCCGGACGCAATTACGCCAAGGCGAAATTGACCTTGAAAAAAATAATTTCCAAAACATTGTATTTAAGCCGAAATACTTTTGCATAAATGCCTTGAAAAAGGTACACTTAAACGGTAGAAACTATTAGGAAGGCAGATTGTTCAATGGCTATGAAAAGAAAAGGAACTATGCAGAAATCTGGCGTGCTTCCTGAAAAAGTACGCAATCAATTCGAGCTGTTACAGCATGAATTAAATATCACATTTATTAATAAAAATTTATTGTATCAAGCATTCACACATTCATCTTATGTGAATGAGCATCGCCGTAAATTGTTTACGGATAATGAGCGTCTTGAGTTTTTAGGAGACGCAGTACTTGAACTGTCTGTTTCTAAATACCTTTTTGAGAAATACCCACATATGAGTGAGGGTGAGCTGACGAAGCTACGAGCATCCATAGTATGTGAGCCGTCACTTGTTATCTTTGCAAATGAATTAGGCTTTGGTCGCTTTGTATTACTTGGAAAAGGTGAGGAATTAACAGGTGGACGGGAACGCCCAGCGTTACTTGCAGATGTATTTGAGTCATTTGTAGGTGCCCTTTATTTAGATCAAGGCTTACAAACGGTTGTGTGCTTTTTAGAACGAATCGTATTCCCGAAAGTAGAAATCGGTGCTTTTTCGCATGTGATGGATTTCAAAAGCCAATTGCAAGAAATGGTACAGCAAACAAATAATGGTCTTCTTCATTATGAAATTATTGATGAAAAGGGTCCTGCACATAATCGTACCTTTGTATCGAGCGTGCTATTAAATGGGCAAGAACTTGGTATTGGTCGTGGGAAATCAAAAAAAGAAGCCGAGCAACAAGCTGCGCAATGTGCGATGCGTTCAATGCGTGAGCAAACTGCAAAAGAGGAGGCTTAAATAGATGTTCCTAAAACGACTCGAAGTGATTGGCTTTAAATCTTTTGCGGAACGCATTGGAGTTGATTTTGTACCTGGTGTTACAGCGGTGGTTGGACCAAATGGTAGTGGTAAAAGTAATGTCACTGATGCTATTCGTTGGGTACTTGGGGAGCAATCGGCAAAGTCGTTACGTGGGGCAAAGATGGAGGATGTTATTTTTGCTGGAAGTGACTCACGTAAGCCACTAAACTTTGCAGAAGTAACATTAATTTTAGATAACACAGATGAACAGTTAGCTTTTTCATATACAGAAGTTAGCGTAACAAGACGCGTATACCGTTCAGGTGATAGTGAATATTTACTAAATAACCAACAGTGTCGCCTGAAGGATATTACGGACTTGTTTATGGACTCAGGACTTGGGAAAGAGGCATTCTCCATTATTTCGCAAGGCCGTGTCGATGAAATTTTAAATAGCCGACCTGATGACCGTCGTTCAATTTTTGAAGAGGCAGCTGGCGTATTAAAGTATAAACTAAGAAAGAAAAAGGCAGAGCATAAGCTTGTTGAAACAGATGAAAACTTGTATCGTGTTTTGGATATTTTACATGAGCTAGACAGTCGTCTGGAGCCGTTAGAAATTCAGGCATCAAGTGCAAGAGATTATGTGCAAATGTCAACAGAGTTAAAGGATTTTGATATTGCTATCCTTGTGCACGATTTAAAAAATTGTGCACAATCTTTGCATGCTCTGAAAGCTGAGTATACGGAGCTATATGAAACGGAGCAAAAACAAGCTCATCATATTTCTTCGATAGAACAGCAAACTGTAAGTATTCGTAAGCTTTTAAAAGAGTTAGATGATTATCTAGATACGACTCAGGCTGAGTTTGTTAATGCAACAATGGAGGTAGAGCGTTGGGATGGTCGTAAAGCGTTAATGGCTGAAAAACGACAAAATGCTTCTAATCAACTACTTCAATTGAATACGGCATTACAGGAAGCAAAAGCTGAGGTTGAGTCTCTTATAGCCCAAGAGCAAGAGAAAAAAGAATTGTTCATTGAAAAACAGCAAGAGGTTGCAGCGCTGAAACAAAGCATTAAGCAATTAGAACAATCTTTAAATCGCTCAGTTTCTGAAATTGAAGAAGAAATTGAAGAACAAAAAAACCGCTATATCGACTCTTTAAACGAAGAAGCAACAGTTAAAAATGAATTAAAAAATATCGAACAACAGTTAGCGCAGCAAAAAGCGATGGCGACACGAATGTTAGATCAAACTGATGAAATCGGGCAAGAGCTTGCGCAAATTCTAGCTGAAAAAGAGAAGCTAGTTGTTGCTCATACTACAACAACTAACGACTTGCAGGAAAAACTTGAGCAATATGAAGCATTGCAAATACAGCTTAAAAACGTCAATGCATCATTTAATGAAAAGCAGGATATGCTTTATAAAGCTTATCAGCATCAGCAGCAACTGAAAGCTAGAAAAGATACGCTTGCTGAGCTTGAAGCAGATTTCTCTGGGTTTTTCCATGGCGTAAAAGAAGTATTACTAGCACGTGATAAAAGTGAATTAGCTGGGATTGAAGGAGCCGTTGCTGAGTTAATTCAAGTTGAAGGGAAATATTCCCAGGCTATTGAAACAGCATTAGGGGCAGCCTCTCAGCATATTGTGACAACCAATGAACAATTTGCTCAACAGGCAATTCATTGGTTAAAACAAAAGAGAGCTGGACGCGCAACATTTTTACCTAAAACAGTTATCAAGTCACGGAAGATCAATCTATCTATGATTCAGCTAGCAACTGAGCACCCCGCATTTGTCCATATGGCTGATGCACTTGTAACGTTCGATGAAAACAACCGCACAATTGTTGAGAACCTCCTTGGTAATGTTATCGTTGCATCAAGTTTAGAAGGTGCAAGTCAAATTGCTCGTTTATGTGGGTTTAGGTATCGTGTTGTAACACTTGAAGGTGATATCGTTAATGCAGGCGGTTCATTAACAGGTGGTGCAATGAAGCAACAATCGTCACTCTTTACAAGAAAAGCGGAATTAGATGGTTTAATAGTAAAGCTAGAATCGCTGGAAGCATCTATTTATAGTGCTGAACAGGCTGTCTCAGTTGAGAAAGAGAAGCTTGCAACATTGCGAGACAAAGTAGAACAATTGAAGCTTGACGGTGAGCAACTTCGAAAAGATGAAATGCAACAGGCAAGTCGTATTCGCGAGCTAGAGGTTGTCGAGAAAAGCTTATCCGCAAGAGTATCCTTTGCTTCAAATGAAACACAAGATGTAAAAACACGCGAAGAAGCATTGTTAGCTCAAAAGGAAGCGTCTACGGAGCGTTTAACGGCACTAGCGACAGAACTGCTAGAGATAAACGAAACAGTGGAGCAATTAAGCAAGGTGAAGCTACAAAGTGAATCGGAGAAAGATTTACTTCGTGAGCAGTCAGCTGAAAAACGCTCGCAGTTAGCGGTAATGCAGGAGCAAATGTCACAAGTACAAATTGCTACAGCAGAGTTAGCCCTACAATTAAACAAAGCTCGTCAAAAAGCCGAAAATATTTCTCAGGAAATAATCTGGCTTCAATCTGATGAATCGACAAAACTTTTAAGCGATGAAGAAGTGGATGAGCAAGTTGCTACGTGGAAAACGACAAGAGATTCGTTGCAAGACACTATTTCACAGAAAAAAGATGAAAAAGTAGCACAACAACAAGAGCTTACTACTTTAGAAGAACAGCTGAAGGAATTGCAACGTACGCATAAAGGCTACCTTGAAGCGATACGTGCAAATGAATTGAAGCGAAGTCGCGTAGAGTTTGAAATCAATAATTTCAATGAACAGCTAGAAGAAAACTATCAGCTAACATATGAGGAAGCTGAGGAGTTAGCCCTTGCAATTGAAGATGAAGAGCATATGCGACGTCGAGTGAAATTACTGAAGAAATCGATAGAAGAGCTAGGTCCTGTTAATTTGAGCGCCATCGAGGAATACGATCGCGTACTTGAACGCCATTCATTTTTAACAGAGCAGCGTGAGGATTTACTTGCTGCACAGGAAACATTACATGAGGCTATTAAAGAAATGGATGAAGAAATGACGCTACGATTTAGCGAAACCTTTTATGCCATTCGAGAGCAATTTAAACGTGTATTCCGTGAATTGTTTGGTGGAGGACAGGCGGATTTAGTGTTATTGGACCCTCAGAATCTGCTAGAAACAGGTATAGAAATTGTAGCACAACCTCCAGGGAAAAAATTACAAAATCTAAGTTTGCTTTCAGGTGGTGAGCGTGCACTAACTGCAATCGCGTTATTATTCTCCATCCTAAATATTCGACCTGTACCATTTTGTATTCTCGATGAGGTAGAGGCGGCTTTAGATGAGGCGAATGTCGTTCGATATAGCCAATATTTGAAGAAATTTAGTCGCAATACGCAATTTATTGTGATCACCCATCGTAAAGGGACGATGGAGGGAGCGGATGTATTGTATGGTATTACAATGCAGGAATCTGGCGTATCTAAACTTGTATCAGTAAAATTAGAAGATGAACCCGTACTTGCGGAGCAAAGGAGCGAACAAGCATGAGTTTTTTTAAACGTTTAAAAGATAAATTGACAGGCAATCCCACCGAGGAAGAAAAAGTAGTAGCAATCAATGAAGAAGAAGCTGCTGAACAGAAGCAAGACGAAGCAACAGAGCCTGCTCAAATTGAAGCAACTGTAGATGAAATGGAAAAAGTTGAAGAAGTTTCTGAAACAGAAACCTCAATTGAAACAGAAACTCCTGTAGCAATTAAAGATCAAGAGCAACAAGAAGTGCAAGAAGTTGCAGTAGTAGAAGAACCTGAGGAGGAGAAAAAACCTTCTGCATGGTCTATTACACAAAAATTCAAGGCTGGTCTTGAAAAAACGCGTAATTCATTTACTTCTAAAGTAAACGATCTAGTTGCTCGTTATCGAAAAGTGGATGAAGATTTCTTTGAAGAATTAGAAGACTTATTATTACAGGCAGACGTTGGCTTTGAAACAGTAATGGAGCTAATGGACAAATTACGCTTTGAGGTTCAGCGTAAAAATATAAAAGATACGAACGGTATTCAAACGATTATTTCTGAAAAACTTGTGGAAATTTATGAGCAAGGAGAAGAGGATTTAATCGAGCTTAATATGCAACCTAAAGGTGAGCTTACGGTAATTTTATTCGTAGGGGTAAACGGTGTTGGGAAAACGACGACAATCGGTAAACTTGCCCATCGTCTAAAATCGCAAGGTAAAACAGTTGTTTTAGCGGCAGGTGATACTTTCCGTGCTGGTGCCATCGATCAATTACAAGTTTGGGGAGACCGTGTAGGCTGTGAAGTGATTAAGCAATCGGAAGGTTCAGATCCAGCGGCGGTTATGTATGATGCCATTCGTGCAGCGAAAAACCGTAATGCAGATGTGTTAATTTGTGATACAGCAGGGCGCTTACAAAACAAAGTAAACTTAATGAATGAGCTTGAAAAAGTTCATCGAGTAATCTCTCGTGAGATACCGAATGCTCCACATGAAGTACTATTAGCATTAGATGCAACAACAGGCCAAAATGCACTTGTTCAAGCACAAACATTTAAGGAAGCTACAAATGTAACGGGGATCGTTTTAACAAAGCTTGACGGCACTGCAAAAGGCGGTATTGTTCTTGCTATTCGTAATAAATTACACATTCCTGTAAAGTTTGTTGGCCTTGGTGAAAAAATGGATGATTTACAACCATTTGATGCAGAGCGTTATGTGTATGGCTTATTTGCTGATGGTTTAGATAAAGAATTACAAAATAGTGAGGACTAATGGCTCACAAGTAATTTGAAGCGCTCGTCTGTAAACAGGGGAATCGCATTGTTTAAAAGGGAAATACTGGCTATAGGTGGAAAACACCTAAAAAGCAGTTAATTAAAGCTTTTAGACAAGGAGATTACCTTGACACAGACGGGCGCTTTTCGTTATGATACAAATGACTAATAACGGGAGGAGAAACATTCGATGCTACTTGAAAAAACAACACGCATGAACTTTCTCTTCGACTTTTATCAAGCATTATTAACAGATAAGCAACGAAGTTATATGGAACTCTATTATTTAGATGATCACTCACTTGGTGAGATCGCTGAATCGTATGGGGTTTCACGCCAAGCTGTTTATGATAATATTCGTCGAACAGAAGCGATGCTTGAAGAATATGAAGAAAAACTATGTTTACTTGAAAAATTTCAACAACGTACACAAATGCTTGCGCAGCTAACAACAGGGATTACAGAACAAAGTATGACAATTGAAGAGCAGCTAACGCTTATAGAACAGTTGAAAGAATGGGATTAGGAGGCGAAAGCAATGGCTTTTGAAGGATTAGCGGAACGACTCCAAGGAACGATCCAAAAGATTAAAGGTAAAGGTAAAGTATCGGAACAAGACGTTAAAGAAATGATGCGCGAAGTCCGATTTGCTTTAATCGAGGCGGATGTTAACTTAAAAGTAGTCAAAGAATTCGTTAAAAAGGTCAGTGAACGTGCTGTCGGTGTAGATGTTATGCAAAGCTTAACACCAGGTCAGCAAGTTATTAAAATCGTACAAGAAGAATTAACAGAACTAATGGGTGGCGAGCAAAGCCCAATTAAATTTAATACAAAGCCACCAACTGTCATTATGATGGTCGGCTTACAAGGTGCAGGTAAAACGACAACTACAGGTAAATTGGCAAATGTGTTACGTAAAAAATATAATCGTAAGCCATTACTAGTTGCTGCAGACGTTTATCGTCCAGCGGCTGTTCAGCAGTTACAAACATTAGGAAAGCAGTTATCCCTACCTGTTTTTGCATTAGGAACCGATGTATCTCCAGTAGAAATTGCACGTCAGGCAATTGAATTGGCAAAAGAAGAACATCATGATGTCGTTATTATCGATACAGCTGGTCGCTTGCATATCGATGAAGATTTAATGCAAGAATTAAAGGATATTCGTGCGTTAAAAGAGCCGGATGAAGTATTCCTAGTTGTAGATGCTATGACAGGTCAGGATGCTGTAAACGTGGCAGAAAGCTTTAATGAAGCAGTCGGTATTACAGGAGTTGTTTTAACAAAGCTAGATGGTGATACACGTGGTGGTGCGGCGTTATCAATTCGTTCCGTTACACAGAAGCCTATTAAGTTTGTTGGTATGGGTGAGAAGCTGGATGCGCTGGAACCTTTCCATCCAGAGCGTATGGCGTCCCGTATATTAGGGATGGGTGACGTTCTATCACTTATAGAAAAGGCTCAGGCGAATGTTGACGAAGCAAAGGCTAAAGAACTAGAGGAAAAATTTAAATCCCAGACCTTTACGTTCGATGATTTCGTGGAACAATTGCAACAAGTAAAGAAAATGGGTCCACTTGACGAAATTTTAAAAATGTTGCCAGGTGCCGGCAAAATCAAAGGCTTAGACAATGTTAAAGTCGATGATAAGCAAATGGGTCGCGTAGAAGCGATTATTTATTCGATGACACCTGCTGAAAAGACGAATCCAGAAATTATTAACGGTAGCCGTAAAAAGCGTATAGCGAAGGGTTCTGGGACATCAATTCAAGAGGTAAATCGTCTATTGAAGCAATTTGAAGAAATGAAAAAAATGATGAAGCAAATGACAGGCATGGCGAGTGGAAAAGGAAAGAAAAAGATGAAACTACCAGGCTTCGATTCATTGTTTAAATAATATTTTATAGGTGTTAAGAAAAAACACTTTACAAACAACCTAAACATTGATAATATACTATCTTGTGTGAAACTTATTCGGAGGTGCTATTAAAATGGCAGTTAAAATTCGCTTAAAACGTATGGGAGCTAAAAAATCTCCTTTCTATCGTATCGTAGTTGCAGACGCTCGTTCACCACGTGACGGTCGTTCAATCGAAACAGTTGGTACTTACAACCCACTAACTAAACCAGCTACTGTAAACATTGATGAAGAGAAAGCTCTTAAATGGTTAACTGACGGTGCAAAACCATCAGATACAGTGCGTAACTTGTTCTCAGAACAAGGTATCATGGAAAAATACCATAACCAAAAATTCAGTAAATAATCGGGGGCGAGGTCTTTGAAGCAGCTGATTGAAGCAATCGTTTTACCGTTAGTCGATTATCCAGAAGAAGTTCGTATAGAGACGGATGAAAATGCAAATCGAATTGTTTATAAACTTTTTGTTCATCCAGAGGATCGAGGGAAAGTCATAGGCAAGCAAGGGCGAGTAGCGAAAGCGATTCGTACAATTGTTTATTCAGCGGCGGGTAGTCACCATCAAAAAAAGACCTACGTCGATATATTGGATTGAAAGAAAAGATTTTCACGCTCTTTTATATGCAACAAGCACTGGAGAGTCCTAACAGGTATGTTTACATGCGCTTAGGAATTCGAAGTGGCCTTGAGGAAAAGCGTAAAATCTGGAATTAAAAGGAAGGAGCTTGCCGGTTCCTTCCTTTTTTCATTATCTTAGTTACATTGAGAGATAATTGAACATAATGACATTGAGGAAGACTGGTCAACGTCTTAGCTATAACACCGTCCACCAAAAGTTAAACTGTTTTTGTAGGTGAAAGGTGAGAGAAATGTTACTTTTTGATCTGGCTAGCAAGTAGCTTGACGGGGACGAGCATGTTTTAGCATTTTTTATCTTCATTCAGCTTAAGACTCCCGCCTCTTAAGGTTGTGAGATGAATGAGGATGTGATTCCTTTTCAGCGGATTTCAAACTCCCGCTGAATGAAGATAAAGCCTCCGGCGGATGTCACGGATTTTGAAAGGAATTAAATGAAGGATGTTAGCCTAAAACCTTCGCATCCTGCGAAAACGGTTACTTACCTGCCTCGCGTAGGCCTGGGCACAATTCGAAATCCGGACGCAATTACGCCGAGGCGAAATTGATATGAGGTGAGATTTGAATGGAATGGTTTAATGTAGGTCGTATTGTCAATACGCACGGTATTCGTGGTGAGGTGCGTGTATTATCAACAACTGATTTTGAGGAAGAGCGCTTTGCAGTGGGAATAAAGCTTGCGGCGTTTAAAAAAGACGATAAAAAGCCAACGTGGGTAACAATTGAATCAGTGCGTCGTCATAAAAACTTTATTTTGTTAACCTTTGAGGGAATGAATAACATCAACTTGGTTGAGCCTTTCAAAGAAGGAATGCTGAAAATTACGAAAGATCAATTGACAGATGATTTATTAGAGGAAAATGAATATTTCTTCCACGAAATAATTGGCTGTACAATTGTATCTGAAGAAGGCGAAACAATTGGAGCAGTGACCGACATTCTTCAAACAGGTGCAAACGATGTGTGGGTAGTCAAAGGCACTAAAAAAGAGCATTACATCCCGTATATCGAGGATATCGTCAAGGAAATTAATATTGATGAGAAGAAAATAGTGATCCATGTAATGGAAGGTCTACTATGATGAATATTCATGTGTTAAGTTTATTTCCGGATATGTTTACAGGCGTTTTTGGAGCGTCCATATTAAAGAAAGCGCAGGAAAAAGGTGCTGTAAATCTGGAAGTCACTGATCTCCGTGGATTTTCGGGTAATAAGCATAATCAAGTAGACGATTATCCGTATGGTGGTGGTGCGGGAATGGTGTTAAAGCCAGAGCCGATGTTTAGCGCTGTCGAGGCCATTACAGAAGGGAAAAATCCTCGTATCATTTTGATGTGCCCACAAGGTGAGCGCTTTACTCAAAAAAAGGCAGAAGAGCTGGCGCAAGAAAAAGAGCTAGTATTTTTATGTGGTCATTACGAAGGTTATGATGAACGCATTCGTCAGCATCTTGTCACAGATGAGATTTCAATTGGAGATTTCGTATTAACTGGTGGCGAGCTAGGGGCTATGACAGTTATAGATAGCGTTGTACGACTTCTGCCGGGGGTTTTAGGACAAGAGGATTCCCACATACAAGATTCGTTCTCAACGGGTCTTCTAGAGCACCCACATTATACACGCCCTGCTGAATTTCGTGGGATGAAAGTACCTGATGTCTTACTATCGGGCAATCACGCAAAGATTGAGCAATGGCGTATGGAAGAATCTCTGAAAAGAACATTCGAGCGTCGTCCTGATTTGCTCGAGAATTATCCATTAACAGACAAGCAAAAATTGTATCTAGAAAAACTTAAAAATAACGATAAAGATGCTTGATTGCTATCTATATTTATGATAACATCTATTCTGTACTTCTATGTGAAGTACTGAATTACGGTGTTCCGCTGTGGCATAGATTGCGTGCAAGAGCATCTGTCTAAGGAGAGAAAACAATGTCAAACATTATTACAGAGATTACAAAAGCTCAGCTTCGCACTGATCTACCAACTTTCCGTCCTGGTGATACTGTTAAGGTACACGTGAAAGTAGTAGAGGGTACTCGTGAACGTGTACAAGTATACGAAGGTGTAGTAATTAAACGTCGTGGTGGCGGTATTAGCGAAACTTTCACAGTTCGTAAAATTTCTTACGGTGTAGGTGTTGAACGTACATTCCCTGTACACACACCAAAAATCGCTAACTTAGAAGTTGTACGTCGTGGTAAAGTACGTCGTGCTAAACTTTACTACCTACGTAACCTACGTGGTAAAGCTGCTCGTATTAAAGAAATTCGATAATTATGACTTAAAAGTGAGGGGCTTGTGTAACAAGCCCCTTTTCTTTTTGCTTGTCATCTTAAATAGCTATCAACTAAAATGAGGATAGACAAGGGGGCAAATCTCGATGGAAAAACAGATAAAGGAAAAGAATGAACTATGGGAATGGACAAAGGCACTTCTAATTGCATTTGCGATTGCAGCGATTATTCGTTATTTTTTATTTACACCCATTGCAGTAGATGGCCAATCCATGATGCCAACCCTTGAAGATGGCGACCGTATGATTGTGAATAAAATTGGTTATAAAATAGGTGAACCAAAACGCTTTGATATTGTGGTATTCCATGCTCCTGAAAAGAAAAACTATATTAAACGTGTTATTGGGCTTCCAGGAGAGACATTGGAGTATAAAAATGATCAATTATACATTAATGGTGAACCGATAGATGAACCTTATTTAGATGCTTACAAATCAAAAATTACAGAAGGTACTTTAACCGAGGATTTTACATTAAAAGACATTGATGTAAACCTAAAAGATAATGTAATTCCAGAAGGCTATGTTTTCGTTATGGGAGATAATCGTCGATACAGTAAGGACAGTCGTATTATTGGAGTCGTCGATCAGAAAGAGATTATTGGAAGTACAAGTCTGATTTTCTGGCCGTTTAGTGATATTAAAATTGTAAAGTAATTCTTGAAAGGGAGAAATCAATTATGCCTTGGCATAATTGCGTCTGGAATCGGCTTTGTGCTTGCACAAAGAACTCCTTTCCGATTCCATGACATCCGCCGGAGGCTTTAACTTCTTTCAGCAGGCGTTTGGACACTGCTGAAAGAAGTTAAAACTCCCTTTTTCTTTTAGTTTAGGAGGTATAGATATGACTATACAATGGTTTCCTGGGCATATGGCAAAGGCCCGCAGAGAAGTTACAGAAAAATTAAAGCTAGTTGATATTATATTTGAATTAATAGATGCACGTTTACCGCTTTCTTCCCGAAATCCGATGATCGACGAAGTAATTAATCAAAAACCGCGTCTCCTTATCTTAAATAAGTCAGATATGGCAGATGAGCACGAAACACGTAAATGGGTTGAATACTTTGCACAACGAGGTCATAAGGCGGTTGCAATCAATTCTCTTGAAGGCAAAGGATTACAGCAGGTGACAAAGGCTGCTCAAGAAATTTTGAAAGAAAAATTTGAACGCATGAAATCACGTGGGATGAAGCCAAGAGCCATTCGTGCAATGATTGTTGGCATTCCGAACGTAGGAAAATCGACGCTTATTAATCGCTTAGCGAAGAAAAATATCGCAAAAACAGGGAATACGCCAGGGGTCACTAAGGCTCAGCAATGGATAAAGGTCGGCAAGGAGCTAGAATTACTCGATACGCCAGGTATTTTATGGCCGAAATTCGAAGACCAAGAAGTAGGCTTTAAATTAGCCTTAACAGGTGCTATAAAGGATACTATAACGAATATGGAGGATTTAGCTGTATATGGTCTACGCTTTTTATCCGTTCATTATCCGGCACGAATGGAAGAACGCTATGGCTTCCAGTTTATCCATGAAGATTTAGTGGATACCTTCGATCATATCGGTAAACTTCGCCGTGTTTTCGGTCCTGGAGGAGAAATCGATTATGATCAAGTAGCTCAACTAGTCGTTCGCGATATCCGTGGGTTGCAATTAGGTAAACTAACATTTGACTTTGTTGACGAACAACTTGAAAAAGAAACAGAACAGTAATAAAACTGTCACACTCACGCCTTAAATCGTGAGTGTGACAGTTTTTCTTTTAGGAATACGCCATCTTGCCGATAAATGATATAGAGTGAGAAAAAAGCAATAAATATTTTTGAATTGATTTGGAGCTTTTCGTTATAACGTAGGGATTGATTGTAGTGAAGGCTTGCGCTTCGCTTTCGCAAAAGAGCAAAGACTTCTGGGGGCGTCCGATGAGCAGCTTCACTCGCGCTGCTCGCTGCGTGGTCTCGGCCCAACAGATGTTTTTTTGCGTGAAAGTGAAGAGGCACCTGTGTTGGTCATGAAGGCGTTATCGCAGGATGTGATGGTTTTAGTCTTTGTTCCTCATTCGCTGATTCCTAAGGAGTCGCCCAACCTCCACTACAATCAATTAATATAACGGAATACCATTAAATGTAATACGATTCCAAACCTGTTCTTTCTAAAAAAGTATTGTTAGTATAAAAGCATGGGCGGGGAGACTCAGGCTTCAAATGTACGGCATGAAGAGTGCTGTGCATTTAAGTACATATTACAAAAAAGGATATATTGCGAAGAACGCCAAAACGTTAGGGTGAATCCTTAGCCCACTAAAAAGTAAAATTAGCGAATAACTGTTAAGAACCAATAGGGAGTAAATATATGAAAACGATTAAAGAAATTACTACAGCATTGAAAGAAGCGGAGGAATGGCAGGACTGGATGTCAGGGGTAGCAACCGATGAACGTGCAGGTGTACAAAAGGCTTGGCAAAGTTGGCAAAAGTGTCAAGAGAAAAAGCAACAGATACTGCAGGAACATCAAGCGAAAGTTGATTTCGATCGAAGTTACGGAGGAGAGAATACTTTAATTGCAGGAGTAGATGAAGCAGGGCGTGGACCGTTAGCAGGGCCAGTAGTAACAGCAGCTGTTATTTTACCTGCGAACTGTGAAGCTCTAGTCGGCTTAAATGATTCAAAGCAATTATCAAAAAATAAACGCAATGCTTATGCTGCTTTAGTAAAAGAGCATGCATTATGTTACTTTATCCATTTCCAATCAACACAGCAAATTGATGAATTAAATATTTACGAAGCGACGAAGCAATCGATGAAGACAAGTGTAGAATCGTTATCTATAAAACCTAATTATGTGCTAGTTGATGCTATGACGCTGCCAATCTCTATTCCGCAGGATTCAATAATTAAAGGGGATGCGAAAAGCTTAGCTATTGCAGCTGCATCCATATTGGCAAAAACAGCTCGAGATGATTATATGGATCAATTGGACGAGGAATTCCCTATGTATGGTTTTGCTCAGCATGCAGGATATGGAACAAAACAGCATTTAATAGCCCTTGAAGAGTTTGGTCCAACTATTCATCATCGCAAATCATTTGAGCCGATAAAGTCAATGCTTTAACTTGTTTCAGCGATGTTTTACGTAGCGAAAGCAAAGCGACAGCTACAAGTGTTTTATGTAGCGAAAGCAAAGCGACAGCTACAAATGTTTATTGTACAAACATCCGCTGAAATAAGTTAATGTTCTGGCGGATGTCATTTTTAACACATAATAGCAAGCAAAAAATAAAAGGCACATTCAAGCAGTTAGAAATGACATTTGTAAAAACGTATATCATGTGAATAAGTTGATTAGAGCTCCGACTAGGCACTCAGCCCTCTAGGAAAGCGCCCAGTCGGAGCAAAAATCTCCCCGCGTTAAAAAAGGACGCCAATTACAAGGAGTAGTTGATGAAAGGAGTATGTATATGACAGCCACATCTTTTAATCCGATTCAAATGCAACAAACTGCTTTAACCCCAAATAATCAGCCACTTACTTTAAAACAAGGGCAAGTATTTCAAGGAACAATCAAACAATTATATCCAGATCAAATGGCAGAAATACAGGTTGGCCATCAGAAGTTTATTGCTAAACTCGAAGTGCCGCTAAAAGCAGGGGATGCCCACTTCTTCCAAGTAACTGGTACAAGCCCACAAACAGAACTAAAAGTTGTTACGGGCCCTATGGGACAAACGGCTTCTCAAAGTCAACAAATTAATCAGTTACTTGACTCAATGAATTTACCCAAAACAGCTGAGATGCAGCAACTTCTAGCTCATTTTATGAAAGCGCAGCTACCGATTTCAAAAGAGCAGCTAATGCAGGCAGAAATGTGGTTAAAGGCATTACCGGAGGGTGTTACTAAGATGGATGCCCTACAAGCTATTCAAAAAATGGTGGAGCTTAAAATGCCGATGACAAATGATGTTTTTCATGCTCTTATAAGTGGACAAAAAACTACTGGCATGGTTTCCGTAATGGAAAACTTTACACAGCTTTTAACGAAAGAAATAGCTTTACCAGAAAACCTTAAGCAAAATCTAATCCAACAGGTAAAGGCTATTGCAAAGCCTTTTGAAGTAGAAACAGGTAGTTTAGTACTTGCCAAATCCATACAAATATTATCGAATAATGCTGCTTCTATGAGTGAAAAGATTCAAGCCATGACTATTTTAAAAGAGGCAGGGATACTTCCTCAGCAGACAACCTTGCAAAACTGGTCAAGCTTTAGCAATGTAAAGTCTATCCAGTCAAATCAGTTTCAACAGGCTGGAGAAGTTATTCAATTAATTTTAACGACAAAATCTGACAATATAAATCATCTAGTTGACCAGCTTAAATCTTGGACAGCAAATCAAAGCTTGCTAACCAACGAACAAAAGCAGTCATTCAATCAACTTATCGATCGATTTAATCAGCTACCAGCAACTAAACATACGCTAGAGATTTTCGCAAAACAGATGCAAGAACAATTTATAAAAGCGTTTGCAGAAAATTCTTCGGAGCGTTTATTTACACAAGACGCCAATGCTCTTTCAGTAAAGGACCATTTATTATCGCTTTTAAAGCATGAAGCTACTACTCCGCTACAAAATGAAGCATTCATGCGAAGTCTTATGAAAAATAGTGTTGAATCCCCGCAAGCAATGATTCAGCAAATCGTGACGCAAGCAGATGCCCATGTACAAAATTCTATGGACAGTAAAGCAATGGAACATGCACTTAAAACAGTATTAAAAAATCTAGGAGTTAGCTATGAAGCGACACTTAGTAATAAGTCAGCAGATTTACAGCAGATTGCACATCAATTAAAACCGCAGCTACATACATTATTGCAGGAAACACATATTTCTCCGCAGCTGAAGGAAGCAGCAGAAATGTTAATGGCACGCATGAACGGCATGCAGCTAGCGTCAGGGGAGAATGGTCATCAGCATCAGCTTATTATGCAAGTACCATTAGAATTCTTTGGTAGGAAAATGGATGCAACATTGCAGTGGAATGGGCGCATGAAGGAAGACGGTAAAATTGATGCCAATTATGCGCGTATACTATTTTATTTACAAATGGAATCTATGAAAGAAACCGTTATTGATATGCAGGTTCAAAATCGTGTAGTTTCTGTGACAGTATTTAATGGAAATGATGATATTATTCCGCTTGCAGAACCGCTAAAAGCAGCGTTGAAAATTGGCCTAGCAGAAAAAGAATATCAACTTTCAGGCGTTTTTATTAAGCAATTTGAAAAAGCCCAACCTGCAAAAACACCTGTAGTAGAACAGCAGGAGGAACATAATGGGGTGGATTTTCGCGTATGAGTGAAGAAAAATTTACTCGAAAAGAGGCTATCGCTCTCACGTATAAGTTAGGAAGTTTTGATAGTCCAACAGTAGTAGCAAAAGGAAAAGGGAAAATAGCGGAAAATATATTAGCACGCGCGAATGAGCACGAAATCCCAATTTATGAGGATCCTAACCTTGTTCATTTACTTGGACAATTAGATTTAAATGAGTCAATCCCGGAAGAATTGTTTGAAGCTGTTGCTGAGGTTTTTGCATTTATTTATCGATTAGACCAACAATATGCCGAAAAAATAGAAAAAATAGAGAATTCTGATTTTCATAAAACTCTGTTTTAGTACACAAAACAGTAAAAAGCATCATATTAAAAGATAAAAAATGAATAAGAGACAAGGTATAGACTTTATCAGAATCTTTCGTTAGAATAGATTATGTTAGTAAAACAATTTTATGCAAATGTTTGATGGGAGGATGTATTATGAATATCCATGAATATCAAGGGAAAGAGATTCTTAGAAAATATGGTGTAGCTGTACCAAACGGAAAAGTAGCTTTTTCCCCTGATGAAGCAGTGAAAGTAGCGAAAGAACTTGGCTCTAATGTGACAGTAGTCAAGGCGCAAATTCATGCAGGTGGACGCGGTAAGGCGGGAGGCGTAAAAATCGCTAAAAACCTTGACGAGGTGCGTGCATACGCAAAAGAATTACTAGGTAAAATTTTAGTAACTCATCAAACAGGTCCAGAGGGAAAAGAAGTAAAACGCTTATATATTGAAGAGGGTTCTGATATTCAAAAAGAATATTATTTAAGTCTAGTATTAGACCGCGCAACATCCCGTGTAACAATGATGGGGTCTGAAGAGGGTGGCATGGATATTGAAGAAGTAGCGGAATCAAATCCAGAAAAAATCTTCAAAGAAGTTGTGGATCCAGTTGTTGGATTAACAGGTTTCCAGGCACGTCGCATGGCGTTTAATATGAATATTCCAGCTAACCTAGTAGGGAAAGCTGTTAAATTAATGTTAGGTTTGTATCAAGCATTTATCGACAAAGATGCTTCTATTGTAGAAATTAATCCACTTGTTATAACTGGACAAGGAGAAGTTTTGGCATTAGATGCTAAATTTAATTTTGATGCAAATGCGTTGTATCGTCATAAAGATATTGTCGAATTACGCGATTTTGATGAAGAAGATCCAAAGGAAATCGAAGCATCAAAATATGATCTTAGTTATATTTCTCTAGATGGCAACATTGGCTGTATGGTTAATGGAGCTGGTCTTGCAATGGCTACAATGGACACAATTAGCTATTATGGCGGAAGCCCTGCTAACTTTTTAGATGTAGGTGGCGGTGCAACGGCAGAAAAAGTAACAGAAGCTTTCAAAATTATTCTTTCTGATCCACATGTAAAAGGTATTTTCGTAAACATTTTTGGCGGAATTATGAAATGTGACATTATTGCCGAGGGTGTTGTGACAGCTGCCAAAGAAATTGGCTTAGCTGTGCCATTAGTTGTACGTTTAGAAGGTACAAATGTGGAACTTGGAAAAGAAATATTAAATGCATCTGGTTTAAACATCGTTGCAGCGGATTCAATGGCTGACGGTGCACAAAAAATTGTGGGACTAGTAGGCTAAGGAAGGCAGGGAGAACAATGGCTGTATTTATTGATAAAGATACGAAGGTAATTGTACAAGGGATTACGGGCGAAACAGCGCTTTTCCATACGAAGCAAATGCTTGATTATGGTACTAAAATTGTAGCTGGTGTAACACCAGGTAAAGGTGGTCTGGAAATCGAAGGAGTGCCTGTATTTAACACTGTAGTGGAAGCTGTAGCTGCAACAGGCGCAACAACTTCAGTTATTTATGTACCTGCTCCATTCGCGGCGGATGCTATTTTAGAGGCAGTTGATGCTGAATTAGAATTAACAATCTGTATTACTGAACATATTCCTGTCCTTGATATGGTTAAGGTTAAACGTTATATGGAAGGTAAAAAGACACGTCTAGTTGGTCCAAACTGTCCAGGTGTTATTACGGCAGATGAATGTAAGATTGGTATTATGCCAGGTTATATCCATACGAAAGGGCATGTAGGAGTTGTTTCTCGCTCTGGTACGTTAACATACGAAGCTGTACACCAATTGACACAAGCTGGTATTGGCCAAACTACAGCTGTAGGTATCGGTGGAGACCCTGTCAATGGTACGAACTTTATCGATGTTTTGGAAGCGTTTAACAACGATACGGAAACATATGCAGTTGTAATGATCGGGGAAATTGGGGGTACAGCTGAAGAAGAGGCGGCTGAGTGGATTAAAGCGAATATGACGAAGCCTGTCGTTGGCTTTATCGGTGGCCAAACAGCGCCTCCAGGAAAACGTATGGGTCACGCTGGTGCTATTATTTCAGGTGGTAAAGGAACAGCAGCAGAGAAAATTAAAGCAATGAATGCTGCTGGTATTGAAGTAGCAGAAACGCCATCTGTCATTGGTGACACACTTATTAAAGTAATCAAAGAAAAAGGGCTATACGAAAAGTGTAAAACCCATTAAAATGGAAGATGTAGCACGTTGTGGCTACATCTTTTTCTTTATTTAGACACGGCTTTAAGAGATGAAATAGCTAACTCCCTACTTACTGTCTAAAAAAGCTATGTCATTAAAGATGCGGTCATTTAATTTCTTCTATTAAAAGGAGGTTTTTAAATGATTTTATCAGTTGATACACAGAGATTACTAGCTTTACATTATATATACCCATTGCCACTTCAAAAACTTCAGCAATTATTGTCCCCGGTGGATATACTAAGTTATTTTGAAGAAGTGCCCCCCAACGAGATTGCCAAAGCATTGCAAATATCATCCCAAAGAGCGTTGGAAATATCCAAGAGTTTTCGACAAATTATGACATTTTCGTTTCGGGAAGCTTATGAACGGGCTAATATTTTCCCTATCCCTTTTCATCATCCTTTATACCCGGCGCAATTATTTGAAATATCCAGTCCACCTACTGTATTGTATGTGAAAGGTCGGTACTCTTTATTAACGAAAGAAAAACAAGTAGCCATTATAGGCTCTAGAAAGGCTACAACTTATACAAAGGTTGCGTTGGACCTAATTGTCCCGCCTCTTGTTGAACACGAATATGCTGTCGTAAGTGGGCTTGCAAGAGGGGCAGATACGATCGCTCATGAGACAACCATAAAAGTTGGCGGTTCCACAATTGCAGTGCTTGGACATGGGTTTAATTTTATATACCCTAAGGAAAACCAGTCGCTCGCTGAGCATATGGCGGAGCATCAGTTACTTGTCACAGAGTATCCCCCATATATGAAGCCTGAAAAATGGCATTTTCCAATGCGGAACCGAATAATTAGTGGATTGTCCAAAGCTTTAGTTGTAACCGAAGCAGCATTAAGAAGTGGCACACTTATTACAACAGAATATGCTTTAGAGCAAGGAAAAGATGTATTTGTTGTACCGGGTCCAATTAATGCGGAGCAATCAAAAGGCACAAATAAACTACTATTAGAAGGAGCTATTCCGGTGTGCAATGGTCACGAAATCGTTGAAACACTTACTCTCTTTTCTAACAAAAATTGAAAAAAAGTTGCATTATCTTAAAATCTGTTATACATTTTGCAACAGGTAACTTAAAAAATAGCAATAGACCTCTCTAAGGGGGAGACATAGATGGCGGATTATTTAGTGATTGTAGAATCACCAGCAAAAGCAAAAACAATTGAACGATATTTAGGGAAAAAGTATAAAGTGAAAGCGTCAATCGGGCATGTTCGTGATCTACCACGTAGCCAAATGGGTGTTGGTCCTGAAAATGATTTTGAACCTAAATATATTACTATTCGTGGTAAAGGTCCTGTTTTACAGGACTTAAAGTCTGCAGCTAAAAAAGTGAAGAAAGTTTTCCTAGCGGCCGATCCAGACCGCGAGGGAGAAGCGATTGCTTGGCACCTTGCGACTGCGTTAAATATTGATATTAATTCAGATTGTCGTGTTGTTTTTAATGAAATTACAAAGGATGCGATTGTAGAATCCTTTAAAAATCCACGTCCTATTAATATGGATTTAGTAGATGCACAGCAAACACGCCGTATTTTGGATAGACTTGTTGGTTATAACATTAGTCCGATTCTTTGGAAAAAGGTTAAAAAGGGATTATCAGCAGGACGAGTACAATCTGTAGCACTACGCATGATTATTGATCGTGAAAATGAAATTAAAAACTTCCAACCGGAAGAATATTGGACAATTGAAGGTTCTTTTGAAAAAGGTAAGAAAACGTTCGATGCGCTTTATTATGGTGATGGCAAAGAAAAAATTAAATTAACAAATGAAGAACAAGTAAAATCTGTTTTAAAAAATGTTAAAGGTACAAGTTTTGAAGTTGTCAATGTATCTAAAAAAGAACGTAAACGAAATGCAGCACCTGCTTTTACAACGTCTTCTTTACAGCAAGAGGCCGCACGTAAGTTAAATTTCCGTGCTAAGAAAACGATGATGCTTGCCCAACAATTATATGAAGGTATTGATATTGGTAAAAAAGAGGGGACAGTCGGTTTAATTACTTATATGCGTACCGATTCTACACGTATTTCGGACACAGCAAAAACTGAAGTAATTGCCTACATTGAATCCAAGTACGGTAAAGAATTCATCTCCACGGAGTCGAAGCAGGCTAAAAAAGCATCCAATGCACAAGATGCCCATGAGGCCATTCGTCCAACTAGTACGATACGAACTCCAGATGAATTAAAAGCAGTGCTTAGTCGCGACCAATTGCGCTTATATCGTTTAATTTGGGAGCGCTTTATCGCTAGTCAGATGGCGCCGGCTGTACTTGATACAGTTGCTGTTGATTTACAAAATGAGGATGTTTTATTCCGTGCAAACGGCTCACAAGTTAAATTTGCTGGCTTTATGAAGTTATATATTGAGGGTACAGATGATCAAACTGAAGAAACAACAAAGCTTCTACCTGAAATGGAAGTTGGCGATCAAGTAAAATCTCTTGAAATTGAGCCAAAGCAACATTTTACACAGCCACCACCACGCTATTCAGAGGCGCGTCTTGTAAAGACAATGGAAGAGTTAGGTATAGGGCGCCCGTCCACATATGCACCGACCCTCGATACAATACAGCGCCGTGGCTATGTCGTATTAGATGCAAAACGATTTATGCCGACTGAGCTGGGAGAAATCGTGCATCAACTCGTACTAGAGTTTTTCCCTGATGAAATAAATATCGAATTCACAGCACAAATGGAGCAAGATTTGGATGATATTGAAGAAGGTAGTCGTCAGTGGAAAGAAATTGTCCGTGAGTTTTATAAGGATTTTGAGGTCCATGTAAAGTATGCAGATGAGGCTATGGAAAAGGTTGTTATAAAAGATGAACCCGCTGGCGAGGATTGTGAGCTTTGTGGATCTCCAATGGTCTTTAAGCTTGGACGATATGGGAAATTTATGGCTTGTTCAAACTTCCCAGATTGCCGCAATACAAAAGCTATTATGAAACCTATTGGTGTAAAATGTCCTTCCTGTGAAACTGGCGAAATTGTAGAACGAAAGAGTAAAACAAAGCGTTTATTCTATGGTTGCAATCAGTACCCTGAGTGTGAATTTGTTTCTTGGGACAAGCCAATTAGTAGACCATGCCCTAAATGTAGTGCATTATTAGTAGAGAAAAAAATTAAAAAAGGTGTACAAATTCAGTGTACGAAATGTGACTATGAAGAGACACCTACTCAATGATAGAAAGATGGTAAGAACATGACTGAACAAGTAGTAAATGTAATAGGCGCAGGTCTTGCGGGCAGTGAGGCAGCTTGGCAAATTGCTCAACGTGGTGTGAAAGTTAAACTTTATGAAATGCGTCCGGTAAAGCAAACTCCAGCTCACCATACTGATAAATTTGCAGAGCTTGTTTGTTCAAACTCATTACGTGCAAATGGATTAACAAATGCCGTAGGTGTGATTAAAGAAGAAATGCGTATTTTAGATTCTGTTATTTTGAAGGCAGCAGATGCATGTTCAGTACCGGCAGGCGGTGCATTAGCAGTGGATCGTCATGAGTTTGCGGGCTATGTGACAGACTCTGTGAAAAATCATCCTCTTGTCGAAGTAATTCATGAAGAAGTCACTGAAATTCCAGAAGGCATTACTGTGATTGCCACAGGACCACTAACATCGAAAGATTTAGCTGAAAAAATTCAGGGCTTAACAGGTTTAGATTATTTATATTTCTATGATGCAGCAGCACCAATTATTGAAAAAGACAGCATCGATATGGAAAAGGTTTATTTAAAATCTCGTTACGATAAAGGGGAAGCAGCTTATTTAAACTGTCCTATGACAAAGGAAGAATTTGATCGTTTCCGTCAAGCGTTAATCGAAGCAGAGGTTGTGCCATTAAAAGAATTTGAAAAGGAAATTTACTTTGAAGGCTGTATGCCTATCGAAGTAATGGCTGCTCGTGGGGAGAAAACAATGTTATTTGGACCGATGAAGCCAGTAGGTCTAGAAGATCCAAAAACAGGGAAACGACCTTATGCTGTTGTTCAATTACGTCAAGATGATGCAGCAGGAACTCTTTACAATATCGTTGGCTTCCAAACTCATTTAAAATGGGGACCACAGAAAGAAGTACTGCAATTAATTCCGGGATTAGAGAATGTTGAAATCGTTCGTTATGGAGTTATGCATAGAAATACGTTCATTAATTCACCAAAGGTTCTAGAGAAAACTTATCAGCTTCGCGAGCGAAAAAATATTTTCTTCGCTGGTCAAATGACAGGTGTCGAAGGATATGTTGAATCTGCTGGTAGTGGTTTAATTGCTGGTATTAATGCGGCTCGTTTAGCATTAGGACAAGAACAACTTATCTTCCCATTTGAAACGGCGTTAGGAAGTATGGCGCGTTATATAACAGAAGCACAATCGAAAAACTTCCAGCCAATGAACGTTAACTTTGGAATTTTCCCTGAACTACCACCAGGACGTCGTTCAAAACCAGAGCGTGCAGAGATGCATGCTACACGTGCAATAAGTACAATTCGTAATTTTGTGAATTCACAAACAATTTGATTGCAAAAAGCCTCTAAAAGTTGATATACTCTTAGAGGCTTTTTCTTTTTTGTAGATAAAATGCTAATTTACACGTATTTTATTATTTTGTATGGAGATTTTCTCAAAATATAAACATTTCCACTTGCTATATGATGAAGATAGGTATAGTGTCAATATGTATGTTTTCTACATTAACGATACCCAACATGACAAACTAAAGAGATACACGAAATTGTACATTTTTAATAGCAAGGTGTAAGTATTTGGGTTCATCACCAAACGTTAGGGATGACGTTGAAACGTATGCTATGTATAAATATTGGTTTTCCGTTCAGACTGGACGCCCCCGGGAAAGCGACTAGCCCGAACAAAAAACCAATCCCACGTTATGGTAATGAGCCGTAATATACAGAAGGTTTATAATAATTCGTTGGTGGTGAATCTTTTAATGTTAGTTTCGTCCCAAGATGCACTTGAGCAGTTTATGCTTTATATTCAAATTGAAAAAAACTTCTCTGTTCATACAGTGCGGGAGTATGAATCAGATCTACTAGATTTTTTAGCGTTTTTGCAGGCGGAGGGCGTAAATGATTTAGCTAGTGTTGAGTATATACATGCACGTCTTTATGTGACGAAGTTGTACGATGAAAAGAGAGCAAGATCATCGGTATCAAGGAAAATCTCCTCAATACGCTCCTTCTATCGCTTCCTAAATAGACAGTACGGATTAGATGATGGGGCATTTCGATCACTTTATCATCCCAAAAAAGAATCACGCTTACCTAGTTTTTTCTATGAAGAAGAGTTGAAGCAGCTATTTGATGCGAATGTTGGCGATGATTTGAAATCATTAAGAAATACGGCTATATTAGAGCTGTTATATGCGACAGGTATTCGTGTAAGTGAGCTTACCTCTATTCAAGTAAAAGATATTGATTTCCATTATTCAATTATTAGGGTAATGGGAAAAGGGCGAAAAGAACGTATCATTCCATTCGGGCAATTTGCGAGTTTAGCTATGCTGGATTACATAGAACAAGCTCGTCCTCGATTGATGAAAAACACAAGTCATCAGCAATTGTTTGTCAACATGCGCGGTGGGGAACTTACTCCTCGAGGTGTACGTCATATTTTAACTGAAATGATTGACAAGGCCTCGCTCCATACGAAAATATATCCACATATGCTTCGCCATACTTTTGCCACGCATTTATTGAATAATGGCGCAGATTTACGTACGGTGCAGGAGTTATTAGGTCACGCTCATTTAACTTCTACACAAGTTTACACACATGTAACAAAAGAGCATCTTCGTCAAACATATATGAATGCTCATCCAAGGGCATAATAAGCTAAGGAGGAAGGCAAATGGGACAAATTCATGCGACAACGATATTTGCGGTTCATCATAATGGAGCTTGCGCAATGGCAGGTGATGGTCAAGTAACCCTAGGGAATGCGGTTGTGATGAAGGGTACAGCAAGGAAGGTCAGACGTCTGTTTAATGGGCAGGTACTTGCCGGATTTGCCGGATCGGTTGCCGATGCATTTACACTTTTTGAAATGTTTGAAGGAAAGTTAAATGAATACAATGGCAACTTACAACGTGCAGCAGTTGAAGTAGCTAAGCAATGGCGCGGTGATAAAATGCTACGTCAATTAGAGGCGATGCTACTTGTAATGGATAAAAGTACGCTCCTTCTTGTTTCAGGTACTGGAGAAGTAATTGAACCGGATGATGGAGTTTTGGCAATTGGCTCTGGGGGTAATTATGCATTATCAGCAGGTCGTGCTTTGAAAAAATATGCGGGTGATACAATGTCTGCTCGCGAAATTGCTGAAGCGGCATTAGAAACCGCTGCTGAAATCTGTGTGTTTACGAATCATAATATTATCGTGGAGGCGCTTAACTAATGACAAAAAATAATTTAACGCCAAGACAAATTACTGGGCATTTGGATCGTTATATCGTTGGACAAAATGAAGCGAAGCGAGCGGTAGCTATTGCGTTACGTAATCGATATCGTCGCTCATTGTTAAGTGATGAGATGAAGGCTGAGGTAATTCCAAAAAATATTTTGATGATTGGACCTACAGGTGTCGGAAAAACAGAAATTGCACGAAGAATTGCAAAGCTAACGAATGCACCTTTTGTGAAGGTAGAAGCAACAAAGTTTACCGAAGTAGGGTACGTTGGACGTGACGTAGAGTCAATGGTACGTGATGTAGTAGAAGCTTCTCATCGTCTTGTAAAAGAAGAAATGATGGAGTCTGTAAAGGACCAAGCAGAAGAATTGGCAAACGAAGCCATCGTTAAGCTATTGGTTCCTTCCTTACGGAAAAAACAGTCTATGCAAAACCCATTTGAAATGTTATTTGGTGGGAAAGAACCGCAAGCCAATGACGATTCCTCTGAAGAAACTGAAGTACGCTCCAAACGTGCGCAAATCGCTATCGATTTACGTAATGGTAAATTAGAAAATGAATGGGTTACAGTTGAAGTAACGGAACAAAATCCTTCTATTTTCGATGCGTTACAAGGAACGGGCATGGATATGTCAGCTAACAGTGGCATGCAGGATATGTTATCTAATTTGATGCCTAAAAAGCAAAAGAAACGCCGTGTACAAGTGAAAGACGCGCGCCGTATTTTAACAATAGAGGAAGCGAATAAGCTCATAGATGCAGATGAAGTTGCCCAAGAAGCTATTTCGAGAGCTGAACAGTCAGGTATTATTTTTATTGATGAGATTGATAAAATCGCTAGTAAGGATAGTAACTCCTCTGCGAATGTATCACGTGAGGGTGTGCAACGTGATATTCTGCCAATCGTTGAAGGTTCTACTGTAACGACGAAGTACGGTGCTGTAAAAACAGACTTTATGCTGTTCATTGCTGCTGGAGCATTTCATATGTCAAAACCATCAGATTTAATTCCTGAGTTGCAAGGCCGATTCCCGATTCGAGTAGAGCTTGAAAAATTAACGAAACAAGATTTTGTACGTATTTTGAAAGAGCCTGACCAATCACTTATTTTGCAATACAAGGCATTATTAGAAACAGAAGGTGTGGAAATAAACTTTACGGACGACGCGATTGAACGAATTGCAGAAATTGCAACCGAGGTCAATCAAGCGACCGATAATATTGGAGCTCGACGTTTACACACGATTTTAGAGCGTTTATTGGAAGAATTATCGTTTGAAGCTGCAGAAATTGCGCCTGCAAATATTCCGATTAATGCTGCGTACGTAGATCAAAAACTTGCGGGTATTGTAAAAAACAAAGATTTGTCACAGTTTATATTGTAATATAAGGCTGAATAGTTTCATTCAGTTGTAAAAAACTTTAGAATATTAAGTAAATACTCTTCGGATTATTTATAGGAGGAACATATAATGAATTTATTAGAAAAAACGCGTAAAATTAACTCGATGCTTCAAGCATCTGCTGGTAAGCCAGTAAACTTTAAAGAAATGGCAGATACTTTAGGAGATATTATAGACAGTAATGTTTATATTGTAAGCCGTAAAGGGAAGCTATTAGGCATTTCAATTCATCAACAAATTGAAAACGAACGTATGAAAAAGATGTTCGAAGAGCGTCAATTCCCAGAAGCGTATACACATAGCTTGTTTACAATTTCTGGAACATCTTCAAACTTAGATATTAATGACGAACATACTGCTTTCCCTGTTGAAAACAAAGAGCTATTCCAAAATGCATTAACAACGATTGTTCCAATTGTTGGTGGTGGTGAGCGTCTAGGTACATTAATTCTTGCTCGTTTATCTTCACAATTTGAGGATGATGATTTAATTTTAGCTGAGTATGGTGCAACAGTAGTTGGTATGGAAATTTTACGTGAAAAATCTGAGGAAATTGAAGAGGAAGCTCGTAGCAAAGCTGTTGTACAAATGGCAATTAATTCTCTTTCATACAGTGAGTTAGAAGCCATTGAACATATCTTTGAAGAGCTTGACGGCCATGAAGGCTTACTTGTTGCTTCAAAAATTGCAGACCGAGTTGGCATTACACGTTCAGTAATCGTAAACGCATTACGTAAACTAGAATCTGCAGGTGTAATCGAATCTCGCTCTCTAGGTATGAAAGGTACTTACATTAAAGTACTAAACGGTAAATTCTTAAACGCATTAGCTGAAATTAAAATGAAATAATAAAACGTTCTTTCGGAACGGTGTCAGGCATCTGGAATGAATTTTCTAGATGCCTTTTAACTTCTTTCATCAAATGTCTTTTGTAACGTAAGTGAAATGGCAGTTACAGAAGTCTCCTACCTCCATAGATGGTGAGTTAAATGCGGATTTAAGTTACTTTTCAGTGGGGCCCAAACACCTGAACTTGTCGCTATGCTTCCTCTTTTGCGCAGATAAAAAAGCGGCTCTTCGGACGCCCCTTGGTAAGCGCTCGGCCGGAACGGAAAGCATCCCCTCGCTTTGCAAAAAGATATAATATGACATCTAAAACTTATTAGTATCATGAAGGCATCAGGAATAATTATGTTCTGGATGCCTTTTTAAACTTTTCGTAATTCGACAAGGATTCGACGAAATTTTCAGCCGATTTACAATGCTCTAATTAAGTCGAACTGTGATATAGTACTAAATAGGGGGGAGAAATAATCTATGTTTTAATTCTTTTTCTCATTTCTTATAGGTAAGTTTTCGACCTTTATAGATGCAATTATCATTGCTTTCTCCCTAAATTAGATTTTTTGAGTGCGCATTACTATTTGCATAAATGAAAAAAATAGATGCTCCAATTGTTACTTATAAGACAGTCTAGAATAACTATTCTGAATTTTTAGCAATCTCGGTAGCTCGGGCTTGAATAGTAAAAAGGAACTCTAATTTAGACATTGTGTCTACTGATGTTTTGTAAGAAAAAGGAAAAAAATCAATCCTAAAACCGTAAACACTATCCAAGTAGTGTAAATTAACTAGATACGTCTTGTGTCCCATGAAGCCTGTGGTAGCAAGGGGTGCAGAAGTATTGTCCTGGTTGTTTGTGAATAAAAATAGGTCTGATTTACTATCAAAAAGGGACAAAAGACAATAGACACTAGGTATCATCTTAATTACAATTGTGTTATTGGATAAAAAAAGAAATACATAAATGAGGTGAATGTTTTGGATTTGTTTGGAGGAACTATTAGTAGCCTGGAAAACGGACTTTCTTATGCAACTTTGAATCATAAAACAATCGCTAATAACATTGCGAATGTCGATACGCCGAACTATAAGGCGAAAAGTGTAAGTTTTAAAGATATGTTGGAGAAAGAACAACAAATGTCCCTGTCGGCATATCGTACTGATAGTAGACATTATGATTTCGAGATTCGACAATCAACACCTGGTGTGAATAATATTAATGGCTTACGTTATCGGAATAACGGTAATGCCGTAGATATGGATGCTGAACAGGCGAAACTAGCGGAAAATCAAATTTATTACAACGCATTAATTGAACGTATGAACGGTAAGTTAAACACATTAAATACTGTTATTAAAGGAGGTAGGTAATAGATGTCTATTTTTCATGGAATGAATACCACTGCCTCAGCTTTAACAGCACAGCGTTTACGAATGGATGTCATTTCTTCAAATATGGCTGGCATGGATACAACGCGAGCTAAACAAGTGAATGGGGAGTGGGAGCCATACCGTCGGAAGTCTGTGACATTTACAGCGCAAGAGGGACAGTTTTCAAAGTTCTTTAATGTAGCACTTGGTAAAAACGCAAAAAGCGGCGTTGGTAACGGCGTAAAAGTTACACAAATAAAAGAGGATACAGAAACACCTTTCAAACTTGTGTATGATCCAACTCACCCCGATGCAAATGCAGATGGCTATGTAAATATGCCAAATGTAGATCCATTAAAAGAAATGGTAGATTTAATGTCAGCCACTCGTTCCTACGAAGCAAACGTAACTGTATTGAATGCAAATAAATCCATGCTGACAAAGGCTTTAGAGATTGGAAGATAAATAAGAAGAAAGGAAGATACATAATGACAATTTCGTCCGTTTCACAAATGACACCTACGCAGGTTGTAAATGAAACAAATAAACTTAAAACGACACCTTATGAAGCACAACAGAGCTTTGCGAACTCGTTAAAAGAAGCCATATCGAAAGTAAATGATCAACAAATTACTTCTGACAATCTTACTCAAAAGTTAATTAATGGAGGAGATGTAGAGTTGCACGAAGTGATGATTGCATCACAAAAAGCGAGCATTACATTAAATGCAACAATTGAAGTTCGCAATAAGGTGATTGAAGCTTACCAAGAAATAATGCGAATGAGTGTCTAACTTTATTTGAACAAGTGATTACAATCACTATTGAAGTAAAGAATATATCCCATAATTTATACTTATTTAAATGAATGAATGATGTAGAGGATTGACGACTCCTTAAGGATTACGTTACAAATAATACCCTGGAGACAGAAGTGATGAAGTTTAAAAGCATCAAGTCTTGTGATAATGCCTTCGTGACCAAACCCTGATTGCCAAAAGTGGCTCATCGGACGCTCCTAGGAAAAAGACTAATCGAAACGGAAATCAATCCGTTATGGTGATGATATTGATTGAATGTTATGGGATACCACTGTTTTCGCGAATTATTAGATGGATAGGTTATTCACTATAACCGGAGGATCATAATGAATGAACGATTGACGAAAATAAAAAACGACACCAGCCAATTTTGGACAAGTCGTAGTAAAAAACAAAAAGTTGTAATGATCGGTTCTTTAGTAGGGGTTGTAGCACTTGCTATAGTTATTACAATTTTTGCTACAAAAACTACATATGTACCACTTTATAAAGATTTATCGACAAGAGAAATCGGACAAGTGAAAGAAGCGCTAGACGCTAAAGGTGTAAAGTATGAAATTGAACCGGGAGGGACATCGATTTCAGTACCTGAAGACCAAGTAGACTCATTGTTAGTGTCGTTGGCATCGGAAGGATATCCGCAAACAGGGTCGATTGATTACTCTTTTGCAAATAGCTCTGGATTTGGTATGACAGATAATGAGTTTAACCTCTTGAAAAAAGCGGCAACTGAAACAGAAGTTGCAAAGCTCATTAAAAATCTAGATGGTGTAAAAGATGCAAAGGTAATGATTAACATTCCAGAAGAAGGAGTTTTCTTAAAGGATGTTAAAGAGGAAGCGACAGCATCTATTGTTTTAAATACAGACCCTGGCTATAAATTTACAGAGCAACAAATTGCCACTATGTACAATTTAATAGCAAAAAGTGTTCCAAATTTAAAAACGGATAATATTGTTATTTCTAACCAATTTTCTGATTACTTTGATCTGAATGCTGCGACTACTGATGGAACTTCAACAACGACAGCAGAAGGTCAGTTACAAGCGAAGAAATTAGTTGAGCGTGACCTACAGCGTCAAGTTCAAAATATGCTAGGTACGCTTATGGGACAAGACAAAGTAGTAGTTTCTGTGACAACAGACATTGATTTCAAAAAAGAAAATCGTGAAGAAAAACTAGTTACGCCAGTTGACGAAGAGAATATGGCAGGAATAGAAATTAGTGCTCAACGTATTACAGAGCAATATTCTGGAGGGGCTGCAGCTACTGGTACACCTGAAGCTGAAACGACGACAGATAACTTCACAACTTATAACGAAGGTGTAAATGGTAATGGAGAATCCGAACGTACTGAAGAAACAATTAATAGTGAAGTAAATCGTATACGTAAAGATATCCAAGAGGCACCATATAAAATTCAAGATATGGGGATCCAAGTAATTGTTGAACCACCGACAGGAACTGACGCGGGAACGTTACCAAATGGGGTTCAAGAGGATATCCAGAAAATTTTAAGTACTATTGTTCGTACGACGATTTCTAAAGATGTAGCAGCTGAACTTACACAACAGCAAATCGATGAAAAAGTAGCTGTTTCAGTGCAACCTTTGAATGGTAAAGCAACAGAGACAGCTAGTGAAAAATCTGTTATTCCATGGTGGGTTTGGGTAATCGGTGGCATATTACTAGCAGTAATATTATTGCTTGCATTCTTCATTATCCGTTCACGTAAACGTGCGCAGGAAGAAGAAGAACTTAGTATCCTAGATGAACAAGAAGAATTAATGATTGAAGATATTAATGAAGAAATTGAAACGGAAGCTACAATGCGTCGTAAGCAGCTTGAAAAAATGGCAAAAGATAAGCCAGACGATTTTGCGAAGTTACTGCGTAGTTGGATTGCGGAAGACTAACTAGGAGGTTAGGCTGTGTCCAAGAAAGATAAGGAATTAACCGGAAAACAAAAGGCCGCTCTCTTGTTAATTTCATTAGGGCCTGAGGTTTCAGCCTCTGTCTATAAACATTTAACAGAAGAAGAAATTGAACGTTTAACTTTAGAGATTTCAAGTGTTAAAAAAGTAGAAGCAAATGTTAAAGAGGAAATTATTGAAGAATTCCACAATATTGCACTTGCTCAAGATTATATTACACAGGGTGGTATTGGTTACGCGAAGACAGTATTGGAAAAAGCACTTGGTGTAGAACAGGCGCAAACAATTATTAATCGTCTAACATCTTCTTTACAAGTGCGTCCATTTGACTTTGCGCGTAGAGCTGATCCAGCACAAATTTTTAACTTTATTCAAAATGAACATCCACAAACAATTGCCCTTATTCTATCTTATTTAGAGGCAGGGCAAGCGGGTGTTATTTTATCTTCATTACCACAGGAAGTACAAGCTGATATTGCTAAACGTATTGCTGTAATGGAATCCACTTCACCAGAAGTTATTAGTGAAATTGAATCGGTTTTAGAGCGTAAACTATCATCAACTGTTACACAGGATCACACGGAAACAGGTGGCGTTGACGCAGTTGTTGAAGTGTTAAATGGTGTAGACCGACAAACGGAAAAAACGATTCTCGATGCACTCGAAATTCAAGATCCAGAGCTTGCTGAAGAAATCAAAAAACGTATGTTTGTATTCGAGGATATTGTTACACTTGACAACCGTTCGATTCAACGTGTTATTCGTGATTGTGAAAATGAAGACTTACTGCTTTCAATGAAAGTTTCAAGTGAAGAAGTAAAAGATATTATTTTCCGCAATATGTCACAACGCATGGCTGAGACATTTAAGGAAGAAATGGAAATTATGGGACCTGTACGTTTACGTGATGTAGAGGAAGCGCAATCTCGAATTGTTGCTGTCATTCGTCGCTTAGAGGATGCTGGTGAGATTATTATTGCACGTGGTGGAGGAGATGACGTCATTGTCTAGAATCATCCGTTCTGTATACACACAGTCCAATGGCGATCATGTCAAAAAAATTCAAATTCGTGACATGTTTGAAATGCAAGAGGTAGAAGAAGGAGAAAATTCACCTCAAAAACAAATGACTATGGAAGAAGTGCTAGAAGAGCGCGAACGTTTATTTGCAGAGGCTAGAGCTACTTTACAGGCTGAACGTGAAGCTTTTGAACAAGAAAAGCAAATGTTTTTTCAGGAAATTGAACATTTAAAGCAAGGTTGGGAAGAAGAACGACCTAATCGAGTGCAAGAAGCTTATGATGAAGGATTCGGTCAAGGCTATGAGGACGGGATAAACAAAGCTTCTGAAGCGATGGCACAATCTCTCCAAACGGCCAATGAAACAATCATTCATGCGAGGGAAAATGCTCGGAAATATATTGAAGATCAAGAATCGATTATTTTAGAGCTAGGCTTAACTGCAGCAGAGCGAATTATTGATGCATCTTTAGAGCGAGACAACGAATTGTTTGTTTCAATCGTTCACAGAGGACTTAAAGAAGCGAGAGAAATGAAGGAAATAAAAATTTACGTTTCGCCAACCTACTATGCTTTAATAACTGCTAATCGGGATGAACTAGCTGAAATGTTCCCAACTGACGTACCATTTATGATTTTTGTAAATGAGGAGTTAGAAAATGAAACAGATTGTTATATTGAAACAAATCATGGCCGTATTGTTGTAAGTATTGATGAGCAATTGAATGAACTAAGATTAAAGCTACATGAAATATTAGAAAGTAAGGAATGATCTAGATGAAAACGGCTCAATTAATCGAACAAATTCCTCAAATACCAACCTTTAAAAAATTTGGTAGAGTAACTAGAGTTGTCGGCTTGATGATTGAGTCACAAGGTCCAGATAGTTCCATTGGTGATGTTTGTAAAATTCATGTGGAAACTTCTAAAAACGGCCATCAAATCATCTTAGCAGAGGTTGTAGGCTTCAAAGATGAAATTGTCGTCTTAATGCCTTTTACTTCTCTTCGGGAAATATCAATAGGCTGCCTAGTCGAAGGTACAGGGGCACCACTTGAGGTAAAAGTGGGCCCTGAGCTAATCGGTAAGGTACTTGATTCTATGGGGAATCCAATAGATGGAACTGTATTACCGAAAGGATTAATGACAGTTCCGACAGAGCAGGATCCACCCAATCCGCTAACGCGCCCACCTATTAATGAAAGACTTGAAGTAGGTGTTAAAGCAATTGATGGCATGCTAACAGTGGGTAATGGACAACGTGTTGGTATTTTCGCTGGCTCTGGGGTCGGGAAAAGTACATTGCTCGGTATGATTGCGCGAAATACCCAAGCAGATTTAAATGTAATTGCGCTAATTGGGGAACGTGGTCGTGAGGTTCGTGAGTTTATAGAGCGTGATTTAGGACCAGAGGGTTTAAGTCGATCTATAGTAGTAGCTGCTACCTCTGACCAGCCTGCACTAATGCGAATTAAAGGGGCCTTTACCGCAACAGCGATTGCCGAATATTTTAGAAATCGCGGCTTAAATGTCATGTTGATGATGGACTCTGTGACTCGTGTTGCTATGGCGCAGCGTGAAATCGGTCTTGCGACAGGTGAACCACCAGCTCAAAAAGGATATACACCATCTGTATTTGCCATTCTACCTAAACTATTAGAACGTACAGGTACGAATGAGAAAGGTTCTATTACTGCCTTTTATACAGTGTTAGTAGATGGTGATGATATGAATGAGCCGATAGCAGATACGGTGCGAGGGATTTTAGATGGTCATATAGTCCTTGATCGAAACCTTGCTAATAAAGGTCAATATCCAGCTATTAATGTATTAAAAAGTGTCAGCCGTTTGATGAATCATGTGGCAGAGCCAGAGCACAAAAAGGCTGCAGAACGATTAAGGGAGCTCTATTATACATATGACAAGTCAGAGGATTTAATTAATATCGGTGCCTATAAGACAGGAACATCAAAAGAGATTGATGAAGCCATTTACTATGAACCGCTCATTACCGCTTATTTAAAGCAGGGCTATTTAGATAAGGTGACCTTAGAGGAAAGCAAGAATGAGTTAATTTCATTATCGATCGGTGGTGGAAAATAGGGTGGTAAGCTATATATATCGTTTTGAAAAAGTGTTAACCATTCGAGAGCAAGAAAAAAATGAAACAGAAATTGCCTATAAAGAATCTGTACGTTCTTTTGAAGAAATTGCAACTAAGCTATATGACTTGTTAAAAAAGAAAGAAGATTTAATAGAGTTTCAGCAGGAGCGTTTAGCTGTAGGTTCATCAATAGAAGAAGTTCATCACTATGCACGGTTTATTGATAGCCTCGAAAAAACAATTGTTGATGTACAGCAAAAAGTTGTTCAAGCTCGTGCAAAAATGAATTGGCACGAAGAAAAATTATTAGAAAAAAACTTGGAAGTACGTAAATTTGAAAAAATGCGAGAGAAAGATTTTAAAGTGTTTCAGCAGGAACAGGATCGTATCGAAGGCATTTTTTTAGATGAGATTTCATCGCTGACGTATAACAAGAGAGAAATCAGGTGATTTCATGGCGAAAACAGACAATCGACTTAAAGCAGAATTAGTAGAACAACCGCCTAAACGTAAATCAGGAGGCTTGCGAAAGTTTTTTACGTGGTTTGTAATACCTATCATGTTCGTAGCGGCAGTTCTACTTGTTGTTGCAACCCTTATGAATACGAATGTCTTTGATTTAGGGAAGAAGGCAGTTCAAAGCTTACCATTCGTTCCTTCAGAAGAACAACAAGCAAAAGATGCTGTAGTTAATAATGATTCAAAAGTTGTAAAGTTACAGGCCGAAATACAAGAAAAAGAAGCAGAAATCGTACAGCTTCAAAAAAAGATGGATACGGCAACAACTGAAAAAGAAAAGTTAACGACAGAAAATGAACAGTTAAAATTTGAAATGGAGAAATTAAATAGGGAGCAAAGTGACGTAAAGCGTGACTTTACTGATATTTTAAAAACATTTGATAAGATGTCCCCTAAAGCAGCAGCGCCAGTTCTTATTAAAATGAGCGATACTGAAGCACTTCGTATTTTAACAAACTTAAAACCAGATAAATTAGCCGCGATTTTAGAAAAAATGGATCCACAAAATGCAGCGAAATATACAGAAATGATGGCTAAACAATAAGAAAATCTGAAGGGAGGTGAAAAAATGGATGTAGCAATGATGCAAATGATGTCTAAGCCTATGCCAACTAAAGCAGCGGCTACAAAACCTACAACATCAGGCGATTCCAATATTAAAGCTAATGGACCGTCGAACAAGTTTGGGTCTGTTTTTGGACAGATTATTTCTTCTTCAAATCAAATACAGCAGCCTACACAGTCAGCAGATACAAAAGATACCTCTGATTTGACAGCAGTTTTAAATGCTGAATCTATAGAAGACGTACTAGACTTACTGGGGATTCCACACGACGATGGCTTGTTAATGCTTCAAATTGGTGATGAAGGCAAAGCTGTTGCAATAGATGAAATGTTAAATCTAAATAACCTAATGGATGCATTGGGGATTGATGCCGAGCAGCTTCAAAAATTAGTACAACAGTTGCTAGGCGAAGATAAAGAAGCAAAAGATGTTTGGGAGCTTTTAGCACTAGTAGACGCTCAGGCACCAATGCTTCAAACGCAAATCGTAACAGCTTTACAAGGTGAAGGAAAAGTGACGCCAAAGGAAGCAGCGCCATTACTTCAAGTGTTAAAGTTAGCACAATTAGTTGGGCAAAAAACGGACTTAACAGCATCACAAGAAAACTTGCTAACTGACATAAAAAGTCTTTTGACAACGATTCAAACACAAGTAGAAACGACTCTATCTGAACAGCAAGTAACAACTAAAACAACAGTGACACTTCCGTTGCAAGGCTTCCAAAAAGTCGTTCAACAAGTTCAGGTTACAAAGCAGACAGATACAAGTGCTAATGAAATGGTGACTTCTAATACAGTCCAAACAAAAGCAGACACGTTCCAAGTGACACTGCCAGCAGCAAAGCCAGCACAGTCTGAGGCATTTTTGAAAGAGATGCAAGCAATCATCAATAGAGCCCAAATCTCGAATGCACAAGGTATTACGCGCTTAACATTGAAATTGTATCCAGAAAATCTAGGAACAATACGTATCGAGCTTGTGCAAAATGACGGTGTCCTGACAGCAAGACTACTCGCTTCAACAGCTCAAGGACGTGAATTACTTGATAGTCAGGCACATCAATTAAAGCAAGCCTTTGTACAGCAAAATATTCAAGTTGATCGACTCGATATTGCTCAATCATTGCAAGACGCAGATCGCCAACAACGCGACCAAAGCTTCTTCAATAATTTCTTTAAGCAACAACAGCAAGAAGAGCAAGAGCAAAAAAACGACGATGATGATGAAGGTAAATCATTTAGTGATTTTTTAATAAGTGAGGAGGTGTAAAGATGGCAGATGCAACGTCTAATACAAAACCAGTAAGTACAAATGTAACAGATGACTTTTATTATTCCAACTATAAGAAGCCAACGAAGCAAACGGGTAATAGTGACCTTGGCAAGGATGCGTTCCTAAAATTATTAATTACGCAATTACAACACCAAGATCCAACAAATCCAATGGACGACCGAGAATTCATTTCTCAAATGGCCCAATTCTCTTCGCTAGAGCAAATGCAAAATATGACAAAAGCGATGGAATCATTACTTGCCTCACAGCAGCAAACACAGCTTATGAATTATACATCATTTGTTGGTAAGGAAGTAAAATGGCATGAGGTAACGGATAAGCTAGATGACAAAGGCAAACCGGTTATTAATGAAGGAACAGGCACAATTAAATCGGTGAAGTTTGTAGATGGTAATGCAGTGTTTGAACTAGCAGATGGTAAAGAATTAACGCCTGGTAATATTTCAGCTATTTTAGGCGGTTCGAGTGATAATGCAGTAACAGAATCAGAATCTCCACTTGTACAAGCTAGCAAACTAATTGGTAAAAAAGTTACGTATATGGACGGCGAGCAAGAACTACAAGGACGTATCGTTTCTGTAACGAATAAAGATGGCGTCATTCAATATGTTTTAGACAATGACAAAAAATTAACAGATAAAGAATTTACCGTAATCAGCGAATAAAGGTGGAGAAGAATGATGGATAAGTTTTCAATTCATCGTGTACCATTGCATCCATCTATTCGCCAGGCACAACCTAAGCCAATAAACGCACAGCAATCGTTTAAAGCTCATTTGCAAGAAGCTACCAATCAACAAGAGTTAAAAGTGAGCAAGCATGCTCATGAACGTATTATAGAGCGTAAGATAGCGATTTCTGAACAAGAATGGCAGGTTGTATCGGACAAGGTATTTGAAGCACACTCAAAAGGTGTCAAACAACCATTAGTCTTGATGGATCAAGCAGCTCTAATTGTCAGTGCTAAAAACGCAACTGTCATTACAGCGATGGACCGCACGGAAGCAAAGCAGCAAATATTTACAAATATAGATGGCACTATCGTGCTATAAGGGCTGGACCTTCGAAAGGAAGCCTAGGTGTGCTGATTGATAGAGGCACACAATATAAATGAAGGGAGAACGACATTATGTTACGTTCTATGTATTCAGGTATTTCAGGTCTTAAAAACTTCCAAACAAAACTGGACGTTATTGGTAATAATATTGCTAACGTTAATACAGTTGGTTTTAAAAAAGGACGTGTTAATTTTAAAGATTTAATGTCTCAAACAACAGCAGGCGCAGCTGGATCTACTGCGACGCGTGGAGGTGTCAACCCAAAACAAGTAGGTTTAGGTTCACAATTAGCTGCTATCGATACTATCCACGGTGGTGGATCCTTACAGGGTACAGGACGTGGACTAGATTTAGCTATTGAAGGCGATGGTTTCTTTATGGTGGCTAATGCGAATGGCGCTCCAGACGAAACTTCTGGATTTATTGATGAAGATGGATTCAATAACACGTTATTCACACGTAATGGTATTTTCTACATGGACAACAATGGCTACTTAGTAAATGCAGATGGGAAATATTTAGTTGGGGTCACTGCGGGTAAAGATATTGTTACCGAGAAGGATGATAAAGGTATTTTAGCGGATGATGCACCAAATGCATCTGGTGATGAAGGTGCTAATTTATTTGATGATGCAGGAGTGTTAACACCTGCTAATGGTACTGTAGGACCTATTCGTATCCCGACAACAGCTAAAGAAGTAAATATCGGACCTGATGGTAATATTACTTATCAAGATTTAAACGGTGATCTACAGTGGGCTGGACAGCTGGTAATGGCTAAATTCCCGAACGCTGGTGGTCTTGCTAAAGTAGGTGGTAATTACTATCAACAAACTACAAACTCAGGTGTAGCATATGCACAAGTAGCTACTGTAGCAGGTATGGGTCAAGTTGTTGCGGGAGCGGTAGAAATGTCTAACGTCGATCTTTCTGAAGAGTTCACAGAAATGATTGTGGCGCAACGTGGTTTCCAAGCCAATACACGTATTATCACAACTTCTGATGAAATTCTTCAAGAGCTTGTAAATTTAAAACGCTAAGTAATTTGTAAGTAAAGAAACACAGTTAAGATTTCAAAGTGCTCAAAACTAAAAACATAATTTCATATGAGGGAGGGTCGGGCCGGCTCTCGTGCTAGACCCGGCCCTATTTCAATGATTGAACTAACACGTTTAAATGGCAAAGCATTTACATTGAATGCTTTATACATAGAAACGGTCGAATCTTTTCCAGATACGACCATTACATTAACGACTGGAACCAAAATCATTGTTTTACAGAGTGAAGATGAGGTGCGACAAAAGGTATCAGCCTTTTATAAAAATATACAAATACTATCAAACCCGCATCTACGAGGTGAAGAAGATGAAGAATAACAAAATGTTAACGATGATTATCATCGTACTAGTAGCAATTATACTTATCGGGGGTATTTGCTTTGCATTATTTACTCAATTTAATAAGCCAGCAAAGACTCTTGAGCCAACTATTGATGAAATCGTAGAAGCTTCTGTTGAAATTCCGGAAATTACTACAAATCTAGCTGATAACAAAGTTGTACGCTTTTCGTTAAAAATTCAAACATCAAGTAAAGATGCTGCTGCTGAATTAACGAAGCGTGATTTCCAAGTGAAAAATATTGTTATTCAAGAGCTTTCCGAGATGGAGCAAAAAGATTTAGAAGGTAAGCAAGGAAAACAAGTTTTCCAAAAATCATTAAAAACAAAAATTAATGAATTGATGCAAGAGGGAGAAGTTCAGGAAGTTTATTTTACCTCCTTCATCACCCAATAATTAAAGAAACTGCTTGAAATGGAGGTGGGCAAATGGCAGGAGATGTGTTATCTCAATCCGAGATAGATGCGCTGCTTTCCGCAATATCAACCGGGGAAATGTCAGCGGACGACATGAAAAAAGAGGACGAGGGGCGCAAGGTTAAAGTGTATGACTTTAAACGAGCACTTCGTTTCTCAAAAGATCAAATCCGAAGTTTGACCCGAATACATGAAAATTTTGCACGATTACTGACAACCTTCTTTTCTGCACAGCTAAGAAGCTATGTGCAGATTACTGTTGCATCAGTGGACCAAATACCATTTGAAGAGTTTGTACGTTCGATTCCGAATATGACACTCATTAATGTGTTTGAAGTGCCACCATTAGATGGTAATATATTGATGGAAATAAACCCAAACATCGCCTACTCGATGTTAGATCGTTTAATGGGCGGTAGTGGGGCGAGTCATAGTAATGTGGATAACTTAACAGAAATTGAAACTAAAATTATGACAAACCTTTTTGAACGTTCATTCGACAATTTACGCGAGGCATGGGAAAATGTTGCGGAAATTGATCCAATTTTAGTAGAACTTGAGGTCAACCCTCAATTTTTACAAATGATTTCACCAAATGAAACAGTTGTCGTTATTTCCTTAAATACGATCATCGGTGAGACAAGCGGTATGATTAATATTTGTATCCCGCATGTTGTATTGGAGCCAATAGTTCCAAATCTTTCTGTTCGTTACTGGATGCAGACTAATACAAAAGAGATGTCTCCAGAGCAAACAAAAATGCTTGAAACACGTGTGAAACAAGCACAACTACCTGTTTCCGTTGAACTAGGTATTACAGACATTACCATTGAGGATTTCCTCACAATGCAAGTTGGAGATGTTATTCAATTAGAACAAAAAATTGAAGATCCACTACTGTTAAAAGTAGGGACATTACCGAAATTTACAGTTCAACCAGGAAAACAAGGCAAAAAATTAGCAATCCAGATTATCGACCCTTTGAAAGGAGGAGACGAAGATGAGTGATGAAATGCTCTCCCAAGAAGAAATTGAAGCGTTATTAAGGGGCGAAACGTTGGAAGATAAAAACAGCGGCACTGAAGCTTCTACAAATGAGGAAATTAATGATTTAAAAGTAGAGGATTACCTCGATTCGTTTGCCCAAGATGCGTTAGGTGAGGTAGGAAATATATCTTTTGGTAGCTCTGCAACGGCGCTTTCAGCGTTACTAGGTCAAAAAGTAGATATTACTACCCCAAGTATTTCAATGATTAACCGAAATAAATTAGAAGAGGAATTTCCTCATCCTTATGTAGCCGTACAGGTTGAATATACAATCGGGTTAACAGGTATGAATTTACTTGTTATTAAGCAATCCGATGCAGCGATTATTGCTGATTTAATGTTAGGTGGAGATGGCTTAAATCCGAAACCAGATTTAGGTGAAATTCAGCTAAGTGCCGTGCAAGAAGCTATGAATCAAATGATGGGTTCTGCGGCTACTTCAATGTCGACAGTATTTAATAAAAAAGTGGATATTTCTCCACCTACTATTGATTTAATGAATATTTCTCAAAACGAAGGACGAGAAAATATTCCTGAAGATGATTTACTCGTAAAAGTATCGTTTAGATTGAAAATTGGTAATTTAATTGATTCGAATATAATGCAATTATTGCCGCTGAAATTTAGTCAAAACATTGTAAAATCTCTGTTAGGAGAAACAGAATCAATCGGTGAACCTGTGGCTGCAACAATAGCACCTGAAGCGCCAGTAGCTCCTGCGCCTGTACAACCACAAGCGACTATGCAACCGCAAGCGCCAGTAGCACCACAGCCTGAACAGCCAGTATATCAACAGCAGACAGCTCCTGTGCAGCAACCAATGTATCAAGAGCAACAACAGATTCCTCAAGCAACAAGACCTATGCAACCGGTCAATGTTCAACAAGCACAGTTTGCTAGTTTTGATCCAAATGTTATCTCGCAATCTGAAGCTAGAAATTTAAATATGCTACTTGATATTCCATTGCAAGTTACTGTAGAGTTAGGACGTACAAAGCGTTCTGTAAAAGAGATATTAGAACTATCTAGTGGTTCGATTATTGAACTAGATAAATTGGCTGGTGAACCAGTTGATATTTTAGTAAATAGCCGTTTAATCGCTAAAGGTGAAGTCGTTGTTATTGATGAAAACTTCGGTGTCCGCATTACAGATGTTTTAAGTCAAGCAGAGCGTTTAAATAATTTAAGATAGTTTCAATTGGAGGAGTTAACCATGTCTAAAAGAATTTTGATTGTAGATGATGCCGCATTCATGCGCATGATGATCAAGGATATTTTATCGAAAAATGGGTTTGAAGTTGTTGGAGAGGCTGCTGATGGTTTACAGGCAGTTGAAAAGTACAACGAATTAAAGCCAGACCTAGTAACAATGGATATTACGATGCCAGAAATGGACGGTATTGCTGCGCTTAAAGCAATTAAAGGTTCAGATCCAAATGCAACTGTCATTATGTGTTCGGCAATGGGACAACAAGCAATGGTAATCGATGCAATTCAAGCTGGTGCGAAAGACTTTATTGTGAAACCTTTCCAAGCTGATCGTGTAATTGAAGCGATTCAAAAAGCTCTAGGATGATTGAATGCAAATGTTAAAATCATTTCGTCTAACGATGATTTTCGCATTTCTTGTAACCTTCCTGTTTTTGTACCCTACAACGACTTCTGTATATGCAGAATCTAACACGAATTCTGTGAGCGACTGCATCAAAAAAGGAGATTGTGAAGAAGATAGTACTCCAGCTGCTAAGAAAGATTCAGATTCACAAGCGGCTGGAGGTGTATCTACGTGGGAATACATAAAAATGGTGTTGGCGCTTATTTTTGTTGTAGCTTTATTTTATGGATTAATGAAGTTTTTAAATAGAAGAAATTTAAACTTTCAACGTAATCAATTAGTACAAAATTTAGGCGGTTTATCGTTAGGTGCCCAAAAGTCGGTACAACTATTACAAGTAGGTAAAACACTCTATTTAGTTGGGGTCGGTGATGATGTCCAGCTATTACGTGAAATTACTGATCCGGATGAAATTGCAACACTTTTAGCGCTATATAATGAACGACAAGAACTTGCAGCAACATCACCGTATATTGCAGAAGTATTATCTAAGTTTAAGAAAAAAAATAATGAAAGTTCAACAGTACAACAAAAACAAAACTCTTTTGGTGAGCTGTTCGAAAAAAAGATTTCCGAAATTAAACAGGAGCGCAGTGAAGAGCTGGAGAAATGGAAGCAAAAGGAGAATGATGATAAATGAATGATGTAATCAGTGTTTTTTCCAACAGCGACCCGACAAATGTCTCTAGCGCAGTGAAGCTTCTCTTGATGTTAACAGTTCTTTCACTGGCACCTAGTATTTTAATTTTGATGACATCGTTCACACGAATAGTTATCGTATTATCGTTTGTTCGTACTGCGTTGGCGACACAGCAAATGCCACCGAACCAGGTCATTGTAGGGCTTGCCTTGTTTTTAACTTTCTTTATCATGGCCCCAACATTTCAAGAGGTCAATAAAGAGGCATTACAGCCATTATTTTCTGAGGAAATTGGCATTGAAGAAGCGTACGATCGAGCCAGTGTGCCGTTTAAAGAGTTTATGAGTAAGTATACAAGGCCAAAGGATCTTAATTTATTTTTAAAGTATAATAAAGCAGAAACACCAGCATCTGTAGAAGAAATTCCACTGACAATGCTAGTACCTGCTTTCGCATTGAGTGAGATTAAAACAGCATTTGAAATTGGTTTTATGATTTTTATTCCATTCCTAGTAATCGACATGATTGTCGCAAGTACGCTAATGTCGATGGGGATGATGATGTTACCACCGGTTATGATTTCATTGCCGTTTAAGATTTTATTATTTGTACTCGTTGATGGTTGGTATCTTGTGATGAAATCATTACTACAAAGTTTTTAGGGGATGATACAGTATGACAGGTGAATTGGTTATTTCCATTGCAGAGCGTGCCATTATGGTTATCCTTCTAACAAGCGGTCCGCTACTATTAGTTGCTTTAATCTCTGGTTTAGCGGTAAGTATTTTTCAGGCAACTACATCGATTCAAGAGCAAACTTTAGCATTCGTGCCAAAAATCATCGCTGTATTAGCAGCCATCGTATTTTTCGGTCCTTGGATGTTATCACAAGTGACTAGCTATGCGAGAGACATTTTTGAGAATTTAACGCGTTATATAGGGTGAGTAGATGAATGAATTAATCCCGCATTTTACGGTTTTCTTATTAGTGCTTGTGCGCGTATCGGCATTTTTTGTCACGGTGCCTTTTTTCTCGTACAGAACGATTCCGCCACAAGTTAAAATAACGCTCGCATTAGTTTTAGCTTGGATGATGTATTACACAATTGACGTCGAACCATTTGTATTTAATGGTGATTACATACTTTTAGTGATGAAAGAAGCACTCATTGGACTGTTACTCGGTTTAGTAGGCTATATCATCATGTCGGCAATTCAAATTGCCGGAAGCTTTATAGATTTTCAAATGGGTTTTGCCATTGCCAATATTATTGACCCGCAAACAGGTGCACAAAGTCCATTGATAGGACAGTTTTTTAATACGCTAGCATTACTTTTTCTACTAGCTATAAATGGACATCATATGATTCTCGATGGAATTTATTATAGTTATCAATTTTTACCGATGGATCAAGGATTTCCTAATTTCGCAAATGATAATTATATAGAGTTTATCATCACAAAATTTACAGCTGTTTTTGCGATTGCCTTTCAAATGGCTGCTCCAGTAGTAGCTACTTTATTTTTAGTCGACTTGGCACTAGGAATCACGGCGAAAACTGTACCGCAATTAAATATTTTTGTTGTTGGTTTTCCTATTAAAATTGGTGTTAGTTTTCTAGTGTTATTCACAATGATGGCTGTAATGGTTCAAGTGATACAAAAGCTTATTACAATTATGATTTATGCGATGCGTGATGTAATGGCTATTTTAGGTGGTGGGTAAAATGTTGCTACTACTGGATTTAGATTTACAGTATTTTGCGGGAGAAAAAACGGAAAAGGCAACGCCCAAAAAACGACAAGATGCTCGAAAAAAAGGTCAGGTTATCAAGAGTCAGGATATTTCCAGTGCAATTGTCATGCTCATGGTATTTATCTTTTTATATTTCTTTGCAGGTTCAATGCTAGACGATCTTTTAGCTTTTTTTAAGCAAACTTTTATTCATAACATACGCGTAGAAACACTAACAATTGATAGTGTGATGCGCTTATTTACAGAAACATTGGCGCAAATGGCTTTTGTTATTGGTCCAATTATGGGAATTGCATTTGTTGGAGCGTTGGCAGGTAACTTTCTACAGTTCGGTTTTCTATTTACATTAGAACCAATGAAGTTTGATTTGAAAAAAATGGACCCGATCAAAGGGTTGAAAAAAATATTTTCTGTTAAAGCCATTATAGAGCTTATAAAGTCAGTATTAAAGATTGGCTTCATCGGTGGCGTTACGACAATTATAGTTTGGACAAATTTACCGAAAGTTTTGGCGTTATCCTTTAAAAGCCCATGGATAACTCTTATTACCGTGGGTAAGCTTGTTGGTATTATGGGGATTGCTGCTTCGCTTGTCTTACTATGTGTATCCCTTTTAGACTGGATGTATCAAAAATTTGATTACGAAAAAAATCTTAAAATGTCTAAGCAAGATATTAAAGATGAATATAAAAATAGTGAGGGCGATCCGCTGATAAAATCGAAAATTAAGCAACGCCAACGCGAAATGGCGATGCGTCGAATGATGTCAGAGATTCCAAACGCCGATGTTGTCATCACTAACCCAACTCACTATGCGATTGCCCTCAAATATGATGAGGAAAGTATGGAAGCCCCACGCATTGTTGCCAAGGGTACAGACTTTATCGCTCAAAAAATTAAAATGATTGCGAAAGAACATGATGTGATTATGGTTGAAAACAGGCCATTAGCACGAGCAATGTACGATCAAGTTGAAATCGGTGATCAAGTACCAGAAGAGTTTTTCAAAGCAATAGCCGAAGTGCTTGCTTATGTTTATCGAATTAAGCGGAAAATTTAAAGCTTTTTGTAGGAGGGACACAAATGAAAGTTCGCGATATAGGGGTTTTAGGTGCGGTTATTTTAATCGTTGCGATGCTCATCATTCCTCTTCCTCCGTGGATGTTAAGTTTCTTAATCGTCATTAATATTACATTAGGATTAATCGTACTGTTAACAGCAATGAGTATGAAGGAAGCGTTAGACTTTTCTATTTTCCCTTCAGTTATTTTATTGTTAACTTTGTTCCGACTCGGACTGAGCGTCTCTACAACACGTGCCATTTTAGCCAAAGGTGATGCTGGTGCGGTTGTTGAAACGTTTGGTGATTTTGTAGTCGGCGGGAATGTACTAGTTGGTTTAGTTGTATTCTTAATTCTTGTGTTAATTCAGTTTATCGTTATTACAAAAGGAGCGGAGCGTGTAGCTGAAGTAGCAGCACGTTTCACACTGGATGCGATGCCGGGTAAACAAATGAGTATTGATGCTGATTTAAATGCAGGAGTTATTTCTGAAAAGGAAGCACGTGAACGACGCGAAAAAGTAGCGGGTGAAGCGGACTTTTACGGAGCGATGGATGGTGCCACAAAATTCGTAAAAGGGGATGCCATTGCCTCTATGGTCATGGTTATTATCAACTTATTATTTGGTATCATCATCGGTGTTGTGCAGATGGGTCTTCCATTTGCAGATGCAGCGAATCATTTTTCTAAGTTAACAGTTGGGGATGGTATTGTCTCACAAATTCCTGCGCTACTTATCTCTACTGCGACAGGGATTGTCGTAACACGTGCATCTTCTAAGGGAAGTCTTGGTGAAGATATTACAGGGCAGCTTTTTGCTCAAGCGAAACTGCTTTATGTAGCTGGTGGAACAATACTTTTACTTGGATTTTTCACACCTATCCCTTTATGGATAACGCTTCCAATTGGTGGTTCGCTAATTGCTGGTGCTTATATGATGGACCATAAGAAACCAGAGGATGAAGAAGAATTACTTGAAATTGAGGAAGAAGTGGCAACAGACGGCATGAAGAGCCCTGAAAACGTTGTGAATTTATTAAATGTGGACCCAATCGAGTTTGAATTCGGCTATGGTTTAATACCGTTAGTAGATGCTGCTCAAGGTGGAGATTTATTAGATCGAGTCATTATGATACGTCGACAGTTAGCATTAGAATTAGGGATTGTCATTCCGGTTGTCCGTATTCGCGATAATATTCAATTACAACCAAATGAATATCGAATTAAAATAAAGGGTAACGAAATGGCACGTGGGGAACTTCTACTTGATCATTATTTAGCAATGAGTCCAGGAGATGATGATTCCATCGAAGGAATTGACACAGTTGAACCGTCATTTGGTTTACCTGCAAAATGGATTACTGAGCAAGTGAAAGAAGATGCCGAAATGTTCGGCTACACAGTTGTTGACCCACCGAGCGTAGTGTCGACTCATTTAACCGAAATGATTCGAGCAAATGCTTATGAATTACTCGGTCGTCAAGAGACGAAGCAGTTAATTGATCATTTACGTGAAACACATCCAATTTTAGTCGAAGAGCTGACGCCTACACCGTTATCGACTGGAGAAATTCAAAAAGTACTGGGTAAACTCTTACGAGAAAATGTTTCAGTGCGAAACTTACCAATTATTTTTGAGACGCTAGCAGACTATGCAAAGTTAACGAGCGATACCGATATATTAACGGAGTATGTACGTCAATCATTGGCACGTCAGATTACTTCTCAATACGTAGGAGACAACTCATCATTAAAGGTTATAACTGTTTCGGGTAAAGTAGAGAAAATGATTGCTGATAGTATTCAACAAACTGATCACGGAAATTACTTAGCGATGGATCCGCAAGATTCTCAAACTGTCTTGGAGACTATGGCTGCAGAAGTAGAACGCGTTTCCTTTATGGAACAATCTGCTATTATCTTATGCTCTCCAGCAGTTCGTATGTATTTACGTCAACTAACGGAGCGTTATTTCCCGCAAATTCCAGTTCTATCATACAATGAACTTGATGCTACAATTGAAATTCAAAGTGTTGGGGTGGTGAATGTTGAATGAAAATGAAAAAATATTATGCATCCTCCATACCAGAAGCGATGAAGCTTGTACGTGCTGAATTAGGTGAGGACGCTGTCATTTTGAATTCGAAAGTAGTCGTTACAAAAAAGTTTTTTGGAATTATTAAAAAGAAAAGTTTTGAGGTTGTTGCAGGGATTGATTCAATGGAGCCAGGTAATGTGGCTCCAGCACCTGCAGCTTTACCTATAACAACAGCTAAAAAAGAAAATGTAAGGTTACAAGAGATTACGAATGCTGTGCAAGCTAAAACGCACCAAGTACAGCCACAGAATGATGTGCCCTTGCATGAGGAAACTGGCATTTCTGAAGATTTGAGGAAGGAAATCGCAGATTTAAAATCTTTAATGCATTCTATGCATAAGAAGACTATCCAAGATCAATATCCCGATGAACTCTTACCCTTCATTGAATACTTAAGACAGCAGGAGCTAAGTGAGGAGCTCATCACAACGATTGGTGATGAGCTTTTTACGCATTTCAAAGAAGCGTCAGAAATCAATTTTTCTCAATGTAAGATGGTTACGAAAAATTTATTGCGCAAAGAGCTAGAGAATCTCCCAGTCGGGGGCTTATCCTATGACAAAAAATATATTAATGTTCTAGGTCCAACAGGTGTCGGAAAGACTACGACAATTGCTAAAATGGCAGCTAGAGCAGTTTTAGAAAAAAAGAAAAAAATAGGATTTATCACGACAGATACTTACCGTATTGCCGCAATTGAACAATTAAAAACGTATGCTGGACTGTTACAAGCTCCTGTCGAAATTGCCTATAATGCAACAGATTTTGAACAAGCAATCCATCGTTTGTCCCATTTAGATTTAGTGTTTATAGATACAGCTGGCCGCAATTATAAAGAGGTAAAATATGTAGACGATTTACAGCGTCTCATAAAATTTGATGATCAAGCTGAGTCCTTCTTAGTACTTGCTATGACAACGAAAGAAAAGGATATGGCAAACATTGTAGAGCAATTTAAGCAATTACCAATTGAAAAATTCATTTTTACAAAAATTGATGAAACAAATTCTATTGGCACAATGATTAATTTAATGATTAAATATAATAAAGGACTTGCTTACTACACGAATGGTCAAGAAGTACCAGAAGATATTGAGGAAGCTGATCTAGAAGCAGTACTAAATTTATTTTTTCAAGGTGAAGAAAAATGAGAGACCAAGCTGAAACATTACGCTTGAAAATGTTAAAACAGCAAGGCGAATTAGGCAGGGCAATTGCGGTTGTAAGTGGAAAAGGTGGAGTTGGTAAAAGTAACTTCACGATGAATTTTGCCATTACAATGGCCAATAAAGGGAAAAAAGTTGTCATCGTTGATATGGATATTGGTATGGGAAATATCAATATTTTAATTGGAAAAAATGCATCCTATAGTTTGAAAGATTACTTAGAAGGAAATAAGTTACTAGATGAGGTAATATTTGAAGGTCCTTACGATTTAAAGTATATTTCAGGCGGGTCTGGTATGTCGGGCGTCTTACAATGGTCAGAGATTATGTTTGATCGACTCATTCATGCATTTGAGCAGCTTCAAAAAAGCTTTGATTACATCTTATTTGATATGGGAGCAGGAGCAACTAACTGGTCATTAGATTTACTAACTTCTATAGATGAAATCATTGTTTTATCAACAGCAGAGCCAACTTCTATAACAGATGCCTATTCAATGATGAAATATATTCATACGAGAGATGTAGACAAGCAATTTTATATACTTTGTAATCGAGCTTATAGTAAAGAAGAAGGACTGGAAACCAATGAACGACTGAAGCGTTCGATGAAACGTTTTTTGGACAAAGAGGTTACAATATTAGGCTCATTACCTGAAGATTCTGTTGTGCGTAAGGCTGTGCGTGAGCAAGTGCCTTTTTCACTTGCCTATCCAGACGCGCTTATTACAAAGACGCTTCATCTTATAGTGGCACGTTTTATGGAATACCGTGTGGAGGAAGTTCATGCACATGATCAGTCAGCGGGTAATTTCTTAACTAAATTAAGAAGTATTTTTTCGAAAGGGCGTGATTAATTGGACTTTTTACATAAAAGCAAGCTATTAGTTGTTGATGATTCTGCTTTTATGAGAAAGCTAATTAGTGACTTTTTTGTTGGCAACTCGAAGGTTGAAGTAGTTGGAACAGCACGAAATGGGAAAGATGCGATAAAGAAGATTCAATCATTGCAGCCAACAGTTGTGACAATGGATATTGAGATGCCTGAAATGAATGGGCTTGATGCTTTAAAAGAAATTATGACTATATGTCCAGTACCTGTTGTCATGCTCTCAAGTACAACTCAACGAGGAGCAGAAAATGCCTTGTCAGCAATTGAACTTGGTGCAGTAGATTTTGTCGCAAAGCCGAGCGGAACAATTTCTCTTGATTTACATAAAATCCAAACCGAACTTGTTCACAAGGTTGAACAAGCATCATCGGTACCTATTTCAAAATTAAAAAAACCTTCTAGTAGTAAAAGACAACAAGAACATTCATTAATAGCGAGTACTGTTAGACGAGAATCTTTTAGTGAAGGCATAGTGGCTCCTCCTGTCAATGTTTTTCCGACAAGGGCAGAATTATCAAAGCCACATGTTGAATGGAATAAAGTAGGGCGGAAAATTGTACTGATTGGGACTTCTACCGGCGGACCTAGAGCATTACAAGAAGTAATAACAAAAATCCCAAAATCAATTCAAGCACCAATTTTAATTGTCCAGCATATGCCAGCAGGATTTACAAAATCTCTTGCAACTCGTTTGGATCAATTGAGTGAGATTACCGTAAAGGAAGCTGAGCAAGGAGATATTCTTCAAAATGGCACGGCGTATATTGCACCTGGTGGGTATCATTTAAAACTTAGAAAAGTAGGTACCTCCTTTGGCATAGTTCTTGATAATAATGAACCACCTAGATCTGGACATCGCCCTTCTGTAGATGTCATGTTTGAAGATGTCAGCCAATTTAATGATTTTGATAAAGTGGCAGTTATTATGACAGGTATGGGCCATGACGGCTCTGATGGACTAAAAGCACTAAAAAGTACTGGAAATGTGATTGCAATCGCTGAGTCAGCTGAAACTTGCATAGTGTATGGTATGCCGAAAGCAGCAGTGGAAACGCAGCTTGTCGATGAAGTAGCAGATGTAGATGATATTGCACAAACAATAATGAAATATTTGCCTTAAAGGGGTGTCCTCTTATGGAAGTCAATCAATATTTAGAGATGTTTATTGAAGAAAGTAAAGACCATTTACAAGCGTGTAGTGAACATTTATTAGAACTAGAAAAAAATCCAGACGATTTGGCGATTGTTGGAGAAATATTCCGCTCTGCGCATACATTAAAAGGTATGTCTGCGACAATGGGCTTTGAAGATTTAGCAGATTTAACTCATAAAATGGAAAATGTGTTGGATGCGATCCGCAATGAGAAAATCCATGTAACTCCTGAAATTTTAGATGTTGTCTTCGAGTCTGTTGACCATCTAGAAGAAATGGTAATGGACATTGCAAATGGCGGAGATGGAAAACGTGATGTATCTTCAACTGTTGCTCAATTAAAGCGTATTGAATTAGGTGAGGAAGCGATTCCTGAAGTAGTAGTAACTGCCGAGACACCAGCTACAGCTGTAGCAAGTGTGTTAGAGTATGACGGCTTTGAACAAACAGTTATTGCTCAATCTACTGAACAAGGTTTCAATGCATTTGAAATTTCAGTGCGATTACGTGAGGACTGTCTTTTAAAAGCAGCACGAGTATTTATGGTGTTTGAGATTTTAGAAAAAGATGGAGAAGTTATTAAATCAACTCCATCTGTAGAAAAGCTTGAAGACGGACAGTTCGACCAACAATTTTACGTAGCTTTCGTAACGAAAGAATCTGCTGAAGATATGCAGAAAAAGATTATGAGCGTTTCAGAAGTTGAAGAAGTTATTGTCGCAACTATTGAGACACCAACTACTGCTGTAGCAAGTGTGTTAGAGTATGACGGCTTTGAACAAACAGTTATTTCACAATCTGCTGAACAAGGTTTCAATGCATTCGAAATTTCAGTGAAATTACGTGAGGACTGTCTTTTGAAAGCAGCACGTGTATTTATGGTGTTTGAAATATTGGAAAAAGATGGGGATGTTATTAAATCAACTCCATCTGTAGATAAGCTTGAAGACGAACAGTTCGACCAACAATTTTACGTAGCCTTCGTAACAAAAGAATCTGCTGAAGATATGCAGAAAAAGATTATGAAAGTTTCTGAAGTCGAAGAAGTGATTGTCGCAACGATCGAACAAAAGCACCAGAGCGAAAAAGAACAAGCAATTCAAGAAGTAGTGGCAACAGCAACGGTAGAAGTTGAGGCTCAACCTGCTACCGCACCTAAAACAAATACTGCAACACCTACACCTGCAAAAGCAGTGGCGCCTGCTAAGGCTGAAAAAAGTCATGCGCCTGTAGGTAATAAAACAATTCGTGTAAATATCGAGCGACTTGATATATTAATGAACTTATTTGAAGAACTTGTTATCGATCGAGGACGACTACAGTCTATTGCAACTGAAGTTAACCATGGAGAGTTAAATGAAACAGTGGAACGTATGAGCCGCGTCATGGGTGACTTACAAACTATTATTTTAACGATGCGTATGGTTCCGGTTGAAACAGTATTCAATCGTTTCCCGAAAATGATTCGTCAGTTATCTCGTGATCTAAACAAGAAAATTAACCTCGAAATTATTGGTGCTGAAACAGAACTTGATCGTACCGTAATCGATGAAATCGGGGATCCTCTTGTTCATTTAATTCGTAATTCTGTTGACCACGGTATTGAAAATCCGACTGCTCGTCTTGCAAAAGGTAAACCAGAAGAAGGAACAGTTGTCCTGCGTGCTTATCATAGTGGTAACTATGTCTTTATTGAAATTGAAGATGATGGAGCAGGTATTAACCGTGAAAAAGTACTTGCGAAAGCTATTTCTAAAGGTATTGTTACACAAGAGCAATCATATTCAATGTCAGATAAGCAAATCAATGAGCTTATTTTGGCTTCTGGTTTCTCAACGGCAGATGTTATTTCTGACGTATCAGGCCGAGGTGTTGGATTAGACGTTGTTAAAACAACAATAGAATCATTGGGTGGAAATATTTCAATTGAATCTACACAAGATGTAGGATCAGTATTCTCGATTCAATTACCACTGACATTATCGATTATTTCTGTCATGCTAATAGAAATAGAGAAAGAGATTTATGCAATTCCACTTTCATCAATTATCGAAACTTCCATTATCCGTTCATCTGAAATTATGAATGCGCATAATCAAAAAGTAATCGATTTCCGTGGCAAAGTTGTACCACTAGTATTTTTAGAAGAAATCTTTGAGGTACCTCGCAAAGAACCACAGGGTGACGAATTCCATTCAGTGGTCATCGTTCGAAAAGGTGAGAAGCTTGCTGGTTTAGTTGTGGATTCATTCATTGGCCAACAAGAAATTGTTCTGAAATCATTAGGAAACTACTTAACGAATATCTTTGCAATTTCAGGTGCAACAATTTTAGGTAACGGAAAAGTAGCCTTAATTGTGGATTGTAACGCACTTATTAAATAAGGTGAATGAATAAGAGAGGTGTAAACAATGACAAATGCAGTGGAACAAGAAAGTATTAAAGTAATTGTTTTTCAACTAGCTGATAAAGAATATGCGATTCCAGTGTCACATGTACAAGGAATTGAAAAACTAATGCATATTACGCGCGTACCGAAAACGGCGAAATATGTAAAAGGTGTTATTAACCTACGCGGTGTCGTAACACCAATTGTAGATTTACGTGAACGGTTTGAATTACCTATCTCTGAGCACGAAGAAACAACACGTATTATCATTATTTCATTAGAAGATATGGAAGTAGGTTTCGTCGTAGACTCTGCAAATGATGTGTTAGACATCCCTGCTGACTCTATTGAACCACAGCCCGAAGTAGTAGGTTCATTGGAAGAAGAGTTTATTTCAGGGGTGGCTAAAATAGATAAACGATTATTAATTTTATTGCATTTAGAAAAAGTACTAAATCCACTAAAGTAGGGATCGATAATGACATATAATCAAAAGATTACATCACTACATTTAGATGTATTAAAGGAAATTGGTAATATAGGTGCTGCGCATGCGGCGACAGCACTTTCCAATTTACTCGGTAAAAAAATTGATATGCGGGTACCAAAGGTTGAAATGGTTTCATTTAATGACATGATGGAGCTTGCTGGCGGATCTGAGAATGTCGTAGTTGGAATCTATCTACGCATTGAAGGTGATGCTGAAGGTAGTATGTTCTTTATTCTGCCAATTGAACAAGCGAATCGTTTTATTCGTCGTCTCATATTTGATGAATCATTCGACTTTAAAAAACGACCTGTTTCAGAGTTAGGTTTATCAGCTATGCAGGAGATGGGTAATATTTTATCTGGCTCTTATTTATCGGCGTTATCTGACTTTACAAATTTAAAAATTTATCCAACTGTGCCGGGACTAAGTGTTGACATGTTTGGTGCCATTATTAGTATTGGTTTAATTGAATTATCACACGTTAGCGATAATGTTATCGTCATTAACACATCCATTTTTGAAGACGGTGTAGAGGATCAGGAAACAGTAAGAGGGCATTTCTTTTTATTACCAGATCCAGACTCATTTGATGCTATTTTTAAAGCATTAGGAGTTTCATAGATGATGCAAAACAGTGGTAATGGGCAAGTTATAAAAGTTGGAATTGCACAAATGGATGTAGTAAAGTTACCAAATACGATAAGAACATCAGGTCTTGGATCTTGTGTAGGTGTTATTTTATACGATGAATCAAAAAAAATAGCTGGTCTAATTCATGTGATGTTGCCAGATTCGAGTTTAGGTAGACAAGAGTCAATAAATGTGGCTAAATTTGCTGACACAGGCATTGCGGCAATGATTGACTTATTAAAGTTAGAAGGCGTTCAAAAATTCAAGCTAAAGGCAAAAATTGCGGGTGGTGCGCAGATGTTTCAATTTACTTCAGATAAAGATTCCATGCGCATCGGCCCGCGTAATGTAGAAGCTGTAAAGCATGAGCTAAAGCGTCATGGAATTCGTTTAGTTGCCGAAGACACGGGCGGAAATAGTGGTAGAACAATTGAATTTAGTCCTGCGACTTCGATATTACATATTCGAACGGTTAACCAAGGAGTGAGCGAAATATAATGTTTGGTTCTATTTTTTATAACCTATGGGGAGCATTAATTGCCTTTTCTATATATTTTTTTAGTACTTTTCTAAAACCTTATACACCATTACGTATTATCATAGGGTCATTTGTGGCGGGAATAATTGTGTTTTTCATCATGTATATTGTAAGATTTTTAATTGCCTACATTTTATTCACACCAGAGGATGCTGAAGAAGTCGTTGAAGGTGAGCATGAAGAAAACGAATCCGGCAATCGTGAGGAAGACAATCAAGAAACACCGACGGCCAGCTCTACCGTTGAGTTTCAAGATGAAAACTCAGAAGAAATTGCTCAAGTTGTACGTACAATGATGATTCGTGAGGATGATCCGCAATTAAATAATGCTTAAAAAATAGGAGTCGCGAGTAGCGGCTCTTTTTATAGTTATCTTAATTCTTGTGCATTTTTTAGTTTTGACTATGTCCAAACTAAAAAATGCCTGACACAAAAATGTAAAGAATCTGTGATTGAGTCTGAGAAACAAATGAAATTAAAGTCGATTCTTGTTATAATATAGGAAAGAATTACATTGGTTTTTATGTTAGAGGCTGGATAGCTAGTAACGCTTTGTTACCCTCTGTAAATAACTAAATTTCATAGGAAGAAGTACAACAGAAAACAACAAGGTAATATAAGACAGTGGCAAACAGGCGCGTAAATGCGTTTTTCTTAGAGAGGTGGATTACATGACACAACCAATTCTGAACGATGAACAAAAGCTGTGGAACCGCTGGATAAATGAACGTGATCCAGATGCTGGTGATTTACTTATAAAAAAATATATTTCTCTAGTATCTTATCATGTACAACGCATTGGATCGAGCTTACCAAAGAGTGTATCGCGAGACGATTTAACGAGCTTAGGTATGGTAGGCCTTTTTGATGCATTAAATAAATTTGATATTAATAGAGACTTAAAATTTGATACATATGCTTCTTTTAGAGTAAGAGGAGCAATTATTGATGGTTTACGTAAGGAAGATTGGTTGCCGCGTTCCGCACGTGAGAAGGCAAAAAAATTAGATGCACAGATTGAACAGTTAGAACAAAAATATATGCGTCATGTAACACCTGAGGAACTTGCGGAACATATGACTTTACCTGTTGAGGAAGTTTACCAAACTGTACAGGAGCATTTCTTTTCAAATGTTCTTTCCATTAATGAGCAGCAAGATCAAGATGAGACTGATGGAAAGTCATTTGTTATTCGTGATGATACAACAACGACACCTGAGCAAGCTGTCGTTAAGTCTGAACTGCTTGGGGATTTAGCAGAAAATATCCAAAAGCTCAATGATAAGGAGCAGCTGGTGCTTAGTTTATTTTATACTGAAGAATTAACATTAACAGAAATTGGAGAAATGCTTGGGTTATCAACATCGCGCATTTCACAAATCCACTCAAAGGCGCTATTAAAGCTACGGAAATTATTATCTAATGAAATGATTAATGCATAATAATCCTTATATACATATCGTTGAAGGAGGGAGTCACATGAGTTTAAAGGGTGTCGAACTACAAATAGCTATTCCAAAAACATTTGAAGCAGGGAAAATGGCGGATCAGGCCCAACAACAAACTTTGGCTCAGCAAGCACATGCAAATGACGCGTTAAAAAAAGAAATAGAACGCAAGCAAAAAGTTGTGAATACTTCAGAGGGTATGGATGAGATTAGTGAAGATGAAGAAGCAGGTGGCGAGTATATAAAAGGTACTCGAAAAAAGAAAAATAAGGATAACGAGAAGCGAGAAACGCAAGCGCAGCATCCGTTTAAAGGAAATTTTGTGGATTTTAGTGGATAGGAGCTTACTATGACAATCATACTAATCGCGGTTCTTTTTATTTTACAGCTACTTTCATTTTATTTCCTTATTATATTAAATACGAAGCTAGCAAAATTTAAGGACTTAGAAAAAAAGCAGGAGCGCTTAATGCGTGAAATGGATGACACCATTAGTGTTTATTTAGCTGAGATGAAAGATGAAAATGATCGCCTAATTCAAGAGCTACAACGAGTTTCAAAGTCTGAAACTCAAACGAATGCTGTGAAACATGAAGAACAGATTGAGAGACAAAAGGAGCAGGAGCAATCGCCTTCTTTGCCAAAGGAAAGCACAGTAGACGGTTCTACTAGTCTAGATAATGAACCGCGTTTCTATGTGCCCAAAAATATTGTAGCCAATGCTTATTCACGTCAGCAGCAAACTGAAGCTAAAACAGAAGCTAAAGTGGTGCATTCGGCCCAGCAGCCAACTAATGCAACCAAAAAGGAAGAAGCGAAGCCATTAACAATAGAACAACAAGCTGTTGAATTAGCGAAACAAGGTAAAACAGCAGAAGAAATTGCCAAGCAGCTGCAAAAAGGAAAAACAGAGATTGAGCTTTTGTTGAAATTTCATCACTAAAACAGTTGCGAACGGGATAAAGCTATGATATAGTTGCAAATGGTGTTATTAATACACACGCATTTTGATGTAGTAAGTGGTGCTCTAAGTATAGGGTAGCTTGTTGCAAGTGATAAATGCGGAGGATAAAAACCAAACATACTAGGAGGAAATTCACATGTCAGTAATTTCTATGAAACAATTACTTGAAGCTGGTGTACATTTCGGTCACCAAACTCGTCGTTGGAACCCAAAAATGAAGAAATATATCTTCGTTGAGCGTAACGGGATCTACATCATCGACTTACAAAAAACTGTTAAAAAATTAGAGGAAGCTTATGACTTCATGCGTCAAGTTGGTCAAGACGGTGGTAAAGTTCTTTTCGTTGGTACGAAAAAACAAGCACAAGAAGCGATCAAAGATGAAGCTGAACGTTCAGGCAACTACTACATCAACCAACGTTGGTTAGGTGGTACTCTTACAAACTTCGGTACTATTCAAAAACGTGTTGCACGTATGAAAGCAATCGAAAAAATGGAAGAAGACGGAACTTTTGAAGTTCTACCTAAAAAAGAAGTAATCCAACTTAAAAAAGAACACGAACGTCTAATCAAATTCTTAGGCGGTATCCGTGATATGCACGCTCTTCCAGACGTAATGTTCGTGGTTGACCCACGTAAAGAACGCATTGCTGTTGCAGAAGCTATTAAATTAAACATCCCTCTAGTAGGTATTGTTGATACAAACTGTGATCCAGATGAAATCGACTACGTAATCCCTGCTAATGATGATGCTATTCGCGCTGTTAAACTTTTAACTGCTAAAATGGCTGACGCTTTAATCGAGTCAAAACAAGGTGAAGAAGAAGCTCCAGCTGTAGAAGCTGCTGCTGAGTAATTCACGTTTACAAAAAGGTGATAAGTGGCTCAGGACCCTTATCACCTTTTTTAGAACCTATCACTAAAATTTGTACAACCAATTTGAGGAGGAAACACTAAATGGCAAACATTACTGCACAATTAGTAAAAGAATTACGTGAAAAAACTGGCGCTGGAATGATGGATTGTAAAAAAGCGTTAGTACAAACTGATGGCGATTTAGATGCTGCAATCGATTTCCTACGTGAAAAAGGTCTTTCTTCAGCTGCTAAAAAAGCTGACCGCATCGCTGCAGAAGGTACAACTTACATTTTAGAACAAGGTAACGAAGCAATTATCCTTGAAGTAAATGCTGAAACTGACTTCGTTTCTAAAAACGATAAATTCCAAGTATTAGTTGCTTCTCTAGCTGAACAATTACTTGCTGCTAAACCTGCATCAATTGAAGCTGCATTAGAGCTTACAAATGCTGAAGGTGTAAAAGTTGTTGACCAAATTTCATCAGCAATTGCAACTATCGGTGAAAAAATTACTCTTCGTCGTTTCGAAGTGAAAACAAAAACTGATGCAGATGCATTCGGTTCTTACTTACACATGGGCGGCCGCATTGGTGTATTAGTTTCTTTAGAAGGTTCTACAGATGCTTCAGCTGCTAAAGATGTTGCTATGCATATCGCAGCTATTAACCCTACTTATGTTTCTCGCGATGAAGTTTCTGCTGAAGAAGTTGAACGTGAGCGTAAAGTATTGACTGAACAAGCTCTTAACGAAGGTAAACCAGAAAACATCGTAGCAAAAATGGTTGAAGGTCGTCTTGGTAAATACTTCGAAGATGTTTGCTTACTTGACCAAACATTCGTTAAAAACTCAGATCAAAAAGTACGTGACTTCGTTGCTTCAACTGGCGGTTCAGTAAACGGCTTCGTACGTTACGCTGTAGGTGAAGGTATCGAAAAACGTGAAGATAACTTTGCTGAAGAAGTAATGAGCCAAGTTAAAGGTAACTAATTTACTTGCGTTTGATCCTAATCAAATAATATCTAGATTTTCTAGACAAAAAAATGGGGAACACAACATAGCGTGTTCCCTATTTTTCCGAAATGAGCGAAAAAAAGATATAATTGGTTCATCACCAAAAGTTGTGGATGACATTTGTTAAAACGTATGCTATGTATATAAGTTGATTGGAGTGGAGGCTGGCGACTCCTTGGGGATCAGCGATAGAGGAACGAAGGCTAATACCATCACATCCTGTGATAACGCCTTCGTGACCAACATCCTGTTGGCACGAGACCCTGGAGCGAGCAGGCAGAGGAACGAAGGCTAAGAGCATCACGTCCTGTGATAACGCCTTCGTGACCAACTTCGTGTTGGCCCAAGCGGCTCATCGGACGCCCCCAGGAAGCTCTGCTCTGCGCGAAAGCGAAGCGTCAGCGGCAAATGTTTTCTGTAGCGAAAGCGAAGCGGCAGCTACAAAGCGCCCAGCCGGAACGGAAATCAACCACACGTTATTGTGATGAGCCATATAATTTCCTATTCTGCCTTATTCACAACTAGCAATTATTGTTATTTATACTATAATGGAAAAGGGAATAGAGATGTTTTAAATAAAGTCTGACGGAGGTTTACAATGAGTGTGCCACAATATAAACGAGTAGTTATAAAATTAAGTGGTGAAGCGTTAGCTGGGGAAGCGGGCTTCGGTTTATCACCAAAAATTATCAAGTCTGTTGCAGAACAGGTAAAAGAAGTAGTAGATCTTGATGTAGAAGTTGCTGTTGTTGTAGGTGGCGGTAATATATGGCGTGGAAAAATCGGTAGCGAAATGGGGATGGATCGTGCAGCAGCCGATTATATGGGTATGTTAGCAACGGTTATGAACTCTTTAGCGTTACAAGATGCACTGGAGAAATTAGGAATTGAAACACGTGTGCAATCTTCTATCGTAATGACACAAGTAGCGGAGCCATATATTCGCCGTAAAGCAGTTCGTCATCTAGAGAAAAAACGTGTAGTAATTTTTGCAGCAGGTACAGGTAACCCATTCTTCTCTACAGATACTACAGCTGCGTTACGAGCGGCTGAAATCGACGCAGATGCGATTTTAATGGCGAAAAATAATGTAGATGGTGTTTATTCTGCAGATCCGAAAGTAGATGCAACTGCCGTTAAATATGATACACTCACATACTTAGACGTTATTCAACAGGGCTTACAAGTAATGGATTCAACAGCTTCTACTTTATGTATGGATAACGATATTCCGTTAATTGTCTTCTCAATTACGGAACCAGGTAATATTAAACGTGCCGTACAAGGCGAGAAAATTGGAACAGTTGTTAGGAGGAATGCATAATGACTAAACAAGTTTTAGAACAAGCTAAAGACAAAATGAACAAAACAATTGCCGCTTTTTCACGTGAACTAGCTTCAATCCGTGCAGGTCGTGCAAATGCTTCTCTATTAGACCGCATTACGGTTGATTATTATGGTGCACCAACACCGATTAATCAGCTTGGAGGTGTATCGGTACCAGAAGCGCGTTTATTAGTTATTACACCTTACGATAAAACAATCTTAGGTGAAATCGAAAAAGCGATTATGAAATCAGATATTGGTATTACACCAACAAATGATGGATCTGTCATTCGTTTAATGATCCCGGCTTTAACAGAAGAGCGTCGTAAAGATCTTGTGAAGCAAGTGAAAAAAGAAGCAGAGGATGCAAAAATCGCTGTACGTAATGTTCGTCGCGATGCGAATGATGATCTAAAAAAACTTGAAAAAGCTGGCGAAATCACAGAAGATGATCTACGTGGCTACGGTGAAGATATTCAAAAATTAACAGATGAATTCATCGTTAAAGTAGATCAAGTGACGAAAGAAAAAGAAAAAGAAATTCTAGAAGTGTAAGCAACTCGTTTTGCATATCTATGATGGAACTTTTTGATGAGATGAAGGCGTCCTATATATATAAAGGACGTCTTTTCTCTTTACTGTTAAAGGGTCTTTATTCAGGCAGTTATACAAACACTTACCGAGACAGAGCATCTTTAATTGTTTTAAGGGAAATACCTTTCATCTATTTTTGCTTTCATTTAAGATTAAGAAGAACTATTCTTTACGTGAACTGAAATACATTATTATGAACAAAATAAGGGAAGCAATTACCCCTTCAATTGAGTGGGCGTGATAAAAGTCTTAAAAGCCCCTCTACTAAAGAGTTCATCACCTTAGGTTGGAATATGTCATGATAAGTTGATGTTCGTTTCGACTACACTCAGTTGTAACGAAAATTAACTCAACATATGGTGATATCTTAAAATGTGTGTAGTTCTAAAATAAGGTAGTTCATACATAGTCAATTTAGAGGGAAAAAAAAGACAAAACGCGCTTTTGTTTGTTATGATAGGTTAGTATACGTCCGATTAGTTGTAGTGGGGGAGTTAGCATGTTTAAAAAGCTATTAGGTAAACAAATAAATATAGATTCACTATCATTGGAGGAACGTGTTGCCCTTGCTAAAAACGAGCCGATTCCTGCCCATGTAGCGATTATTATGGACGGAAATGGACGTTGGGCAAAGAAACGTGCCATGCCACGTGTTGCTGGGCACCATGAAGGTATGAAGACGGTACGAAAGGTAACTAGATTTGCGTCAGATTTAGGTATTAAAGTTTTAACGGTGTACGCATTCTCTACAGAAAATTGGAAGCGACCAAAACCAGAGGTCGATTTCCTAATGCGTTTACCTGTAGAATTTTTAGGTTCCTTTTTACCTGAAATGATGGAACGCAATGTACGTGTTGAGATGATAGGAGATCCATCTTTATTACCTGCACATACGCAAAAAGCGTTGTATGAAGCGATGGAGGAGACGAAGCATAATACAGGATTAATTCTAAATTTTGCTCTGAATTATGGAAGTCGTTCGGAAATGGTTAACGCCATGAAAATAATGCTTCAGAAGGTGCAGGATGGTCAATTAACGATGCAAGACATAACAGAAGAATGCTTGACATCTCATTTAATGACGGCTCATTTGCCAGAGCCAGATTTATTAATTCGTACAAGTGGTGAAGTGCGATTAAGCAACTTTATGTTATGGCAGCTCGCCTATACAGAATTTTGGTTTACAGATACATTGTGGCCAGATTTTAGCGAGGAAAACTTACTGGCAGCGGTGGAAAACTACCAGAAACGTAATCGCCGTTACGGTGGGTTGAAGGGAGAAGAAACAACTTGAAACAACGAATTATTACAGCAATAATTGCAGCAGCACTATTTATTCCATTTGTTATTTATGGAAAAGTGCCATTTACAATACTTGTGCTTGCAATGGCTGTTGTCGGCTTTTATGAAATACTAAAAATGAAAGGTATTTCACTTTTTTCAGTACCTGGTTTTTTAGGGTTACTAACATTAATACTTCTTGTTATACCAACAGACTGGTCAAATAAGGTAGTAGATGCAATTGGCTATTCCTCCAATTTAATGGTTGTGTATGGTCTAATGATGCTATTACTCATATATGTAGTCCTTGTAAAAAATAAAATTACATTCGATGAAGTTGCATTTATATTATTAGGTGCGTTTTATGTCGGGTTAGGCTTCCATTATTTAATCGAAACACGAAGCTATGGTCTAGAGTTTGTCGTATATTGTTTACTTGTAGTTTGGACAACTGACTCAGGTGCATATTTTGTAGGAAGAAAACTAGGCAAAAATAAGCTATGGCCAGAAATTTCACCGAAGAAAACCGTGGAAGGTTTTATTGGGGGGATTGTCATTGCTGTAATCTTTGCTGTTGGAATGCAGGCAATTTATCCGTTTGCGAACGGCTATGTCTCACTTATTTTCATCACAATTTTTGCGTCAATTATTGGTCAAATGGGCGATTTAGTGGAATCGGCTATCAAGCGTCATTTTGACGTAAAGGATTCAGGCAATATCTTACCTGGACATGGCGGTATTTTAGATCGCTTTGATAGTCTTTTATTTGTCGTGCCTTTACTACATTTTTTTACATCTTTTTGGTAACTAGGAACAATAGCGGCTCGTTGGACTCCTCTTGGAAAGAGTCTAGTCGGAACCACAAATCAACTCTACGTTATGGTGATGAGCCATAACAATAGCATTTACCTCTAAACAGAGTGGTAATAATCGTGCTATATCATTTTTGCTGAGATAGAAAAAGGGGACAACTCGTCGTGAAAAAAATTAGTTTACTTGGTGCAACTGGTTCAATCGGTTGGCAAACCTATGATATTTTAAAAGAACAACGCGATGCCTTTCATTTAGTAGCGTTTTCTTCAGGAAAAAATATCGAAAAAACTCGTGAAATGATTGAAACTTTAAAGCCTGAGCTTGTATCTGTTCAATTAGAAGAAGATGCAATTATGCTCGCTAAAGAATATCCACAAGTACACTTTACGTTTGGTGCAAAAGGGCTCATAGAGGTCGCTACACATCCTGATTCGACAGTGCTAGTAAACGCGGTTCTTGGAAGTGTTGGACTAGAATCGACATTAGCTGCAATTCGCATGGGCAAAACAATTGCCATTGCCAATAAAGAAACACTTGTAACCGCTGGACATTTAGTGATGGCAGAGGCTAAGAAATATAACGCAACAATTTTGCCGGTTGATAGTGAGCATTCTGCGATTTTCCAATCGATGAATGGTGAGAATCCGAAAAATATTGAACGATTAATTATTACGGCTTCTGGTGGTAGCTTCCGTGACAAAACACGCGAGGAATTGAAGCATGTAACGGTTGTAGATGCACTAAATCACCCGAACTGGTCAATGGGTGCGAAAATTACGATAGATTCAGCTACAATGATGAATAAAGGGCTAGAAGTCATTGAAGCACATGTGTTATTTGATATGCCTTATGATAAAATTGATGTACTTTTGCATAGAGAAAGTATTATTCACTCCCTAGTTGAGTATCATGATACTAGTGTCATTGCACAGCTAGGTACGCCGGACATGCGTGTACCTATCCAATATGCATTAAGTTACCCAGATCGTATGCCGCTACATAACGGACAACGACTTAATTTAGCGCAAATTGGTCAGCTACATTTTAAAGAAATGGATTTTGAACGTTATCCAGCATTGCGACTAGCATATGAGGCTGGGCGCACAGGCGGTACAATTTTAACAGCGATGAATGCAGCGAATGAAGCTGCAGTTGCGGCATTTTTACAAGGGAAAATAACATTCCTTGAAATTGACGAAACGATTGAGCGTGTAATGCAAGCACATAACAACATATTAGTGCCAGATTTGCCAACAATTTTGCATGTAGACAGTGAAACGAGAAAAACAGTGTTAGACATGGTAAAATAAAGAGAGAAGATATCGTTAACTATTCGCTTTTAAAGGTGGGATTTTATGCAAACAGCTATTGCATTTATTTTAATATTTGGCATACTTGTATTCTTCCATGAATTTGGTCACTTCTTATTCGCGAAACGAGCAGGAATTATGGTTCGGGAATTTGCTATCGGTATGGGACCAAAAATTTATGGAAAAACACATGGTGAAACAATCTATACGATACGTTTATTGCCGATCGGCGGTTACGTGCGTATGGCTGGTGAGGACATGGATGGCGCCGAATTACAGCCGGGCTATCGAGTAGGGCTTATTGTAGATGAAGATAATGTTGTAAAGAAAATTATCTTTAATCAAAATAATAAGCAATTACCAGATTTGTTATTTTTAGAAGTTGAGCATGCCGATTTAGAAAAGGATTTGTTTGTAGAAGGCTATGATGAAGAGGAAAAATTAGTTCGTTATAATGTTGCAAGAGATTGTATTCTCGTAGAAAACGGAAAAGAAACGTTAATTGCACCATACGATCGTCAATTTAACGCTAAGACAGTCGGTCAACGAGCTATGGCAATCTTTGCAGGCCCGTTATTTAACTTTATATTAGCGTTTATTATTTATATGCTGATTGGATTAATTCATGGTGTACCTACGTATGAGCCAATCATCACAGAAGTAGTAGAAAATGATCCAGCTGCACAAGCAGGAATGCTTGCAGGGGATAGAGTAGTTAACATTGACGGACAAGCGGTTGAGAAATGGCAAGATTTAGCTGCCATTGTACAAGATCATCCAGGTGAAGATATTGCTGTTACAGTTGAACGAAATGGTCAGCAAGTTAACTTGAATATGACGGTAAAAGAAGTTGAACAAAATGGCGAAAAGTTTGGTCAAATAGGGGTTAAGTATGAGAGCCCACGTGAATTTAATCCGTTAAAGTCTGTTGTTTATGGCGCTCAAGAAACGTATAATATGACTGCTAAAATATTTGAATTGCTTGGTATGTTAATTACCGGTAAATTTACGATTGATGCTTTATCAGGTCCAGTAGGCATTTATAAAGCGACAGAGCAGGTCGCTCAATATGGATTCATCAATTTAATGAATTGGGCCGCGATGTTAAGTATTAACCTTGGAATTATGAATTTACTACCGCTTCCAGCACTTGACGGTGGTCGTCTATTGTTCTTCGGCTTCGAAGCAGTAAGAGGCAAACCAATTGATCGTCAAAAAGAGGGTCTTGTGCATTTTGTCGGTATCGTACTATTGATGATCTTAATGGTCGTAGTTACATGGAATGATATACAACGATTTTTCTTTTAACTTATTTCAGCAGATGCCAAACATCCGCTGAAATAGAGGAACTCAGTCTAAGAACGCCACGTCCTATGGCAACAACTGAGTGACCAACCTCGGTGCCACTGACGCTTCGCTTTCGCGCGAAAAACATTTGTTGGCCTAAAGCCTCTAGCGGATGTCACCTAAAATCATTGCATCCATGCGATAACGGCTAACATGGCCTAAGCACAAAGCCGATTCCGGACGCAATTATGCAGAGGCATAATTGAGCTAAATAAATGAAGTTAAGTTAAGTTTTTCAAGTGAAACATAGTTAGAAGATGCCAAGGCAAGTATGCCAAGGTGAAAATTGATTGAAAAAACATAGCTTTGAGCGCAATTTTTTTGAAACATTGCGTTCAAAGCTAAATTTGTTTATGCTAATTAGAGTATAAAACTTATCTATTAAAAAGGTGGAACACTGAATGAAGCAAAGTAAAACATTTATCCCAACGCTACGTGAAGTACCTGCTGATGCAGAGGTAAAATCACATAAGCAATTACTACGTGCAGGGTTTATTCGTCAAAATACAAGTGGGGTATACTCGTATTTACCGCTTGCAAAACGTGTGTTAACAAAAATAGAAAATATTATTCGTGAAGAGATGGAAGCGATCAATTCTATTGAGCTTTTAATGCCTTCATTACAATCTGCGGAACTTTGGCAGGAATCAGGCCGCTGGGAAAAATACGGTCCAGAATTAATGCGTTTAAAGGACCGTCATGATCGTGATTTCGCATTAGGGCCAACTCATGAAGAAGTGATTACAACTTTAGTACGCGATGAAATTAAATCCTATAAAAAATTACCGCTAACACTTTATCAAATTCAAACTAAATTCCGTGATGAAAAACGTCCTCGCTTTGGTTTATTACGAGGCAGAGAGTTTATTATGAAAGATGCATACTCTTTCCATGCATCACGTGAAAGTTTGGATGAAACATATGATGATATGTATCGTGCTTATTCAAATATTTTCTCTCGTTTAGGTTTAAACTATCGTGCAGTTATTGCAGATGCTGGCTCAATTGGTGGGAAAGGTACTCATGAATTTATGGTGCTTTCTGAAATTGGGGAAGATACAATTGCATACTCTGACACGTCTAATTATGCTGCAAACATCGAAATGGCAGAAGTTCTTGTAGACTATCAACCATCAGATGAAGCATTAAAAGAGCTTGAAAAAGTGGCAACACCAGACCAAAAAACAATTGAAGAAGTATCAGCTTTCTTAAATATTGAGCCTTCAAATGTCATTAAATCATTAGTATTTGATGTTGATGGTGAATTAGTTGTTGTACTTGCTCGTGGAGATCACGAAATAAATGATATTAAGCTGAAAAATGCGCTTAATGCTGGTTCTGTTGAACTAGCTAGTGAAGCGGCAATCCGTGATTTATTAGGCTGTGGAGTTGGTTCAATCGGTCCTGTTAAATTACCAGTAGACGTAAAAGTAGTGGCTGACAATGCTATTAAATCTATATGTAACGGTGTAGCTGGTGCAAATGAAGATGGTTTCCATTTAGTTAATGTTAATCCAGAGCGTGATTTTGCAGTGAATGAATACTTAGATATTCGTTTTATTCAAGAGGGTGATCCATCTCCAGATGGACAAGGAATGATCAAATTTGCAGAAGGTATCGAGGTTGGTCATATTTTCAAATTAGGAACAACTTACTCTGCAAAAATGAATGGTACTTTCTTAGACGAACAAGGTAAATCACAACCGTTTATCATGGGATGCTATGGTATTGGTGTATCACGTATTTTAGCTGCTGTTGCAGAGCATTTCCAAGATGAAAATGGTTTTGTTTGGCCAACACAATTAACGCCTTATGATATCCATGTTGTCCCTGTTAATACAAAGGATGAAACACAGGTTGCCTTAGCTGATGAGCTATATGGCTTATTAAAATCATACCGTTATGATGTGTTATTAGATGATCGTGCTGAGCGCGCTGGGGTTAAATTCGCAGATGCTGACTTAATTGGCTTACCGGTCCGAGTAACAGTGGGTAAAAAAGCAACAGAAGGTGTTGTTGAGGTTAAATTCCGTCAAACAGGTGAAACGTTCGAATGGAAAAAAGAAGAGGTCATTGATCGCTTAAATGAATTTTTCCGCAAAAATTAACTCTTTTTAGCTGAAGTCTCACACTTCAACGGTGGTGAGATGAATGCGGGTTTGAACTACTTTTCAGTGGGTGTCCAAGCATCCGCTGAAATAGAGGAACTCAGTCAAAGAACGCCACATCCTGTGGCAACGACTGAGTGACCAACTTCGTGATGGCCTAAAGCCTCCGGCGGATGTCATGGAATTGGAATGGAGCTAAGGTTGCTAGCCTAAATTCATCGCATCCATGCGATAACGGCTAACTGACCTGCATACGTAGGCCTAAGTACAAAGCCGATTCCGGACGCAATTATGCCGAGGTATAATTGATTTTCCTTTAGAAATGCTTGTCCCAAAAAGGATGAAATGGCATTAAATAGATAAAGATTCGCGCCACTTCTCGGGGACAGCGAGCCAAGCATGAATTCATAGATGTTTAGGATTTGTGAGGCTTGACAGTCGCCCGCGGAAAGGGAGCGAATTTTTTCTTTAGTTCGTAAACGTTGGTGAGGAAATAAAACAAGGGGCTTTTAAGACTGCCTCTTTCTGAAAGTAGGTGTCAATAGATTGGAACAGCAACAAGAAGCAAGAACGAAGTTTCAAATGCTCTTGCAACAACTAGAGTTAACAGATGATGTGTATATGTCCTTTTTTGAAGAAGGTGAATTATCACGCCTAACTGTACACAAAAAGAACAGGCTATGGAATTTTACCATTAAATTACGAGATGTACTCCCTTTTCCACTATACCAACTATTTCGTACTCGGTTGACTGAAAAATTTTCAGCTATCGCTCAAATCCACACAACTTTTGATACGGTAGAGAAAAATGTTACGGAAGAACTTGTCCAACAATATTGGTTAACAGTAGTAGAGCAAATAGATGAGATGGCGCCACCTTTAAAACATTGTCTAGTATCGCAAATGCCTATGTGGAATGGGCAAAAAATCACTTTATCTTGCATGCAAGAATTGGAATTTATGATGTTGAAAACAAAGTATGCAGAAAAGCTTTCCGAAAGCTATAGTCAATTTGGCTTTCCACACATTGTGATAGATTTTGTGCTTCAAGATCAAACGGAAGAAATGATCGCGGCACAGGAAGCTTTCATGGAACAGAGGCGTTTAGAGGAAGCAGCTTTAGCCCAACAAGCGGTACAAGATTACCAAAAACGTGAGCAAGAGAAGAAAGAAAATCCAGCTCTTGCGAACCTTGGTGACCGTCCATTCCAGCTTGGTATGTTAATTAAAGATGATGAAACGATGGAAATTAAACGCATTGTTGAGGAAGAACGCCGTGTTATCATAGAAGGTTTTGTTTTTGATACGGAAATTAGGGAGCTGAAAAGTGGTCGCTCTTTATTACAAATTAAAATTACCGACTATACGGATTCTATCGTAGTAAAAATGTTCTCACGTGATAATGATGATGCAGAACTTATGAAGCATTTGAAAAAAGGCATGTGGGTAAAAGTCCGAGGCTCTGTACAAACTGACACATTCATTCGTGATTTAATCGTTATGGCAAATGATATCAATGAAATCAAAAAAGAAACACGACGGGATAAGGCGCCAGAGGGAGAAAAACGAGTTGAATTACATTTGCATACACCGATGAGCACAATGGACGCAGTGACACCGGTTGATAGACTCGTTGCGCAGGCGGCAAAGTGGGGTCATCCAGCCGTGGCTATTACTGACCATGCTGTTGTGCAATCCTTCCCAGAGGCTTATTCAGCAGGGAAAAAGCATGGTATAAAAGTTATTTATGGCTTGGAGGCTAATTTAGTAGATGACGGTGTACCGATTGCTTATGCAGCTGAGCACCGATTATTAGATGATACAACTTATGTCGTGTTTGACGTCGAGACGACAGGTCTATCTACTGCTTACGATACGATCATTGAGCTTGCTGCAGTTAAAATTCAAGATGGAAATGTTATAGACAAATACGAAAGCTTTGCCAATCCACATCATCCACTTTCAGCAACGACCATTGAGCTGACAGGTATTACAGATGATATGGTACGTAACGCGCCAGAAGTAGAGCAAGTCATTAAGGAGTTCCATGAATTTATCGGAGATGGCATAGTAGTAGCCCACAACGCATCGTTCGATATGGGCTTTTTATACACAGGCTATAAAAAATATGGGCTTGAGGGAACGATTCATCCAGTTATTGATACGTTGGAGCTTGCGAGAATGCTGTATCCAACGATGAAAAATCATCGTTTAAATACGCTTTGTAAAAAATTCAATATCGATTTAACCCAGCATCACCGAGCTATTTATGATACAGAAGCAACCGGCTTCTTACTTTTACAGCTGTTAAAAGATGCGGATGAATTAGGTATCAAATATCACGACGACTTTAACAAGCATGTTGGCGGTGGAGATGCTTATAAAAAGGGACGACCAATGCATTGCACGATATTAGCAGTAGATAATGCGGGACTAAAAAATTTATTTAAATTAGTCACTCACGCCCATACAAAAACTTTCTATCGTGTACCTCGCGTCACACGAGCGGTTCTTGAGCAATATAGAGAAGGTTTATTAGTCGGATCAGGTTGTAGTAATGGCGAATTATTCGAGACGATGATGAATAAATCCCCAGAGGAAGCCGAGCAAGTTGCAAGATTTTATGATTATATTGAAGTTCAACCAAAGGCCGTGTATGCACCGTTAATTGAGCGCAATGTCATACATGATGAATGGACACTTGAAGATATTATTCGTAAGCTTGTAAAGCTAGGGAAGAAAATTGATAAACCCGTTGTAGCTACCGGTAATGTCCATTACTTAGATCCGACAGATGGGATGTTTAGACAAATACTAATTGGCTCTCAAGGTGGTGCCAACATCTTAAATAGATCAAAGCTACCTGAAGTTCATTTTAGAACGACTAATGAAATGCTTGAAGAATTTGATTTTTTAGGACCGGATCTTGCGAAGGAAGTCGTTGTCACCAATTCTCAAAAAGTCGCAAATATGATTGGTGATGTTAAGCCGATTAAAGATGATTTATATACACCAAAAATTGAAGGTTCAGATGATGAGGTCACAAATTTAACCTATGAAATGGCACATCTTATATATGGAGAAGAACTACCAGAAATCGTGAAGGCCCGAATTGAAAAGGAATTAAAGTCAATTTTAGGCCATGGTTTCGGCGTAATTTATTTAATTTCAGCGAAGCTTGTGAAAAAATCATTAGCGGATGGCTATTTAGTAGGTTCTCGTGGATCTGTTGGATCTTCATTAGTAGCGACCTTTATGGAGATTACTGAAGTAAATCCACTTCCACCTCATTATATTTGTCCAAATTGTAAGCATTCCGAGTTTTTTAATGATGGTTCAGTAAGCTCAGGCTTTGACTTACCAAATAAAGATTGTACAGAATGTGGAACACCGTATAAAAAAGATGGGCAAGATATCCCATTCGAAACGTTCCTTGGCTTTAAAGGGGATAAGGTACCTGATATCGACTTGAGTGCGACACGTTGTTAACTGAAAAGGTTAACCACCTAAATTGGTAGAACTGCTATTTCAAAGTGTGGAATGAGAGAGTAACGTCTTGAAACACACTCGCTAAAGCTACGACAAGCGTGGACGGTATTGCAAACACCAAAAACGTTTGAAGCTCGTTAAAGTAGGCTGAAGTTCACCCAAACAGTTTGGCTGTGGAAAGAGGGATAGAAATCTCTTGTGAATGATAGGTCTGGCGTCTATAAAATTCCTATGGTTAGAACCGGTAGAATCATCGAGACGAACCCTCGACTGACTTTTCGTAAATGTCACGTAGTAGAAATGCTGCGGGGTCCAGTTAGGACTTCTAGGTGTGGATGAGTAAGCGTTAGGTTATGAAAATCCATATTGTGTTACAGGCACAATCTTTGCCTAGCGGAATTTAGAGGGAACCTACGGGAATTATGTACAGATAGAAATAGTGGAACGTGTGAAGCTCCTAACGTAAGAGAAGGTTGCACTTCAATGATGACGGTGTATGGAAAGGCAAATCGCTATAACATACTTTAAAGGAGTGGCAGTAGTGCCGTAGTACCGACGAAGAAATGCTGTTGATGACTGAATAACCAATAAGTCGGAGGGAAAAACATTTCAGAGGGAAGGGCACAAGTCGTTAACGTTGAAACAAAAGTAGGAAATCCAAAGCTTAGTTTATAAATTTCAACAAAGTTAACGATGGAACGCCGTATGACGCCGAAAGGGTCATGTACGGTGTGGGACGGGGGAAAAGCTGGAGATCATATCAAATGCTTACCTATCGTCATATTTCTCTGGGGAATATCAACCACAAGCTCATAACTATACGAAGGTATTATTCGGTGAGGATTATGTATTTCGTGCCGGAACAATCGGCACAGTAGCGGAGAAAACAGCATATGGCTACGTAAAGGGCTATGCTAATGATAACAACTTACATTTCCGCGGTGCCGAGGTAGACCGGTTAGTGCAAGGCTGTACTGGCGTAAAACGTACAACAGGACAGCACCCAGGAGGAATTATTGTAGTACCAGATTATATGGATATTTTTGATTTCTCCCCAGTGCAATTCCCTGCGGATGCACAGGATGCAGAATGGCGTACAACGCACTTTGATTTCCACTCCATTCACGATAATATTTTAAAGCTTGATATACTTGGGCACGATGATCCGACTGTGATTCGGATGTTGCAGGATCTATCAGGGATAGATCCAAAAACCATTCCAACAGATGATCCAGTCGTTATGAAAATCTTTAGTTCTCCAGAATCTTTAGGCGTAACAGAAAAACAAATTGGCTGTAAGACAGGAACACTAGGCATTCCTGAGTTCGGTACTCGTTTTGTACGCCAAATGCTTGAAGATACAAAGCCATCAACATTCTCGGAGCTCGTGCAAATTTCAGGACTTTCACACGGAACAGACGTATGGCTTGGTAACGCGCAAGAGTTAATTCAAAACGGTACATGTGTGCTGAAAGAAGTAATTGGCTGTCGTGATGATATTATGGTGTATTTAATTTACCAAGGGCTAGAACCTTCACTGGCATTTAAAATTATGGAGTCCGTACGTAAAGGGAAAGGTTTATCTGAAGAGTTTGAGGCAGAAATGCTAGCGAATAAAGTACCAGGTTGGTATATCGATTCATGTAAAAAGATAAAATATATGTTCCCGAAAGCCCATGCAGCAGCTTATGTGTTAATGGCTGTTCGTATTGCATGGTTTAAAGTACATTTCCCGATTCTTTATTATGCAGCGTATTTTACAGTACGTGCAGATGATTTTGATTTAATTGCCATGGTACAAGGCTCGCAAATGATTCGTGCAAAAATTGATGAAATCAATATAAAGGGCTTAGATGCTTCAACAAAAGAAAAAAACCTATTAACTGTGATGGAACTAGCACTTGAAATGTGTGAGCGTGGCATGAGCTTCCAGAAGGTAGACTTATATCGTTCGCAGGCTAGTGAATTTATCATTGATGGGAACTCTTTAATTCCACCATTCGATGCGATTCCTGGACTTGGTACAAACGTTGCTAAACAAATTGTGGCAGCACGTGAGGACGGAGAATTTTTATCGAAGGAAGATTTACAACAACGAGGTCGAGTATCCAAGACATTAATTGAATACATGGATCAATTGGGTTGTTTAGAAGGAATGCCTGATGCAAATCAATTATCACTTTTCTAAAAGCTTTAAGAAAAGCGTCACTTATGCGGATGCAAAAGTATATATGATCCAGAGACGGATAGCTATAGACTGACAGAACTTTTCAGTTAGTAATCTGATATGACCATTTCTATTTACTAAGACAAAAAGCTATATCACCTTCTAAAACGGAAGGATAAAGATGAGAAGCATTGCTTTGATTACCCAAAGTACTTTTAAAAGAAGAAAATAGTAATGGAGAATAAAAAAGGCAACTTCTTGTTCAATATGAATAAGAAGCTGTCTTTTTTTAATTAAACTACTCAAAACAATATAATTATTTGTTTTTTCAGTGCCCTAGAGGAAAGCTTGAGCCCTTTGGGATTTAGGAATCAAGCCGCATAAAGTTTTTGTATTATTTCTAAGGTCTACTTGACGAGAGCACTTCAAAATGACCATGCAACCATATAAGGGACATATTTAATCCTGATGAAAGTGGATAGTTATCTTTTTAAGACAGAGTCGCCGTCATTATTACTCATTAAATTGAAATTGTTAAATTTTCCAATGCGTATTTCTCTAATTTTTTATTATCTATTTTTCCATTTGGTAGAAAAGGAAATTCTTTTGTGCAAATTAGTTTATCTGGATACATATAGGTAGGCAAAGCATCAACTATTTTTTTTCGTAACTCACCGGAGTCCTCAGAAGAATATTGAATAAACAATATTAAATAGGAACCTTTTCTATCTTCTGTGAAACTTATTACTTTACTCAATACTCCTAGTTCCTCTACGATTCTTTCCATATGACAGGGATAAAAAGTTGCCCCCATTCTATGTATCGCATTGTCATGTCTACCTATTACAACTAGATTTCCATCTACATCGAAATATCCGAAATCCTTCATATCGAGCCAACCGTTTTTTAAGTCTAATTTAACATTTCCATCGTTATCGAGATATCCTTCCATTAATCCATTGCCATTTGCATAGATGTGTCCTAGTTCATTAGATTTTGTTTCATTAAAGTTTTCATCGACTACTTTAACTGAAAGTCCAGGTAAAACTTTTCCTGTTCCATTGTGGCTATTTAAATTTGTAGATGTTAAATTTCCAGCCTCTGAAGAACCATAATAATCAAGCAATGGTATGTTAAAAACTTTCTCAAACCTATTTTTTAATACTAGGGGGACTGGAGCACCACTAGTAAACCACATACGTATATTATCTTTTATGAAATTAACTTTTTCTTTATTTCTTTCTGCAATTTGTACAGTTAAATAAGTTGTTGCAATGGTAGCCTCTACAACTGAAATTTTATGCCTATTAATAATAGAAGGTAATGTTCTTATATTTTGGTAATCACATATAACAATTGTGCACCCGACGACCCACCACTGAATAATCATATTTAATCCCCATATATTAAAAAATGGAACCACAGGTAGAATAACTTCGTTTGCTTTATAACCCATTCCCAATGCAGTTGAATCCATATTATTGAATAAGGAAGCACCAGATTTGACAATTCCTTTTGGAGTTCCAGTTGAGCCAGAAGAAAATAGTATGATGGCATCGGATCTACGATACCATTCATGTAAATCTATCTTATTTCCGGGAGGGGCTTGGTTCGTTCCTATATTATCAAATGAAGCAGATAAGCTAATGTATTTAGGTCCATTAAATGCAGAAGATTCATCCTCTGTGAGTATCCAATTTGCTTTTGTTCTCATATTTATCATTTGTAAATCAGAGTAGTTAGTATTTGTATCGAGGAGAACAATTGAACAATTAATATGCATAAGTGAAAAAAGAGATACCAAAAATGCATAATTATTATCACAACAGAGGATCACTCTGTCTCCCTTAACAACTCCATGAGCTAAGAGAACATTTGAGTAGTTAAAGACATCGTTTGTAAAGCGCGCATGTGAATAAACTTCGTTTTCAAAAATAATTGAACTATTTTTTTTCTGGGTAATATCCATATTAAATACCTCCTTTAAATATAGATATATTAATTTACTGGGGAGTTGAATTCCACGGTAAATAACGCAACTATTTACTGAATATATAAATTTTGTAAAAATTCCAAACTTGCGGTAATTACGTATACAAAAAACAGATTGGTATATTATACTTTCATTACAGAATAATACAAAAAAATAAAAAATTAGAGTTTCTAGGAGAAAAGGAGTGTTGGAAATTGAAGAACTTTTTTGATTTTTCGAAATTGAGTGGTAGTGAGTTAGAAAGATTAATAGAATTAGCATCAGATTATAAAAGTGGAAAAATTAACGATCAACCATTAAAAAATAAGAATATCGGTTTATTATTTAATGTACCCTCTACTCGTACAAGAATCTCCTTCCAAACAGCAATTAAGCATTTAGGAGGGGAGGCCTTCACCTATAGTGCTCATGAGCTTCAATTAGCAAATAAAGAAAGTATGAAAGATACGGCTACAGTCATGGGGAAATACTTAGATGGATTAGTAGTCCGTTGGTATAACATGAATGATTATGGATATGGACGTAACACATTAGAAGAAATAGCAAGTCATTCTAATATTCCAGTAATAAATGCACTAGACGACAAAGATCATCCGTGTCAAATAATGGCAGATATTCTTACCTTAAAAGAAAAGTATGGTCAAAATTATAAAAAGAAAAAAGTTTTATTTACTTGGGGATATGCTGAAAGGAAAAAATCTCCCGGGTGTACTCATAGTATGTTAACAGCTGCATCACTACTCGGGATGGATTTAAGAATCGCTCATCCAAAAGGGTTTGAGTTAGATGAACAATATTTATCATTTGCTAAACAAGCTGCAAAAGAATCAGGGGCGAATCTAGAGTTTTCTCATGATTTAGATGAGGCAATAGAAGATGTTGATGTGGTTTATGCAAAAGCATGGGGAAGTTTGAATCTACCTGGTTATGAAGAACAAAGATATAAAAATGAAATTAGAGATAAGTGGTTGGTAAACAACGAGCGGTTTAATAGAACGAATCAAGACGCTTATTTTATTAATCCACTACCTATTATTAGAGGAGATGAAGCTGTTGCGGAAATTATTGATGGACCAAGATCATTGATGTATAATACCGCAGAAAATAGACTCTATGTACAAAAAGCCACTCTTGCATCAGTTTATTCAAATGATAAAATCCTTATTAAAAATTAACCTACCACTTTGTTTAGATTTACAGAAGAATTAGACTAACAATTACTGGAGGAAATATGATAAGGCCATTAAAAATAGCGATAATTGATAGAAACTTGTCACTGGTTAACCAAACGCATTTGTATCTTAAATCCTGTAATTTAAAAATCGATGTTCAATATAGTTTGTATGATGATGACCAGATATATGAACTCAATAATCTAGACAAAATAAAACTTGATTTAATTATAATGAGTAATACTAATTTGTCTGCATTAAAAATGTTAAGAGGGTTCTTAAAACAACAGCATATAGCCAATGGTAAAGATAAGCCAAATGTGATTATCTTTGATGATACTGTAGTTAATATCGAAAGGATCCATTTAATGTGGGAATTTTCTAACAGCATAATCTTAAATAGACAAAAGGAAGACTTACTATTAGCTATACAAACAGTCTCTAGCGGGGGGTTTTATTATTCTAAAGAATTTTCTGATTATAATGAAAATAGAGGCTATTTCAGAAGGAATGCGAACAAAATGCCATTAACCAAAACTGAAATTTCTGTAGTTAAAGAATTAATAAGAGATAAGACAAATCAAGAGATTGCAAATACTCTCTATATGAGTCGAAGAACAGTAGAATATCATATTACTTCTTGTATTCAGAAATTTGAGGTTAACTCGAGAGTAGGTTTAGCTGTAAAAGCACTTTTTCTTATTGAAGGGGAATCATATGACTCATTAATAAATGAGTTAGTGAAGTAAAAAAGGGGGACGCTTTCATTGAAAGGATTAATGGTTTCTTTAGTGCCATTTGAAGAAGATGATGTAGAGCTAATTTATAAATGGAGACAATCAGACCTAACTAGTACTTTAATGAGCGGTTCACTAGATTTTGTATCGCTAAATGAAATGAAGGAACAAATGAAGCAAGATAAAACTAGATATGTGGGAGTAAAAACTAATGCCGGTAGAAAAATAGGCTTTGTTTCTTGGCACGAGGTAAAAACACAAGGGAATTATCAAATTGGCGGCACGATAGGAGACCCATCTATCTGGGATGAAGGTTATGGTGTCGAGGCAACTAAATTAATAATGGATTATTTATTTCATTTTAAAAACGCCCACAGACTGCAATTTATAACAGGTTTATATAATACAAGAACAATTAGTATGTTAATGAAGCATTCAACTCAAATTGAAGGCATATTGAGGGACTACTATTTCTTAGACGGTAAATATCATGATGCTGTTATTTGTTCAGTTCTTCGCGATGAGTATTATGAATATTACGAAGAGAACCCTGAATTCTACTACAATATTTTTGATCCAAAGAAATTAGAGGAGACAAAAGAAAAGTTTAGGAAATATTACGAAAATCAAAGAAGTCTCTTTTCGAATTTAGGAGTGTGAAATATAAATTGAAGGGTAAAATTGCTGTAGTTACTGGGGGATCCCAAGGCATTGGTAGAGCAATCGCCATTAGGTTAGCTGAATTAGGTTCCAAAGTTATAATAACTTATCTTAACAATCATATTGAAGCAAATAAGACTGTGGAAGAAATTAATAGTAAATATCAAGCTGATTCAAAAGCTCTACAGTTGGATGTTAGAGATTATAAAAGTGTTGAAGAGGTTTTTAGTCAAATAATAAAAGATTATGGAACAATTGATATTTTAGTCAACAATGCTGCTGTAAGCGCAGAAAGAGCATTAGCGATTAACAGTCTAGATAATTGGGCTGATATTCTATCAACAAATATTATGGGTACTATTAATTGTATTAAAGCAGTTTCTTTACATATGCTTCTGGAGAGAAAGGGGAGCATTACTAATATTTCCTCTGTAGCTGGAATTAAAGGTCTACCCAAATTAAGCAGTTATTCAGCTAGTAAGGCTGGCATCATAGGACTTACGAGATCCTTAAGTAAAGAATTTGCAAGTTACAATGTAAGAATAAATGTTGTTGCACCGGGATATATAGCAGGTACTAGGATGTTTAATCAAATAGAAGAAAAAGACTTATTGGAATACAAAAAACAAATTGATTTAAATAGATTTGGCCAACCAGAAGAAATTGCAAAAGCGGTATGTTTTATTTGTTCAGATGATGCCAGTTACATAACTGGACATACACTAGTTGTTGATGGTGGCTTGTCAATTTAATAAGGGATGGTGAATATCTTAAATGGTAAAAAAAGCACTAATATTACCTCCGCAAATGACCATACGTACTGGTCATCTGAAAGAATATTATGAACAGTTTGAAGAAGTACAACAATATTTTGAAAAAGCAAGTGCAATATTAGGAATTAATTTATATAAGTCATTTTTTTCTGAAGACGAAAAATTAATAAATGAAAGCTATATCGGCAGATGTGGAATTGTCTCAATCACTTGTGGATTATTACAAAAACTCAATATTGATTTGAATGAATACTCATTTATTTCCGGTCCGAGTCTAGGTAGTATTACTTCTGGTTACATTAGTGGAGCTTATAGCTTTGAGACAGCTTTAAAGATGATTGTAGCTATGGTTAATAGTGAGAAATCTGTTTATTCAGATGATAAGTATGGCAATTATATGTTCTATAACATTAGGCAAGAAGAATTATTAAAAATAGTTGAAGAAATGAATGATCAAGGTTATTATGTTGCACCTTGTATGTATACAGCGGATAATCAAATGATAATTACTGGAGAATTGACTGGCTTAGAAAAAATGGGATGGAAAGTATTAAAGAGTGGAGGATTGGGTGTGCATATTCCTTATAGCCCGCCTGCACATTCTTCTATGATGAATAGAGTGCGAGATATCTTTAAACAAAAGTTTATGGATATCAATGATTTTAAAGATCCGATTATTCCGAATATTTGTAACAATACCGCGCAACCCTTATTAAAAGGTGAACAAATTAAAGAATCATTAACTGAGCAATATGTTCTACCTGTCAGATGGACAGATATTCTACATTTGCTAAAGAAAGAAGAGATTAAACAATTAGACATCATTGGGCCAGGGAAATTTTTGGTTAAATCGATGGAATATACAGATATTTCCTTTGATATTGAAAGTTATTTAGATATAAATGATTTTCAATTCGCTAGAAGTTAAAAATGGAGGACTATAATGAGTAAATCAGTCTTTTTATTTCCAGGTATGGCTAAATCGAGGTTTAGTGATTTTGAAGAATTGATAGGAAATTCCGAAATTTCTCAGTCGTTATATATGAAAGCAGAAGAATGTCTTAATTATCCATTACTTAAAAGTTTCTTAAGTGGGGACAAGTCAATCGTTACTGAGCGATGTGCTTTTTTCGTTAACACGCTTACTTTGCTTTATGAATTACAAAAGAGCAATAAAGATTTGCATCCTGAATATGTGATTGGTTCGAGTTTTGGGATAATTGCAGCAGGTGTTTATCTAGGTAGTCTAAACTTTCAAGAAGCTCTTAAAATAGTGAGAGACACTGCAATTGTGGAAGATGAATATTTGAGAAATATGGACAAGGAATATTGTACCCATTTTATATACAAGTATTCACTTGAAGATTTAGAAAACCTCATACAAAAATTTAGGTCTGAAGGAAAATGGATTGAAATATCTGTTTATATATCAGATGAGCTTATAGGTATAGGATCTACTGTAGAGACCATTAATGAACTTAAACGAATAATTAAGATTCAAGGGAAAAGTACATCTATATACACTACAGAGCTAAGTCATACAAGTAATCTCAAAGAGTTGAGAAATTTGTTAGACAAAGAGGTTTACTCAGGGTATGAATTTTCAGAATTATCGAAACCATTCGTTTCAGATTTAGATGCAAGCAGTATCACATGTGGAGAAGGCTTGAAAGAGGAAATGCTTAAAAGTGTAGACACACCCGTTAAATTTACACTTGTTCACAAAAAAATGTTAGATGACAAGATTAAAGATATCTATGTGATTGGTCCTAGTAGCTTCTTTGGAGCCATTTTAAAGAAGGATTTTAAAGTTATAAACATTGATCCTTTGAATTTTAAATTATAATGGGAGGTTTATGATGATTGAGACTACAATTAAGCAAAGCAAACAAGTGAACACTTTAATCCGACCAATTGGGATTCTATCTTCTGGAATGTACGTTCCTAAAAATGAGGTGTCTAATAATGATTTGAGTGAAAGTTTAGATACCTCAGATGAGTGGATTGTAACTAGAACAGGGATTAAAACGAGAAGGTTTGTGGATGAATCTGAGGCAACATCGGATCTATGTATTGCTGCAGCCAAGGAGGCAATCGAAAATGCTAGTATTTCACCAGAGGAAATTGATGCAATTATTATTGCCTCATTTACTCCAGATCAAATATTACCTTCAACCTCTGTAATTGTTAAAGATGCCCTGGGTATTAAAAATGCTATTACTTTAGATTTAAATCAAGCTGCTTGTGCGGGTGGGATTTATGGCTTGTTTTTAGGAACCCATTTACTTCAAAACACTTCTATTAATAATGTACTCGTTATAGGTGCAGAGTCATTATCTAAGTACACAAACCCACTTGATAGAACAACACGTGTGTTTTTTGGGGATGCTGCAGGAGCAATTATTTTGAATTACAAAGAAGATGGCTATAATTTAATGTCTTGGAATTTAGATTCAGAACTCTCATATAAAGTAGAGATTCCAGCAGGGGGATCGAGAAAGCCTACAAGTTTCAGGACTGTAGATAATAACGAGCACTATATTAAGATGGATGGAAGAACAGTATGGGAAATGGCTACTAAGTACTTACCAAATTCAATTCGTTCTGTTATTAATGATATGGATTTAAGTCCAGATGATATAGATCATTATATTATTCATCAAGCTAATTTAAATATTATAAAAGAGGTTTTAAAAGAACTTAATCAACCTGAGTATAAGACTACAATTAATATTGATAAGTACGGCAATACAGGTGCGGCAACGGTATTAACGGTATTACATCAAGCATTAGCAAACAATACTCTATCTAGGGATGAATCAATTGTTATTGGAGGTATAGGGGCCGGCTTTATCTGGGGGGCATTGGGATTTAGAAAATCGAATACAAGGGAGGCTACAATGTGAACCACCTACTAAAAATTAAAAATGAGACTAGTGATAATTCAATTGAAATTGATGATTATTTAGTTGAAATTGATGATTATTTAGTTGAGGAAGATTGTTCATTATTTGTACCGGATTCGCCCTTTAGTATACTTATTGGTTAACAAATATTTTTAGGAGGAAAGTAAAATGGATGAATTAATTAAAGAGAAGATTATAGAATTGTTTGCTGAAGTATATGAAGTAAACCTTAAAGAGGATATTGATAGTGATACCGTTTTATTCGGGCCAGATTCACCATACAAATTAGATTCTATGGATGTTCTAAGGATCATTTCTATTTTAAAAGATGAATACAGGCTAGAAATTAACGCAATGCAAATTACTAATTTTAACACTATGAATAAAATGGTGGACTTTATTAACATGTCCATGCCAAAAGAAACTAGCTGAAAATCCATATAAATATTATTAATTTGCCTCTTGTCTAGTTCAGGCAGGAGGTATTATGTTAGGAGGATTATATACATGAATACTATTACTATTGTTATGGGAGTAATTGGTCAGGATTGTCACTCTGTAGGGAACAAGATCCTGCATTTTGCGTTCAAGGAAAAGGGTTTCACAGTTCATAACCTAGGTGTACAGTGTTCACAAGAAGATTTCATCAATACTGCGAAGGAAGTAAAGGCGGATGCAATTGTAGTATCTTCATTATATGGTCATGCTGAACTAGATTGTAGGGGATTTTCTAGAAATTGTCTTAAAAATGGATTAAATAATGTATTACTTTATATTGGAGGAAATTTAAGCATTGGTAAAAGTGAATGGGAAACTGTAGAAAGAAAGTTTTTGAAAATGGGATTTAACAGAGTTTTTAGCCCAGCAGATGACTTAGAATGGGCAATAGATTCTATTTATAATGATATTTCTCTAAGGAAAGTTAACGATCTTACTTTAGATATGGGGAATAAAGATGCAAGTCAAAAACGTAAAGTTAACTAAAGATCAATTTTATCAGACAAGAAAACAAGTATTGGATAGTTGGCCTACAGGTAAATCAATTAAGTTAGATGAAGCTTATCAATATTTAAGTAGCTTGCCTGAGCATAAATACTTCTCAAAAATATTAGATGATGCTAAAAGGAACAATAAATTATTGCTTCAACCTCGAGGTGGGGTAGCTACACTTCGGGGACAGAAGACCTTATTGGAAGGTTTTATTGAAGCTGGCGCAGATTTAATGCCTGTGACTATTGATAGTTACACAAGACAAAATGAATACCTTAAAAGTGAGAAAGGTTTAAGTGAGAGCTTAAGCAAAAAAAGCTCGGTTTTAAATGGCTTCCCAGCAGTTAACCACGGGTTAAAAGGGTGTAGGGAATTGAACGACTCAATCTCAAAACCATTACAGGCGAGGCATGGTTCTCCAGATGGTAGACTTCTAGCAGAGATTATACACGCTTCTGGATGGACTTCTAATGAGGGGGGAGGCATTTCTTATAATATTCCTTATTCTAAGAAAGTTAGCTTAGAAAAAAGTATATCCGATTGGCAATACTGTGATAGGTTGATAGGTATTTATGAAGAAATGGGCATTTCATTGAATAGAGAACCATTTGGACCTTTAACAGGTACACTGGTACCACCGAGTATATCAAATTCAATAGCCATAATAGAGGGGCTATTAGCAGCAGAACAAGGTGTAAAGAATATAAGCCTAGGATATGGTAGCGTTGGACATATTGTACAGGACATTGCTGCGATGATTTCATTACGTACTCAAGCAATTGATATATTCAAGAAGTATGGATACACTGTAAACCTGTCAACAGTGTATCATCAATGGATGGGCAATTTTCCACGAGAAGAATCAGCTGCTTATTCAGTGATAAACTTAGGTTCTCTTACAGCTGTTCTTTCTGCTGCAAATAAAATGATATTAAAAACACCGCATGAGGCGGAAGGAATACCTACCTTAGAGGCAAATATGGATGGAATAAGAACTTCTGAACATATGGTGAAGATGATTAGTAGTCAAATTGGCAGTATAAAAATTGACGTATCTGATGAAGTCACAATTATAAATGAGGAAACAAATCTAATTATAGATAAAGTCCTGGAAATTGGAAATGGAGACCTTGCACAAGGAACCATTAAATCTTTTGCTAACGGTGTATTAGATATTCCGTTCGCACCAAGTATCTATAATCAAGGAAGTGTTATCCCAATAAGAGATCATTTAGGGGCAGTCAGGATATTAGAGTTTGGCAACTTGCCATTCAACGCTCATATTAAAAATCTCCATAGGGAAAAGATAAACAAACGAGTGAAAATGGAAAATAGAAAAGCCAATCATAAAATGGTAGTGAGCGACATCTTTTCGATTTCGAATGGGAGTTTTTTTAAATAGAATATTGCATGAGGTGATAAAGTGTTAATTGCAAAGAAAGATTTTATATTTGTAAGTAACCAAAAAATTGATTTAACTAAAACAGTTATTGATTCTTTTGAAGAACAAGTAATCAAGCACCCAAATAAGATAGCCGTTCGCTTTATGGATGAAACTATCACTTATAAAGATATAAACAGTAAAGCAAACCAAATAGCAAATCTATTAAAGAATGAAAAAATGAATGTAGAAGAACCGGTGGCAATATGCTTTGATAAATCAATTACAATGATTATAGCAATCATAGGTATTATTAAAGCAGGTGGATATTATGTACCTTTAGACCCGTCATTACCTGTGGACCGTCTAACAAAAATAGTAGATCAAGTAAATCCTAATTTTTTGTTAACTGACAATAAAAATGGAAGCAAGTTTGAGAAAGCTTGTGTAACTAGTATTCATAATTTAGAGATATTAGATTATGATCGATACGGTGAAATGAACGTATCAAAAGAATATACGATTGATAATTTGATTTATACTATTTTTACATCGGGCACCACAGGAGAACCTAAAGGTGTTCAGGTTGAGCATAAAAATGTTTTGAATCATCTACAAGGAATTCTTCATTATATGGAGGTCAACAAGCCGTTAAATTATACGTTGTTAACTACAATTGCTGCAGACTTATCTGTAACGCCTATTTTTGCATCATTAACTACAGGTGGCTCACTTCATGTTATACCAGAGAGTATGATAACGGATTCTGTGATGTTGAGCAGTTATTGTAGGGTGCACGACATTCATTGTATTAAGTTAGTGCCGTCTCATATGGAAGCTCTTTTACACGGACAAAATACATCAATGTTTATACCAGAATACATAATTTTAGGCGGGGAACAATTAAAGTGGAGTCTTGTAGATAAAATTAAAGAAACTAACGCTGCATGTAAAATTTTTAACCACTATGGACCAACTGAAGTTACTGTAGGTGTAATGGCAAATGATGTAGATAGAATAGAACGAAAAGGCAATGTAATTCCATTAGGTCAACCTTACGGCCGCTCAACTATTTTGTTATTAGACGAATATATGAATCCTGTAGAAAAGGGTAGAGTCGGTGAAATTTATATTACTGGTTTGGGGATTACCCGAGGGTATTACAAGAACGATTCATTAACTGCTTCAAAATATAAACAAAATTGTTTTCAAGAAGGTAAAAATGAGTCGATTTTATATAAAACCGGTGATTTAGCAAGGGTAGATGATAATGATCAATTAGAATTCATAAGTAGGGTAGATCATCAAGTTAAAATCCGAGGTTTCAGAGTTGAATTAAATGAAATACAAGCTCAAATTGATAAGATCAGTTCAATACAAGATAGTGCAGTTGTTTCAAGGATTAATAAGAATAATGAAACGATAATCCGAGCAGTAATTGTCTTTAAAAATCAAGGTCAAGGAAATTTGGATGAAGTAAAAGAAATACTCTCTAAAAAGCTACCTAATTATATGCTTCCTCAGGAATACTTAACACTGGAGTCTCTACCACTTAATAAAAATGGTAAGGTTGATAGGCAGTATTTGACCAATTATGTAATTTCTAATTTGGAAATTACAAAAAAAGTCAAGATGAATGAGGTTGAGCGTAAAATCTATTCACTTTGGAAGGAGATTTTAGATGTCAATAGCATACCTATTGATACATCATTCTTTGAAATAGGGGGAAATTCTTTAAATGCAGTAAAATTATTAGGTGCGATTGAGGAAACTTTCGATATTAATATTAATATAAGTGACATTTTTGAGATGAAAACTATTAAAAAGCTTGCTGAGCTAATCGGAAAAAGGGAGAAAAAAACTAGAAATTATGTCATAAGTAAGACGAACGAGAAAAGGTTAGCAGCTTCTTCGCAACAAACAAGACTATGGTTTTGGGATAAAACGGAAATGAGCGATTATTTATACAACATACCATATAAATTAAAGTTGAAAGGCAAAATTGATTCAAGTAAACTCCAGGATTCTATAAAAGTGTTATGCAATAAACATGAAATATTAAGAACTAGAATTTTTGAGTCAGATGGTACTGCTTTGCAAGAAGTCGTAAACAATCTTGACACGACGCCTTTTCAATTTGTTGATTTGGAAAAAGACTCAACAAACTTAGAAGCTATCTTAATTGAAAAATCTAAAAGAAAGTTCGATTTGTCTAAAGCCCCTCTTTTTGAAGTTAACCTATATAAATTAGGTACTGATAACTATCTACTATTTCTTAACTTTCATCATATTATATTTGATGATTGGTCTTTCAATATTTTCATCGATGATTTATTTACAATTTACAATTCACTACAAACTGATAGGGAAAATAAAATAGAAGCCAATAATATTTTTCAATATAAAGATTATACGCTATGGCACAAGAAATATTTACAGCATAATGAAGCTGAATTAATTAATTATTGGAAAGATTTATTGAAAGGACAGCTAGATAAAGTTAAATTTACAAGCCATAGAGTTAATTCAGATAGTAATTTCCAGGGTGATTTTTTTAGTTTTATACTTCCTCAAAAGCAGGTCGATATAATAAATCGAATTACAAAAGAAACAGGCACAACCAAGTTTATGGTACTAATGAGTGTGTTTCAAGTTTTGCTTTATAAATATACAAAGCAAAAAGATTTGATTGTTGGTGCGCCAGTTGCAGGAAGGCCTAACCGTAATTTTGAAAATGTACTGGGGTTTTTTGTGAACACATTACCTTGGAGGTCAGAACTCGATGACAATTTAACATACAGAGACCTTCTATATCATATTCAAAAGCAAAGTATAAGTAACTTAAAAAATGCTGATTTGCCTTTTGAAAAGATAGTTAATGAGGTTAGAGAAGGCATTGATCAGAGCTTTACTCCAATAATTAATATAATGATGGCACTCCAAAATACTCCTAAATATAATAAAAAGCACTTTGATTTCATTAAAGGTGTACCTGAAAAAGTTAACAATAATACATCTAAGTATGACCTTACATTGTTTTTCGAGGAAGATGAGCATGCTATATCTGGGAGATGGGAATATAAATCAGACATTTTTACCGAAGATATGATTTATCAATTTACCAATCACTTCCAGGGGATATTAAATAATATCCAAAATAGTACTTTGGACAGTAAAATAGGCGATATTAATATGCTTAATAAGAATGAAATAGAATGCTTGTTGAATAAGGGAAGTGTGATAAGAATCCCTCAAAATGTAGGATTGCATAATTTATTTGAGGAGCAAGCATCAAAAACTCCACATAATATAGCTGTTACATTTGGTGATAAGAATATTACCTATGAGGAGCTAGAAAAAAAGTCTACATGTCTAAGTAAACTGTTAAAAAACAGGGGTATTGGACGAAATGATGTAGTTGCTATTAAAATTGAACGTTCACTTGATATGATAATAGGGTTAATGGGCATTTTAAAAGCAGGTGGGGCTTATTTGCCAATAGATAATAGTATGCCAGCAGATAGGGTTCATGAAATAATAGAAGACTCAAAAGCAAAATTATTACTGCTATCAGGATGTAAGGAAAGTGATGTAGTTGACACAAATACCTCCATACTTGATATTAAACAACTAAACTTAGATGCATCTTTTGAGCTTGGTGGCTGCAAAGAAGGCGAGGTAAAACCTACAGACCTAATTTCAGTTTATTATACATCTGGTTCGACCGGGAAACCGAAAGGCGTTGCTAATAATCATAGAGGCTGGATTAATAGAATGTTATGGATGCAAAATTATCATAATTTGCAACCTGATGAAACTGTCCTACAAAAAACAACATTATCTTTTGATGATGCGGCAGTTGAAATATTTTGGCCATTAATTGTAGGAGCAAGAGTAGCACTAATGAAACCGGAAGAACATAAAGATCCGCACTCTATTATTGAAGATGCTATAAAATATAATGTTTCAATATTGCATTTTGTACCGAGTATGTTAAAACCTTTCATAGATTTAATTAGTGAAGAAGAAACATTAAAACTTAAGAATTTACGAGCAATTATATCTAGTGGAGAGGCGTTATCATCATCTTTAGTTAAAGAGCTATTCAAAAAAATGGACGTTAGGTTATTTAACTCGTGGGGAGCTACGGAGGTTTCTATTGATTCCACTTGTTATGAATGTACATCTCAAGACGGTCATAAAAAAGGAATTGTTTCAGTAGGCAAACCAATAAATAATAATTACATCTATGTACTTGATAAAAAGATGAAACCTGTTCCCTATGGTGTTACCGGAGACCTGTATATAGGAGGTATCGGATTAGCAAATGGATATTTACATGATATAGAAAAAACAAATAAGAGCTTCATTAAAAATCCATACAGTATAGATGAGACAATCTATCGTACAGGTGACCAGGGATATTTAGACATTGATGGTAATTTAATGTTTACCGGCAGAGAAGATTCGCAAGTCAAAGTGAGAGGTATGCGTGTAGAATTGGGTGAGATTGAAAACTCACTCAAGGAGTTTGATAAAATAAAAGATGCAGTTGTTCATTTCGATAAATCAAATCAAAAAAATGCGCTAGTTGGATATGTCATTGCGAATTCTCAGTTGGAAAACAATTATTTATATAATTTTCTAAGTAAGAAGCTTCCTGATTATATGATCCCTCAATATATAGTGTACTTAAACGCGTTCCCAATTAATAAAAACGGGAAATTAGATTATCAAGCTTTGCCTAAACCAAATAAGGAAAACATTCTCAGCCCTGCTGGTTATGTGTCACCAAGTAATAAAACAGAAAAAGACATATCAGATATTTGGGAAGAAGCGTTATGCTTAGAAGATATAGGGGTAGAAAGCAATTTCTTTAAGATAGGTGGACACTCTTTATTAGGTGTCAAGATTATTTCTAAAATCAATAAAGCTTTTGAAACAGAGTTAAGACTTAGAGATATATTCGAAACTCCAACTATTAGGGAACTTGCGTCAAAGATTGATAACGAAATTATCAATAACAAAGAAGTTATTGATAAAAATGACAACGACTTTCAACCATTGTCTTCTGCTCAAGAAGGGATATGGTTCTTATATCAACTTCATCCAGAGGATTATAATTATCATTTACCTTATTCATTAAAAATAAATGGCAAATTAAACATCGATTTATTGATTGAAAGTGTTACAAAGATTATTAAGGATAATGAAATATTAAGAGCTAATTTTAGAGTAAACAATGGTAAGCCATACACGTTGATTAAAAATATAGAAAAAGTAGACTTTGAAGTCGAACAATTTGATGAACATTGCGATAAAGATAGCTTTAGCAAGAATCAATTAAATGAGATTTTGTCCAAACCATTTAATTTAGAGACGGATATGCCTTATAGAGTCAAGTTATTAAAGTTTAGTGACACAGAATATCTCCTTTTAATAGTTTTCCATCATATAGTTATTGATGGTCTTTCAGTAGAATATTTCGAGAGCGAACTGTTTGAAAATTATAATCAATTAAAACTAGGGAATAACTTAACCTATAAGAAACCATGCTCTTATACTGAGTACGCAAGAGAGCAGGTTCGTTTTACTAATTCTTCATTCTATAAAAAGCAACTTGAATATTGGAAGGCAAATTTAAGTGGAAACTTAATGAAGACCAAATTTCCCATCGATGAGTATAATACTATTCATAACAACCATAGTACACAGCTTGATTATACGTTCTCAACTAAATCTTATAATAATATGAAAGAGATCAGTAAACAGCAGGCGACATCACACTTCACAACAATTGTTTCAGCTTTAAATATACTACTTCATAGAATGAATAGACAAAATGATGTAATAATAGGAACACCAGTTATTGATCGATCAACAAAGTGGGAAAACACAATTGGATTATTTTTAAATACGTTGCCTTTAAGAACGTATATACAAAATGACCAAACCATTACTGATGTGATTGACAATATGAATAATGTAATTACAGAGATGTTTGTAAATCAAGATGTTCCTTTTGAAAAAATTGTAGAAGAAATTCAACCGTCTAGAACAATAAGTGCTAACCCAGTATTTGATATATTAGTAAACTATATAAACTATGATCGGAATTCTAATGAATTAATAGACTTGGAAGTAGAAAGAAAACAATTACATGAAACTAAGGCAAAATTCCTTATCACTTTTTATTTCATTGATAAGGGGGATTCTCTCGAATTAAAAGTAGTTTTTCAAAACAATAAAATCCATACAACACGCATGCTAGCATTTGTTGAACAACTTAATACCTTATGTGAATCATTGATTGAACAACAAAATAATAGAATAGGTTGTATTCGTTTAAGTAATATTAGTCATCATTATAATAACAACTTTAATTATAATGAAAATCTTCATGAGACCTTCTTAAATACTTTAAAGGGCTCCATAGAAGCGAACTTAAAATCAGCTGCCATTGAAGAACAAAATAGAGTTTGGACATATAAGGATGTACTAGATTATACAAATGAATTTACAAAAGTATTGCGCGAATTAAATCTAACAGAGGGAGATAGAATAGCCATTTATGGAAAGAGCTCTTTTAACTATATAACTAGTATTATCAGTATGCTAATGAATGGTTATGTATTTGTTCCTATTAATGTAGGCACACCAATCAATAGAGTTAATACTATTTTAGATGAGGCTAATGTAAAATTATTTATTGACTTTGATAATTTAATGTCTTCTATACAAAGAAATAAAATAAATGCACAGTACCTATCACCAGATATCTCTATTTCTAAAGAGAGTGGCCGTGTAAATGAGCTAATAATAAATCCATTAGTTAGAAATGATTCCGAAGCTTATGTTTATTTCACATCTGGATCAACGGGTAAGCCGAAAGGTATTATCGGTAATCAGAAAGGTTTAAATCATTTTTTATGTTGGCAAAAAAGTGAATTTAATATTAAGCCTAACGATAGGTTTGCTCAATTTACGAATCCTGCTTTTGATGTATATTTGCGGGATGTATTTCTACCTTTAATAAGTGGAGCTACCCTTTGTTTACCGAATTCCTATGAAGATGTCATCGAGTGGTTAATGAATAACAAAATCACGGTCATTCATGCTGTCCCTTCATTACTAAATAGGTGGATTGTATCTAATAAAGTAAAAAGCTTGGATGTTAGGCTGACATTCTTTGCAGGCGAACCTCTTAGTTACAAATTAGTTGAACAATGGAAAAATGCTATTTCAAAAGAAAGCGAAATTGTCAATTTATATGGTCCCTCTGAAACAACCTTAGCTAAATGTTTCCATAGGGTAAGGGACAATAAAGAACGCTTATCTATTGTTCCAATTGGTGAGCCTATAAAAAATACGGAAATATTAATTATCAATGATCAAAATTCTCTCTGTGCAATTAATGAACCAGGAGAGATCGTTATTAAGACTCCATATAAAAGTAGTGGTTATATTAACCACCCTAATAATACTTTTAGAAGTAACCCTTTATCCCAAAAACATGACGACTTAGTCTATTATACGGGCGATATTGGCAGATATCATCCAAGTGGATTTATAGAATATTTGGGTAGAAAGGATTTTCAAGTTAAATTAAATGGAGTGAGGATTGATCTGAACGAAATTGAATATTTTCTGAATCAATATCCAGCAATTAAAAGTTCAGTAGTGATTAAAGTCAATGATAATGATAAGGAATATTTACAATCCTATGTTGTTCCGCACGAGAATGTAAATCTTGATGAGCATGAAATCAGAAGGTATTTGCTGGAAAATATTCCGGTTGCCATGGTACCAAGTAAAACTGTGTTGTTAAATGATTTACCTATTAGTGCTAATGGAAAAATAGATCGAAAAAAACTACCACAGATAAGATGGGATGAAATAGCTAGCGAGAACTTAGAGCCTTTAGAAGAGACTGAACTTCATTTAGCTAGGCTGTGGCAGAAGATTCTTCATACTAATGTTGAGATATCTAAGAATGAGGACTTCTTTGCGTTAGGGGGGCATTCATTGTTAGCTGTTCAACTACTAATAAAAATAAATGAAGTATATAACACTAATATAAAACTAATAAGTTTGTTTGAAAATCCTACAATTAAGTTAATGAGCCAATTGATTAAGAAGCACTCTCTAAATGGTGAAGATAAAGAAGCTGATAATAAGATATATAGAGCTGCCAGAGTTCCGATTAGAAAGTAAGTTCTTAGGAAGGCTAGCGATCCATTGCTGAAGTTGGCTTTTGATAATAAAATAACGCACCTCCCAGTATGCATGACAACCAGCCTTCTATCCGATGCTATTTGGATAGAAGGCTGTTAATTTGCACATGTTGCTTGAATCAACTTCGACTAAGTTTTATGTTGTTGATGAAGCGGTAAGGGAGGCAGATCATCAGTCACTTCACAAGGTATTGATAGAAGTCAATGCCGTTTGCTTTTGCTGTTTCTGTTAAACTTAAACAGAATCGGCACCTGCTTTGCTCAAGTAGATCACCTAGTATCGCCGTCTACGCTATATTTTGTCCGAAGAAAAACTAGTAATTCACGCAATAGCGAAAGTGCCATCAAAGATATATCATAATATGAAGGAAACAAAAATAAGTGAAGAAATTGATAGCGGAAGGAGGAGATCAGTATTAGCTTGCTTTCTAAAAATGAATGTCACATTTGGTGGGCTAAATTAGATACATATGGAAAGGATTGCAATAACTTGAGTGAAGAGGAACTACAAAGAATAAGGAGACTAAGATTTAAAAAGGATAAAGACAATGCAGTAGTTACCTTTACCTTCTTAAGGGACATACTAGCTCTATATACTGCAGACTCTCCAAAAAATATAAAAATTAATAGGGATTGTAAGACGTGTGGTGAGCCCCATGGTAAGCCTTATCTAACTGGAAAGAATCAGAAGATTAAATTTAATGTGTCGCACACATGTAAATACGTAGTAATTGGCGTAAGTCTAGATGAGATAGGAATTGATATAGAAAATTTAAATCAAAATAAAGATTTTGATTTTCTATTTAATACATTATCAGATAATGAAAAGAAAACAATTACTAAAGCTAATAAGACTATGGCTCTTTTAAAATATTGGACACGAAAGGAATCCGTTGTGAAAGCATTGGGTATTGGATTGAATATTGACTTAACTAAGTTAGAAGTTTCTGATTGGGATAAACAACCCTATATTATTAACTTTCCAAATAAACCTCAACTTCAACATCAAATGGTGGATTTTCAAATTGAAGATATGATTGGAAGTGTCACATTTTTAAACTGTGAGAAAAAAACCATATCCATATACAGTTCAGAAGAGGTATTAAAGTTAGACGGTGTTACCATCCCGGATTAGTGCATCCCGTTAAATAGGAGAGAATAAATAAGTACTATTCATCAACTTGGGTTCTATATTGTAAGGGCTCAGGTTGTTTCATTTAATTTAAAACCCCTAGTGATTAGACAATCGGATATAGTATCATGACGGAAAGAAATCGGAGCGACGGAAGGAACAGCCGAAGTGATGGATAGAATCGTCAAAGTCGTGGATAGCCCCGACAAAGCGGCGGTAAGAAGAGTCAGAGTGACGGAAAGGCTGGCATTCAAGTAAATTGCCATATTAGGTGTTCCAATCGTAAGCAGCAGTCCTGCAATGGCTGGACCGGTTATGAAAGCGCCAGAATCAAGTAAGCTTCGAAGCGAGTTAAAACGTTTTCTTTGTTCAATTGGTATTAACCCAATGGTAATGCCTCCACCGAAAATTGTTATCCCATACATGTATTCGAGCGAAACTAAACAGCCGTCACCGGTCAAATCCCGGCAATTGGCTGTTTAGATGTTTTTTGATTCCTATATTGAAAACGGGGAGCAGTCCACAGGTCAATGCTCTTTTTATTTCTACTCCCCATAGCGGAACTTATCAACTAGGCTGGGGATTCACTTGATTATAGATAATCTAGAGTGTTAAAAATTAATATTAACCCAACAATGCACATTATCCAAGATAGTGCGGAATTTGAAGTGTTTGATAGTTTATGATGAAGATTAACTAATTTAGAATTTATCCAACTTCCAAATAACTTATATCCTAAAAAGATAAGTAATGCTGGTAAAACCATAATAATGTTATATGTGGCGATAATTGGCAACCATTGATAAGTAGGTATATTATTTGTTGTTAACAAACCAATAGCAGCAAAATACGGAAAAGCTGCACTTGCCTCAATTAAAAAAGTTGTAATACCAATAAATATAATTGAGGATATACTTTGAGTTTTAGGTTTGGGAATATTATTTTTTTTATTTGTAGGGATAAAAAAGCTACCCACAAATAAAATAACCCCTACTATAAAAATAATCCAACTAAATACTTTATTTTGAAATATGTTAGAGAAGGTTTCAATAATATAATTTAACCCTAACATCATTGCTACACCTAATGAGAAATACAATAGTGCAACTGTAAATAGATATAAAAATAATCTTGAAGTTAAATTTCTTTTATTTGTTAAAATAAGGTATAGTGTAACGCCCACTATTGTAGGACTTAATGTGTCTAATAGCGCTAAGCCACCTATATAAACCAAAATATCTGTTCCCATATATTCCTCCACATCGATAGATAATGATAAAAAACTATGACCTCTTAGCGGTGTAATGAATATAAGCTTTTTCCATAAAATTGAGGACCTCTTGATCAATAGGATAAAGGTTATGTTTTTTTGACTCCTCAGGTGTCATTCTAATTTTCCAAAGGGTATCTAAAAAAGCATCTTCATCACCAAAATCTTCACTTCTTTTTTCATCCATCCTTTTTATAATATTTTGTATGCGTGTAGCACTATAACCAAGGTGCATATGTTTTTTTAATTGACCAAGTAGAGCAATCCACTCTAAAGAATCAGGATCACTACTTGTCATATTCGGTAGTCTATATAGTACTTCAGTGTTTTTAATATTTAATTCATCTCTATTATGAGCTAGAATATCTTTTGAATCCCTAGTATATAAACTCATAATTTTTTGAATTCTAAATTCCTCTCCTTCAATTGCTATCCCATTTATTAGTTCTCTTAAATTAAATTCTATATTTGAGAGTCGGTCCTTTTCATTTATTACATAAGATAGTTGTTTCATTAGACTAATGGACCAGTCCCATTCTTCAGACTCTAACATAATTTTGATTTCACTTAATTGAAAGCCTATCGTTTTTAAGAATTGTATTTGCTGTAATTTTTTTAACTCTGTATTTGAGTATAATCTGTGACCTCCTTGAGTTTTTGATGCAGGTTTTAGCAGTTCTATCTGGTCATAATATCTTAAGGTTCTAACGGACACACCACTCATCTTTTTAACTTCATTAATATGTAACAATTTTATTCCTACTTCCTTATTCTTTATTCTTTATTCGTCGTATTGAAAAATAGAGATTTAAATAAGTAACCTACTCCCAGGCCAATAAGCACCCCAATAATAGCATTACCAAATTGGAAAGCTATACCTGCTCCAATAATAACGCAAGCATAGATAATAATATCTTCTTTTTTCAAAAGAAATTTCCTCCTTCTATAGATAATAATGTAAAAGGTATAGTTCCAGTATAAAAGATGACGCGAGGTCACTTTCAACTAATTTAAACATTATACTGCGTAAAGATTGAAAATGACCTTGCGTCATTTTGTATAATTGGCATAAGGAGGAAATTTTATGTTGAAAAAATCTGCTTTAATTTTGTTTTTAGTAGTAATCGTTCTTGCAGGGTGTTCATCAGGGGAAAAGGAGGTAAGTGTTAATAAAGAGTCGATAGAAGAGGTTGAGGAAATTGTTATAAATTTTGCAAGTACCGATGTTAATTTCCTGCCAAGCGAAAACGGTGAATTAGAAACCTATCTAACGGCTTATGATAACGGACCAGGTGTTACATTAGATAAGTCTTCAAAACGGTTATCAATTGATCTAGGTAATGATATTAGACGCTTAATCAATTACAAAAAAAAACCTACTTTAGAGGTTAGAATTCCTCATCAATTTAAGGGGAAAATAATTTTGGATGGATCCTCTGGCAATGTTTCTGGACAGGATCTTGTTCAAAATAATATTGACATACGATCTAGCAGTGGCGATATTAAACTCCACTTTAAAGAATTAAATGGTGACGTAGAACTTTCAACTACAAGTGGCAATGCCTCAGTAACTTTTGATGAAAAGCAACCCAATCTAAATTTGGAAATCGCTACAAACAGCGGAAGACAATCCATAAACCTGTCCCTAAGCGAAAAAACACAAACAAAGAAAGGTTTAAAAGGTTCCTCAGGTAATGGAGAAAATAAAATGAAAATTGAAACTAAATCAGGAAGTGTAAATTTGAACTGATAAATTAACGTAAATAAAGTGTCTCTCCCATACTTTTTATTTAAATAATTTTTTAAAAAATAATTATGATCAATGATACGTATACTAAGTATTTACAAGTAAATAAAGAAGTAGGGATTCACATGATGGTTAAATTTACAATATTGTGTGCTTTGTATTACAAAGATATGAATGACTATGAAATCATTACGGAATTTAATGAACTAGTTACAAAAAATCAACGGCCTTTAAATTCCTGTCAATGTTAGTGAAAAAATGAAGATTTTTATTATTTGAGTTTAAAGGAGAGATACAAGTATGATTTCAGTTGATCGAGTATTTAAATCTTTTGAACAAGGTAATCAAAAGATAGAAGTGCTAAAAGGTATTGACCTCTCTGTAAAGGAAGGTGAATTTATAGCAATAATGGGACCTAGTGGTTCGGGTAAAAGTACGCTATTACAACTATTAGGTGGTTTAGATAGACCATCCTCTGGTCAGGTGAAAATACAAGGAAAAGATTTTTCTGGATTAACTGAGAAGCAAAGAACTATCGTAAGGAGAAAAAATATCGGATTCATTTTTCAGAATTACCAATTATTACCTACGTTAACTGTAGAAGAAAATGTTGGTTTTCCACTTCATGCAGATGGTAGGAAAAACAAAAACATCAAAGAGAAAATAAGAAACATTATAAAAGAAGTTGGTTTAGAAGGTTTTGAAAAGAAGCCTCCTAATCTGTTAAGCGGAGGACAACAGCAAAGGGTATCTATAGCAAGGGCTTTGATCCACGAGCCCAAAATATTATTAGCTGATGAACCAACGGGAAACCTAGATAGGAAACGAGCTAAAGAAATACTGGATCTATTAGCTAAATTTAACAAACAAAGAAAACAGTCAATTATTATGGTAACTCACGATATCTTCGCAGCTGGTTACGCGGATAAAATTATTTTGTTCAAGGATGGATTAATTGAAACCGAAGTAACTAGGGAGGATCATGGCTATGCTGAATATTTGGCTAGTTTCTTGGCGTAACTTAACAAAAAATAAAAAAAGGTTTTTCTTTACACTCATTGCAGTAATACTTGGTATCTTCTTAACAACTAGTATGTTGGTGGCTAATAACACTATTAAAGGTACATTTAAGTATTATCAAGAAATCTACGCAGGGAATGCTGATTATTGGATATTAAGCAAAAATTATTCTTTCTCAGAAGATGAAGTAAAAGCAATAAAGCAGCGGGATATTGTAATAGATAGCTTAAGTGTCCTTGATAAACAAGCATTGGTGGAAATAGATCAACCTCAAGCTCCGGCTGAAACTTCAGTTAGAATAACTGGTGTCAGTGATATAGAAAGTAATCTTTTAAAGCTCCCATTAATAAAAGGGAGTTTGAAAGGTAAGGGTATAATTATACCCGAGAATGCAGCTAAACTATGGGGTAAAGATATAGGAGACACTTTGACATTTAAAGGGTTGGGTAAAATTGAAGTAACGGGGATTGTTGGCTTTACATCTTGGCTCGCCAGTCCTAGTAATTGGAATGACGCTAAAGGTAGATCATTTAGAGTTATGATGGATTTAGAAACACTTCAAGACTGGACTAACCTAGATAATCAAATAAGTTATATACGACTCCAGCATAAAGATCGTGATAATGAAAATTGGTTATCGACTTATCAAGAATTATTACGAGGGACACCCCTTTATGTTCAACCTGTTGTTATTGATGATTTAAGAAATAATGACGTTGAAGGTCTATACTCTGTCTTTTATCTCGTATGTATTCTCTCTCTTTTTATAAGTTCCTTCATAATATTTAATATGATTTATTCAAGTGTAATTGAACGAAAAAAAGAATTTTCTGTTATGAAGAGTCTTGGATATACAAATTTTGACGTATTTAAACTTGTATTGATTGAAGTCTTTTTACTTTCGCTCTTAGGTACTGCTATTGCATTGCCAACTGGTGTTTTATTCGCAGATTTGTTTGTAGAAATGCTTTTAGGAATCTTTCAAGATACTATGGTTTACACGCTAGATTGGAAAAGCGCAACAATTTTATCTGCATTAATCGGAATCTTATTTCCAATAATAATTTCTGGAATACCTATGTATATTGCATTTAAAACTCCTATAGTAAACGCAATGCGAAATACAAATAAAACGCCTAGGTTTAGAGTAGAAATTCTTAGGTATTTATTGGGGCTTATACTCATATTACTAAGCTTTGTTGACAGTTATTTGGGGTATATTTTCTTATTATTTGGAGTGGTATTAATATATCCATTGGTGATGAGGACCCTTGCAAAAATTCTTACACCAATGATAGAAGAAATGCTTGGCTATCCAGGGAAATTATCTGTCAGTAACATAAAAGTTAATACTAATCGAAACGCTAATACATCAGCGATGTTGGCAATAAGTATTGCGGTAGTAATTTTTTTAGGTTCAGCTTTAGAATCAATCCCTTCTGGATTTGAAAAGGAGATTCGCCGGACTTTTGGAGGGGATATTCAAGTACAGTTTGAAGAACCAGTAAATGAGGAAATTATTAATAAGGTAAGGAGTTACGCTGGTGTAGAAGGGGTTGAATGGTTCAGAGAAACAATGGTGACCTGGAAAACAGTTGAAGGTGAGTATAGAGAATTCTATATTATGAGTACGCCATCTAAAAATACTGAAGAATATCAACTCTTCGAAGACCCAGGCATTAATCTTCCATCCAACTCTATACTTTTAGGTGAAAGAGCGTTTGATGAATGGGGTGGGAAAGTGAATGATTACATTACTATTAATACCCCTTCAGGTACAAGAGAATATCAGGTAGTAGGGAAAGTTAATACTTCTCAAGATGGAGGATATGTTGGATTTATATCTGAAAATGAGTTTAAAGAAGGTTTTAATTGGGATGTAATTAATACAATTATGATAAATACCAGTGTTTCTGGGGATCCTTATACATTGCGCGAAAAATTAAACTTAAATTTTGCAACTTCAATTTCTACCGTTACATTAGTAGAAGATCAAATTAAATCTTCGCAAAGTTCTTTTGATGGAATGAATGAAGTTATGCAATTTTTATTGATAATTGTGATTGCTCTTTCTAGTATAGGTATAAGTAATACATTATTGATGAATACGATGGAAAGAGTGGGGGAAATTGGTACCATTCGTGCGATTGGATTTACTACTAAACAAGTCAGAACAATGATTATAGGAGAAGGTTTTGTGGTAGGTGTGGCAGGAATAATTATGGGGGTTTTATTGGGCATATTTGTAGTATATTTAAACTCTATCTCAAACTTATCTGCAATGCATATGCCATTTATTATCCCGTGGGGAAACGTAGTTTTGGCAATTACTGCAGGGATACTCCTAACTCTAATTGCCTCAATTATACCATCCCACATTGCTGCAAAGGTTAATCTTCTAAGTGCATTAAAAGAAAATTAAATAATGATATGGTTCCCCTATGGAAGACAGAAAAGAAAGTAAATTAATCTGTCTACTATAGGGGATTGTTTATGGGAAAGAAGCACGAAACTTAAAACGTACGTTGTAAAAGAAAACTTTTAGATCTGCACCTAAAATGTGATGCAATGTGAAAGAGATAAGGAAGCTTATCTTGTTTAAGAGAGTTGCCATAGCAGAGATTTACAAGCTTTAAAACCTAATGAGAAAGGGCGTTACAGGACTTATTTATTGGGTCTTTGATGCGGAGAGACTATATCTTTCAGGTATTGAGCATTTTACATACTAATGAGTTGAGTAGTAACAAAAATGACTTAAAATTAATGATGACTCAATACGTAGGAATGCAAAAATAAAACATAATGGTAATTCTTCTGCATAAATCACTAGAGCTTTCAACATTAAATGAAACAACCTGAGCCCTTACAATATAGAACTCTTATTAATGAATGATGTTTCCTATTTAATTGCAAAACAAGAGGGTTTCCTTTTAATTTACACATAAACGGAGTTACATTGCGTAATATACAGATGTTTTATAACAACTTCCTTTATATGATGATAATAGAACTTCAAAATAAGGAGGTCTTATGAAAATTATTTACGATATAAAAAATGTAACTAAAAAATATCCCTCACGCAATATTACTGCTAACCAGGAGATTAATCTAGAGATTTATGAGGGAGAAATAATTGCACTTTTAGGACCAAATGGTGCAGGTAAGTCGACACTTATAAAGCAAATGATGGGACTAATTAAATCTACAAGTGGGAGTATACATTTATTTGGTGAGGACATACAAGCAAACAGTAAGTTTATTACTGAAAATGTATCATACTATGCTCAGGATCCGCACGCAATAACTTCATTGCGAGTATGGGAATCAGTTTATTTTTCCAGTAGATTAAAAGGATTAAATAAAGCTTCTGCCACCATAGAGGCAGATAGACTTATCGAACAAATAGGCTTAGAAAAATATAAAAATGATTACATTAAAAATCTCTCAGGAGGACAAAAGCGTTTAATAAGTGTTGCCCTAACATTAACAGGTAATCCTAAAGTCCTTATATTTGATGAGCCAACAAATGAATTAGATCCAGTTAAAAGGAAAAAGGTGTGGGAGATAATAACTGATAAAAATAAAGAAGGAGCTACTATAATTTTAGTTACACATAATGTATTGGAAGCAGAACAGGTAGTTGATAGAGTAGCAATTATAAACGAAGGAAAGATTGTAGCTTTAGATGGAATAAAACAACTTAAACATAGGATAGATCAACGAATGAGATTAGATTTATCAACTAATGATAGCTTAATAACTAATAAGTTATATACTTCATTTAGTGAAAAGGGACCCCAAAGAATAACGGATCATAAATTAAGATTATTGATTCAAAAAGATGAAGTAGTTAGTATTGTTAAAAAACTTGCTAACTTAAACGAGAAATTGGATTTCGATTTTTCACTTGTTCCTCCCACTTTGGAAGATGTTTATCTTCGTTTCGAAGGGGGTGAAAAAATTAGTGAATCAATTGGAATATAAACAAAAGAAAATGAGTGTAGGCCAATGGCTGACTGATTTATGGATTTTGGTTAGAATACAGTATGCAAATGTTAGAGAACAATGGATTTTAATAATTATTTTAGCATCTTTATTTCCATTAACAACTTTAATGTTACTTCATTTTTTTGTGGAGAATCCAACAAATGAAATGATATTAAGGATTGTAACTGGAAATATGGTTTTTGCCTTAATAATAACTGGCATTAATCTGCTTGCTCAAGATTTATCATGGCAAAAACACCGAGGACATTTTGTTTTTTATGCTACTTTACCTATTAGTAAGATAACTTTTATTTACGCAAATCTGATTAAAGGGATAATTACAAGTCTTCCTTCCTTCTTGATATTAGCAATGATAGGTGAAATGATTTATGACCTAAACTGGAGCTTTCATTGGTTTATAATTCCTCTGATTTTCTTGAGTATTTTGAGTATAGTGGGTTTTGGAGTTTTTATTGGATTTTGGTCGCCAAGCCCACAAGTAACTAATATTGTTTTACCTAGTTTAATGATGTTTTTAGGTTTTTTAACACCTGTTCTAATTGATAGTTCGCAACTACCTAAAGTGTTATATTGGCTGTCCTTAATTTTCCCAACAACTTACGTTGCTGAAGCACTGAGAGAGCTATTAATTAGCGGGCTTACTAAAGGAGTAATAATTAACTCAGTAATATTAATCATTTTTACTGTTGTTTCATATTGCTTAATATTAAAAAACATAAAATGGAGAATTGAATAGCATGAAAAAAAACGAAAATGACATGAATAAAGTTGTGTTAATAATAGGTGGAAATTCAGGTATAGGAAAAGGAATTGCGAGAAAATTCCTCGAAAACAGCAAGAATATAGTTATTATTACTGGTAGAGATATTGAAAAAGGACTTAACACACAAGAAGAATTGTCGAGGGTATCCAAAAATATTGAATTCTATCCACTGGATATTAATCATGCTCAAGATGTAGAAAATATTATTAAAACTATAGCACAAAAATATGGTAGAATCGATATCTCTTGTAATTGTGCTGGGATCGAACATCGCTTTGCTTCAATGATTGATTTGGAAGAAGAGGAGTTCGATAAAGTAATTAATGTTAACCTAAAGGGTGCCTGGTTATGTATGAAATATCAAATAAAACAAATGATGCGTCAAAGGAATGGTGGATCAATAATTAATATATCCTCAGTTAGTGGATTGAAGACTACCCCAAACGGTTCCATTTATTCAGCCAGTAAACACGGGTTAGAAGGTTTAACGAAAACAGCTGCTCATGAATTTGCAAGATTTGGAATAAGAATAAACAATGTTACTCCTGGATTAGTGCAAACACCAATGGCGAATAGAGTTTTAGGCATCAGTGAAGATGGTTCTGATGAGTTATGCAATAAATATATTCCTGCTGGTCGAATGGCTAGTACCAAAGAAATTGCTGAGGCAGTGTATTGGATAGCTTCAGATAGTGCAAGTTATATCATTGGACATTCTTTAGTGGTAGATGGCGGTCTAGCTCTTGGGAGATGAAGTGACCCCTAAAAGTTAGACACGGTTATTTCATCAGGCAGCTTGGGTAAAATGAGTTCGGTATTGCACCGAACTCATTTTTAATCCTTGATCCGTTTCGTATTATAGTAATTCTATTTTAAAATTCTCAATACTTTCAATTTCCCTCATGTAAAGGAATTCAGATTTCATAATTCCAAAGAAATTCTCCATGACAGCGTTGTCGTAACAGTTTCCTTTACGAGACATCTTGAACAATTCCTCTTGATTTTAAGGAGCGACGATATTTCTTCATTTGAGTGCCAGCCTTGATCGGAATGCATAAGTAGCTAGTGGTGCTCAGGTAAACGTTCGAACGTTTTGTCTAACATGTCTGAAACAAGTGAATAGGTGGTCTAGAGCCAATTGTATACGTGATAATTTCCCCGTTAATTAAATAGAGCTTACCTCCAAATAATTTAAACTCTGTGATATCCGTTACCCATTTTTATTAGGGCCTCAGCTGTAAAGTGACGGTCTAAAATATTTAGACCAATTTTGCCAACGTTTCCTTTATAGGATTTATATTTTTTCACACTAAGCATTTTAAACCAAGCTCTTTCATGATACGTTGCACCTGTTACAGGTGAGTTCCCCTAGCCGGATAGCTCAAAAGAGCTCTCTGTCCTGCCCTCTACCGTGGTATTACGCCCGCGGAGCCCAAAAAGTGGGACAAACTCCGCTTTCTACAGAAAATTGGTCTCCACTTTACTTCGAATAGTATAAAAGATTCCACTAACAATTCCCAAAAAAAGAATGACTAAGAACGTTTACGAAAATTTTCTTAACTAAGTTTTTTTAACAGTGGGGCTACTTTTATATTACAGTTTATGTGTTTTGTAAAATTAATTTTGTTATTCTCACTTACTTTGCGTTATTTACTAATGATTATTCTATTTAAAAAAATTATACTTTGTTAAAGCTAATCATCCAAAAATTTTTTTTAGGAGTGATAAAGTATGACTACTGAAATAAAAAGCAAACCCATAACATACTTCAAATTAAAGCCCTCATTTTCCCAAGAGAGATTTTGGGTTCTTCATAATTTAGAACCGCATAAACCTACCTATAATATCTCAAAAGTTTTTCGTTTTCACGGGAATTTAAAGTTGGAGGCATGGAAAAAAAGCTTAGAAGAATTAATAGAACGTCATGAGATCTTAAGAACTAGTTTTATATTTGAAGAAGAGCTATTTCAACTTATTACAAGTAATACAACCCCCTCTTTTGACTACTTAGAATTATTAGAGGGTGAGGCACGGGAAGTAATAAACGATTTTATTCATCAGCCATTTGATATTGAATGTGATGACTCTCTATTTAAAGCAAAAATAATAAAAACAGAATTAAATGTTTATTATTTTGCATTAAATATTCATCATATTCTTTGTGATGGACCATCGTTGGGGATATTAATTAAAGATTTATTTAGTTTATATAACCACAAGGTTAGTAAAACAGCATTAACATTACCAGAACTAGATATTCAATTTGCAGATTTCGCAGAATGGGAAAGATCCCTACAAGAGGAAACTAGTTACAAAGAATCTCTAGAGTTCTGGAAAGAAAATTTAAAAGATGCCCCTGCTAAAGTAAATTTTAATAAACACGGAACTGCATTTGGATTTAATGGGAAAACTAGTAGATTCATATTACCGAGTGAATTACAGCAATTCATTAGAGAAATTTCAAAATCCAATAGAACAACTGTATTTACTACCTTATTAACTGCATTCAAAGTATTGATTAACAAGTACACATCACAGAATGAAGTCAGTATCGGCTCACCTGTAAGTTTGAGAGAGAACAAACAACTTAAAAATGTTATTGGACTTTTCATCAACACGGTAGTCATTAATTCTAAGATTGATCCACACACTTCGTTTTCGGATAACGTAAACCATATTCAAGCTAATGTTTTTGAATGTTTTAAACATAAATATATTCCTTACGATTTAATAGTAAAAGAAATTAGTCCTGATAGAGAAGATATTAATAACTCGTTATTTAACATAATGTTTGCGTTACATTACGCTACCGATAAACCTAAATTAGAAGGTATAAAATATGATGAGATTCGATTAGATAACAGTACCAGTAAATTTGATTTATCTCTTTCTATAATTATAGAAGACGATCGAATGGGGATGGAAGTAGAATATAATACAAAAATTTTCAATGAAAATTATATCAAGCAGATGTTTGGTCATCACTTTATGACATTACTAGCTAATTTGTCTAACAATGAAAACAAACCTTTAAAGTACCTAGAAATTATGACTGAAGAGGAACAAAATAATATTTTGTTAAACAATATCAAAAAAGAGATGCCTCCTAGAAAGTGTATACATGAATTATTTGAAGATCGAGTTGCAGTAAACCCTCAAGCTATAGCTTTAACATTTAGAGAGCAGACGCTAACATACTTTGAACTCAATCAAAAGTGCAATAAGTTAGCAGGGAAACTTAAACATAAAATTGAGAGCGGGTCCCCAATTGGCATATATATGGATCGTTCAATGGAAATGATTATTTCGATAATAACTGTTTTAAAAATGGGGGGAGTGTACGTACCGCTTAATATAGAGGATCCACCAAAAAGAACAATAAATATTATAAAAAAAGCAAATGTAATATTTGTTTTATCAAATAAAGACAGTAAAGATAAATTAAAGAAATTTATTAATATAGAATCTTATAGTTTTAATGAATCAGATTTACCTATAGATGAATTCATGAATAATCCTTCAACCAAAACAACACCCGAAAGCATGCTTTCAATTTACTTTACTTCTGGCTCTACTGGTGAGCCAAAGGGTGTAATAAATCATCATATTGGTTGGATTAATAGAATGAACTGTATGCAACAGACTCATCATTTACAAGTTGGTGACTCTGTACTGCAGAAGACTTTATATACCTTTGATGCATTTGGTTTGGAAGTATTTTGGCCATTATTGTTTGGCGGGAATGTATGTTTGTTAGAGGCTGGAGAACATAGAAATCCTAGATCCATTATTGATGCAATGATAAAACATAAAGTTATCTTTCTTCAAGTTGTGCCTAGTATGTTAAATGAAATAGTCAGAGAATTAAAAAAAGAAGACCTTTCCTGTTTAAGTAGGCATTTGAAATTTATAGCAAGTGCTGGTGAGCCGTTAACATCTAGTTTATATAGAAGTTTGATAAAGAAAATAGATTGCCCTGTTTATAATACATGGGGGCCAACTGAAGCCTCAATTGACGTTACCCAATACTTATGTAGGGAGGAAGATCAATTTAGCGATGAAATTATTTCAATAGGTACACCTATGATGAATAATGAGGTGTATATATTAGACGAAAATCTAAACCCTGTACCTGTGTATGTAACGGGTGATATATATGTATCTGGTATAGGACTAAGTAAGGGATATGTAAATGATCAAGAAAAGACGAGTGCATCATTTATAAATAATCCTTTTAAAAAAGACACAATTATGTATCGAACTGGTGATAAAGGATACTTCCTTGAAGATGGAAATATAAAATTTGTTGGACGTGAAGATAACCAAATAAAACTTAGAGGAATCAGAGTTGAATTAGATGAAATTGAGAGAGTAATTAATAATAGCAAATTAGTCAATCAAGGTGTTGTGAAAGTAATTAATCATAATAATAATTACAAGCTTATAGCATACATTTCATTGATATCTGAGCATAGTTCTGCAATGCAGGAAGTTAAAGAAGAACTGACTTCCAAATTACCAATGTACATGCTGCCAAATCATTATGAGGAAATGAAATCTTTACCGTTGTTGTCCAACGGAAAAATTGATAGAAAATCATTGCCGATACCAAATTTAAGCACAATATCACAGTCAAAATTGGTTTTGCCAAGAACAAACAAGGAACTCATCATCTGTCGATTAATGAGTAATCTATTAGGGCACAATCAAATAGGTATTAATAGTAATTTCTTTGATATAGGAGGTCATTCTTTAAATGCATTTAAATTGCTAAATAGTATCAACCAAGAGTTTAAAATAAATCTCCCTTTAAGTTTTATTTTTAAAAATTCAACTATTGAAAAAATGTGTAAAGTTATTGAAAACAGGAGATGTCTGGAAGTTGAAAAATCAAATATAATTCTGTTACAAAACGGTGATGTAAATAAGGCTCCCTTATTTTTAATACATCCCGGTGGAGGAGGTATTATATGTTACTACGAGTTTGTAAGAAAAATGAATATCGAAAATCCAATTTATGGAATACAGTCTTTAGGGTACGATGACAATAGAGAACCTTTGAAATCTATAAAGCACATGGCAGAAGAGTACATTAAAGGAATCGTAAAAGTGCAGCCCACTGGGCCATATATTTTAGCTGGTTGGTCATTAGGCGGGACAATTGCGTTCGAAATTGCACACCAATTAGAAAAAATGCATAAAACTGTGGATTTTTTAGGATTAATAGATACATATCCTATCGATAGTATGAAAGATAGCCTTAAGGTGGCACAATCCCGCAAAACTCCGATTGAGGCGTGGGCTACAAGGCTAAACATTTCCTTCGATACGGATACAACCCAAAAAGAAAAAATTAAACTAATCCATTCAGAAGTTAAGAACAGAAAAATGATACCCCTAGAGTCAACTATCAATGAAACAAATAAAATCTTAGAAGTAATGTACTGTAATAATATGGCTGCAGAAGATTTCTATTGTGATTACTATTTAAATCACAATATCCATTTATTTAATGTTAATGAATTATCTCATATTAACCCCATACCTTTAGTAGATGCTAATGTGTGGAGAGAAAGAACAACCAAAAAATTATTTATCCATGAGATAGATGGGGATCATCATAATTTAATGGATAAGTCCAAAGTAAGTAAACTTGCTAATACATTTAAAACTTTACTAGAAGATAGGAGGTAAAAAAGTGATTGAACTGAGAAGCGATACCTTTTCTTTGCCTAGTGTAGATATGCTGAATTCTATTAGTGGGGCTATATTAGGTGATGATGTATACGGTTTAGACTTAACTGTTAAAGAATTAGAAAAAAAGGCTGCAAATATGCTAGGCAAGGAAGATGCAATACTTATGCCTTCTGGTACTATGGCAAATTTAGCCTCAATACTCGCCCATTGTCCGAGGGGCTCCAAAGTTTTAGTTGGAAATAAATCTGACATTTATATTTATGAAGCTGGTGGGGCATCCGTATGTGGTGGAGTTATATATGAACCGATTCAAACAGAGACAAATGGTACTTTAAAAATAGGGAATATAGAAAAAGCATTTCCTGTTGATACTGATGATCCACAGTTCGCATTACCTGCGTTACTTTGTATTGAAAATCCTAGTAACCGCACTGGGGGGAATATTCTACCATTAGGATATTTAGAAGAGTTGTTCCATTTTACTAGGGAAAAAGAAATAGCTTTGCATATGGATGGTGCGCGAATTTTTAATGCTGCTATTGCATTACAGATACCGGCAAATCGGATTGCTATGTATGCTGACTCGGTGCAGTTCTGTTTATCGAAAGGTTTATCAGCTCCTATAGGGTCAATCGTGGCAGGTACCGAACAATTTGTCAGTAAGGTTAGAAGGATTAGAAAAATGCTCGGTGGGGGGATGAGGCAAGCAGGGATAATTGCGGCACCTGGCATTATAGCGTTAGATAATATGCATCAGACCTTGCAAAAAGATCATAGCAGAGCTAAAAACTTAGCAAGTTACTTAAGTTCAATTAATGAGATTGAACTTAATGCAAATGTAGAAATTAATATGGTTTTTTTTACTTTAAAACCTGAATATTCAATAAATAAATTTATTACTACTTGTGCAATGTTTGGACTAAATATAGATGAGTTAGAGCCAGGGATTATTAGGGCAGTTTTGCATAGGAATATTAGCGATGAAGATATATTAGATACAATAGAAATTATACAAAGAGCTCTACCTCTTTCGAAGAAAGAAGGGGGGATATATCGTTGATACATTTAACAGGTAGGATAACCCAAAAGCCAAATGAACTCGTTAATGCGTACATTTTGGAGCCGCATTTTAGTTACGAAGTAGAAAACTTATTGAAGTACTATGTTGAAATTGAACTTGTCATGAATAAGGAATACGAAAGGCTAGGTTTAATTAGTAATAACGAAAGAATTAAAATAGACGAGGCTCTAACCACTTTAGATGCCTCAATTATAAAGGCTAATCCATTAGAAAACATGTCGGATATATCTTTTGCAATAGAAAAGTACGTTGAAAAAATAATGGAAGATAAACTACCTGATAAATGGCATAGCGATAGAAGCAGAAACGATATACAAAGTTGTGCCCAAATCATGTTGTTAAGAGATCAATTATTAAACCTAGAAAGCCAAGTATCGGGATTGATAAAAAGTTTAATTAATAAGTCTTACGAGTCAATTGATAAGCCGATTCCAGGGCGTACTCATTATCAACCTGCTCAAATTATTACACCTGCCTTTTATTTTATATCAATTGTTGAGGAACTAACTCATATTAGAAATTCACTATTAAATATTTATGATTATGTCAATCAATGTCCATTAGGGGCTGGTTCTATGGCTGGGTTAGAATATGAATGGAACCGAGTGTGGATTGCTAGAGAACTAGGCTTTATAAAACCTAAAAACACTGCACTATCTGCTATAGCATCTAAGCAAGGTCATCTTGAAGTCGCAGCCATGCAAGCAAATTTAGGCGTATTGATTAGTAGATTTGCAACTGATCTTATTGATTGGTTGGTAAATAATTATATAGACTTACCAGATGAGTTATCTGGTATATCTTCAGCTATGCCACAGAAGAAAAATTATCCAATTATGGAGAGGATTAGAGGTCAAAATTCCCACATGATATCTTTTTATAATGGGTTAACTTTGTCTCAAAAAAATACACCATTTACAAATTTAGTTGAGACGTCTAAAGAAGGAAGTAAATATATACTAGAACTATTTAGGACGACGAACGTAAATCTAAATTTATTAAAAATAGTTATAGAAAATATGAAATTTAATGAAGATAAAATGCTAAAAGACTGTTCAAATGAATTTTTTGGTGGATTTACGCTTGCAAACTACTTATCAAAGGAATACGGAATTCCGAATAGAAAAGCTCAATCCATTGTGGGTTCAGTAATTCGAACAGCTATCGAGAATAATCTAACCCCAATGAATCTGAGCTCACAAATAATACAAGAAGTTAGTGAGAAGCATGGGTATAGTGTGTATATAAAGGATCATCAAATACAAAATCTTTTCTCTGTAAAACAAAACTTAAATAAACAGACTCTAGGATCAACTAATCCATGTTCAGTAGAATCCATGTTGAAAGATTATAAAATAATTAATAAAGAAATTGATGATGTCTGGGATAGTAGAAAGAAACCAAATGATTAAAATTTAGGAGGTTGTAAATTTGTATACTGACATTCTAAATATCCCTAGCAAGCTTCCTGTAAGACAAGAAGGAACCGGAATTTCTAGTGGAACTTTTGGGGAAATGTTGCAAGGAGTACTTACGAACGGTAAACCATTTTTGGTCACACTGCCCATTAATAGGTTTTCTAAAGCAATTTTCAAACCTTCTCTTGCTAAAGAATCAATTGAGGTAATACCTGAATTTAAAGTAAAAGCGAAATGCCTTTGTGAAATGATATTAAGAGATAATAACCTCCCATTAGGAGGTACATTAGAAATAGTGAGTACAATTCCTGTAGGAAAAGGGTTAGCAAGTTCCTCTGCAGACTTAGTAGCTGTGTCAAGGGCAATTGAATCAGCCTATGATTTTACATTAGATATTAATAAATTAGAACAGTATCTTGCTAGTATAGAACCAACAGACGGAGTAATGTACCCATCTATTGTTTCTTATTATCATCGAGAAGCAAAATTAAAAGATTATATTGGTAATGTACCTGCATTAACAATCGTTTCGCACGATGAAGGGGGAGAAATCAATACTATTGACTTTAATAGAAGATATTATAAATATGAAATTGATGTAAAACAAGAATATGAATTATTACTAAAAAAATTAATTACTGCAATAAACAACAATGATTATAAAGGGATTGGCGAAATTACAACAAGAAGTGCGATTTTACATCAAAACGTTTCTCCAAAGAGAACTTTAAATCAAATGATAGATATAAATAATGAAATTAATGGACTAGGTGTTGTGATAGCACACAGTGGCACTTATATAGGTATTTTAATTTCTCAACATGATGAAGAGTATTATGAAAAATTAGGCATTGCCAAACAACTTATTAGCAAACTATCGGATGATGTTCAGGTAATGCACACTATTAACCAAGGAGAGAAATGCTATGGAAAACAATTTAATTGACTCCATTGGAAATACACCTCTGGTTAAGTTGAGTCAATCGAATATTTATGCCAAATTAGAATTGTTAAACCACTACGGTATGAAGGATAGAGTTGCTAAAAATATTCTTTTACAAGCTAAAAAAGATGGTAGTCTAAAACCAAATGCTACAATTATAGAAAGCTCTTCAGGAACTATGGCACTGGGAGTAGCAATGGTTGGTACGGCACTTGGTCACGAGGTTATTATAGTAACGGATCCGAGAATTGATCCATTGACTTTAGTGAAATTAAAAACATTAGGTGCTAATGTGCATATCGTTGAAAAGATGAATGAGCATGGTTGGCAAGGTGCTCGGCTTGAATATGTATATGAGCTTTTCAAGATTTTCCCAAATCATTTTTGGCCAAAACAATACGAGAATCCTAATAATCCAGGAGCGTATAAGACACTTGCTAATGAGCTTATGAAAGAATTAAAAAATATCGATTACTTAGTTGGCGCCGTAGGTAGTGGAGGCTCATTATGTGGAATAGCAAGTCAACTTAAACGATATAATAAAAATCTAAAAGTTATAGCTGTTGATAGTGCAGGTAGTGTGATTTTTAATCAACCTTTAAAGAGTAATAGACTTCAAGGTGGATTAGGAAATAGCATAAAACCCCAAAATGTAAATTATGACATAATTGATGAGGTACACTGGCTAAACGACAACGAGGCTTTTGAATCGACCTTAAGATTAGGAGAAAAAGAGAAAATATTTGCAGGTAACAGCTCTGGGTCAGTGTATACAGTTGCATCTTGGATTAGTAAACAGATTAGTAGTGATAAGGTAATTGTAGCGATTTTTCCTGATAGAGGAGATCGATACCATAATTCAATATATAGTAAGCAATTCTGGAATGAGAACAATCTAAAACTAGGGACCATTCCTAATAACCCTACTATGGTTACAGAAGGTGATGTAGTAGAAAGTTGGTCGTACTCAAATTTACGGGGGGATAGTATTGAATACGAAGAAACCAAACATAATTCTATTCATAGAGTCTAATACAACCGGTACAGGAAAAAAAGCATTTGATGTTGTTAAAAAACTTGGGTATGAAGGGCTTCTTTTAACCAATGATTTTTCTCAATATAATGGTTTTGAAGGGATAGAGTATCTAACTTGTGATACTAATAACATTAAGGAACTAAGTTCTACAATTGAATATATAGGAGTAGAATCTATTGTTGGTATCATGAGTACCAGTGAATACTATATAGAAATATCTGCTGAACTTGCAAACCAATATGGCTACAATGGTAATAATCCAAATTTTATTAGAAACTATAGAGATAAGGCACTTCTCCGAACCAAACTCTCAAAGAAAAAACAAATCATGCAACCAAAATACAGAATAATAGAAAAATATGGAGATTTAAAGAACTATAATGATGAGATTAGCTTTCCGTGTATTGTAAAGCCTACTGAAGATAGTGGGTCAAATGATGTTAAATTATGCTTTTCTGATAAAGAAGTCGGTGACCACGTCAATGTGATTTTACAGAAAGATACAAATATGCGAAACCAGAAAATGTACCCAAAAGTCTTGATTGAAGAGTATATCGAAGGGAGAGAATTCAGTGTTGAGTTCTTCGTAAATAAAGAAGAATTCAACTTAATAGGTATTACAGAAAAGACAACTATGGGTATGCCTTTCTTTGTTGAAAGCAGGCACATATTCCCTGCTTGCATTTGTCAAGATACTAAAAAACTTATTCTTCAAACTGTTTCAATTGCAATTGAAGAATTGGGATACTTAAGAGGGGCACTCCATGCTGAAATTAAAGTCTATAAAGGCAATTGTTATATTATAGAGATTAATCCTAGATTGGCTGGTGGTATGATACCAGAACTAGTAAAACTGTCGACAGGAATTGATATTCTTGAGCAACATATACTTTCAATTTTAAATAAAAGAGAAATTAAAAAAATTAACATCGATAGCTTTGCTGGTATACAGTTTATTACTTCACCTTCTGATGGTATTTTAGAACAAATCAGTGGTATTGAAGAAATAAAAAACTTACCTGAATTTCACTTGGTCTCAATTAATGCTAAAGCAGGTACAATGATTAGAAAAGCTAGAAACTCCTCTGATCGATTGGGGTATATTATACTTAAATCGAATTCCTATAATGATTTAAATGATAAATTAAACTATATTATTGAAAAAATAAACATTAAGCAAAATGGATATTTAACTACCTGACTTTTGTGAACCTGCATGATAGGTGTACTGCAAAAGAAGGAAGATAGAGGTCGTGTTTCTAAAACATTAATCAAATACATGGATCAGCTAGGCTGCTTAGAGGGGATGACTGATACTAATCAGCTAACACTTTTCTAATATCGATTGTGGGATTAAATTAAGGTATCAGATATAATGTTCATGCAAATAATACGGATAAAGTGAATTCTTTATGACTAAATAAAGTGTCAATTCAAATTTCAGACATAACAATGGCTATATACAACTGTTGTCTAGTTGAAGGAAATTTGCATTGTGCTGTAAACTATGCTATCCTTATGGTAATAATTTGTTGATATTTTTCCAGCAAAAGAGTGGGACCTTCCCGCTCTTTTCTGTTGTTATACCGTAGCAAAACAAATTTTTGACTAACAGCAGGTAAGACCGTTAAATTTCACCAAAGCTACTGGTGGAATTTCTGTTTTATTACGCCAGAATTTGATAGATACAGGAGGAAATAATGAGCAAAGTACCATCTTTAATTGAAGAGCTCGCCAAACCGATTGTTGAAGAGTTAAATCTTGAGCTTGTAGATGTCGAGTTCGTAAAAGAAGGACGTAACTGGTTTTTACGTGTTTATGTGGATACACCTGAAGGTGGAATTGACATTGAACAATGTGCTCAAGTTAGTGAACGACTAAGTTTGCTATTGGATGAAAATGATCCAATTACACAAAACTATTATTTAGAAGTTTCTTCACCTGGAGCAGAACGTCCATTAAAAAAAGATACTGATTTTGAAAATGCGATTGGCAAATTTATTTATGTTAAAACCTATGAGCCCATCAAGGACATGAAGGAATTCCAAGGCTACTTAACGTCATACGATGAACATACATTAGTGATGGAAGTACGCATTAAAACGCGTAAAATTACAGTAACAATTGAACAAGAAAAAATCGCATTGGCACGACTAGCCATCGATTTTTAAGCATAATGCATATTTAGGAGTGAAAACAAAAATGAGTAGTGATTTGTTAGATGCGCTAAATGCGCTAGAAGAACAAAAAGGAATTTCAAGAGATGTGTTAATTGAAGCAATAGAAGCGGCATTAGTTACAGCTTACAAACGCAACTTCAATCAAGCACAAAATGTTCGTGTTGACTTAAATTTAGATAAGGGCTCTATTCGTGTCTTTTCACGCAAAGATGTTGTTGAAGAAGTAGAAGATGACCGTTTACAAATCTCTGAAGAAGATGCTAAGGCTATCAACCCTGCATACCAGTTGGAAGATGTGGTTGAGCAGGAAGTAACACCTCGAAACTTTGGTCGTATTGCTGCACAGACAGCGAAACAAGTTGTAACACAACGTGTTCGCGAAGCAGAACGCGGCTTAATTTACGAGCAATATGTGGACCGTGAAGATGATATCGTGACGGGTGTAGTTGAGCGTCTAGATGCTCGTAATATTTACGTAGGTCTTGGAAAAGTAGAGGCTGCATTACCACAAAACGAACAAATTCAAGGTGAAACATACCATCCACACGAGCGCATCAAAGTTTATATTACAAAGGTTGAACGTACAACGCGCGGACCGCAAGTTATTGTTTCACGTACACATCCCGGTTTATTACGCCGCTTATTTGAAATGGAAGTACCTGAAATTTATGAAGGTATTGTAGAAATTAAATCAATTGCTCGTGAAGCAGGAGATCGTTCTAAAATTTCTGTTTATGCACATAACGAAGAGGTAGATCCAGTAGGTTCATGTGTAGGAGCAAAAGGCGCTCGTGTGCAAACAATTGTAAATGAATTAAACGGCGAAAAAATCGATATCGTTGAATGGTCAGAAGACCCGGTTGTATTTGTAGCAAATGCTCTTAGCCCATCTAAAGTTTTAGATGTTCAAGTCAATGAAGAAGAAAAATCTACTACTGTTGTTGTTCCAGACTATCAACTATCACTAGCAATTGGTAAACGTGGTCAAAATGCTCGTTTAGCTGCTAAGCTAACTGGCTGGAAAATTGATATTAAGAGTGAAACAGATGCACGTGAGTTAGGCATTTATCCATCTGCAACAAGCACTTTCATACCTGCTGAGGATGAAGAAAGTGATTTTGATGATGTGACAGTTGACTTATATCAAGACGACGAAGAATAAGTAAGAAAGCCCGTGTGACTTGTTAGCTGCCATTATTCAGTGGGCGTTGGGCTGCGTCGACTGAATAATGGCAGAGCCTACATTGGAAAATATTATGGTTAAATTCTGAATATATAACAATGTAGTGCATGGCTGGTCCACCTCTTACGACAAGCTTCAGAGAGGAAAGGTGATTCTTATGGCTATTAATAAAAAAGTACCTCTTCGAAAATGCGTAGCAACCGGAGAAATGCTAACAAAGAAAGAAATGATTCGTGTCGTTCGTTCGAAAGAGGGCGAAGTAAGTGTAGATGTTTCCGGGAAAAAACCCGGACGTGGTGCCTATGTTTCTAAATCGGAGGAAGCGATTGCAATCGCCCGTAAGAAAAATGTTTTAGGGCATCAACTTGATGTAAAAATCCCTGAAGAAATCTACGATGAACTTATTTTGATGATTCGTAGGGAGTCTATATTATGATCAATCAAGCAGTGCATAATTTGCTTGGAATAGCGGCAAGAGCCCGTAAAGTGATTTCAGGAGAAGAGTTAGTAGTAAAGGAAGTCCGCAATGGTAATGCTAAGATAGTACTGCTTGCAAACGACGCTTCTAAAAACTCTAGCAAAAAAATTCAAGATAAATGCACGTACTACAACGTTGAGTATCATGTAATTGGTGATCGTTATGATCTAGGACATGCTACAGGTAAGGAGGCCCGAGTGGCTTTAGCTATTACCGATAAAGGTTTTGCAAGCAAATTGTCTAGTCTACTCAACGAAAAATAATCGGGGGTGAGCAGATGACCAAAATCAGAGTTCATGAATATGCGAAACAAGTGAATAAAACGAGTAAAGAGGTTATTGAAGCACTAAATAAATTAAATGAGAGCGTAACAAATCATATGTCAATGTTAGAAAAAGACACAGTGATAAAGTTAAACCAAACATTTAAAAATAGTAAAGATGTGAAGCAACCTACTCAAAATGTATCGCAAAAACAACAGCAACCGGTGAAAAAGCAAGAAGGGCAAAAGCAACAATCTGCTACTTCTAAGCCTAAAACAAGTAATCAGCAACAAACGCGTCAAAACTCAAATTCGTCTAACGAAAAATCTAAGAATATAAAAGGTAATCAAAATAAAAATATGACACAAAATAATAACAATAATAATAATAATAATCGCAGAGGTGGCGGTGGTTACAACCAACGTCCAAAACCAGGAATCCATGGCGGGAAACGTCGCCATCCAAAAACACATCAACCAACTCTACCAGTGAAACAAAAGGAATTACCAGAAAAAATTACATTTGTTGAATCACTTTCTGTAGCGGAATTAGCAAAAAAATTACACCGTGAGCCATCAGAAATTATTAAAAAATTATTTATGCTTGGTGTAATGGCAACAATTAACCAAGAATTAGATAAGGATGCAATTGAATTACTTTGCGCAGACTATGGTGTAGAAGTTGAAGAAGAAATTCGTGTAGATATTACGGATTTAGAAACACACTTCGAACAAACAGAAGAAATTAACGAGGCGGACTTATCAGAACGTCCTCCTGTAGTAACAATTATGGGTCACGTTGACCATGGTAAAACTACATTGTTAGACTCTATTCGCAATACTAAAGTTACAGCTGGAGAGGCTGGAGGTATTACTCAGCATATCGGTGCTTATCAAGTAACTGAAGGCGACAAAAAAATTACGTTCCTTGATACACCAGGACACGCTGCGTTTACAACTATGCGTGCGCGCGGTGCGAAAGTAACGGACTTAACGATTTTAGTAGTGGCTGCGGATGATGGCGTTATGCCACAAACAGTAGAAGCAATTAACCACGCAAAAGCAGCAGAAGTACCAATTATTGTTGCAGTCAATAAAATGGATAAACCTTCAGCTAATCCAGACCGTGTGATGCAAGAGTTAACAGAGCATGGCCTAGTTCCTGAAGCTTGGGGTGGCGAAACTATTTTCGTACCAATCTCTGCATTAAAAGGTGAAGGCATTGACACATTACTTGAAATGATTTTACTTGTTGCTGAAGTTGGAGAATTAAAAGCGAGCCCTAATCGCTTAGCACTTGGTACAGTAATTGAAGCACAGCTAGATAAAGGTCGAGGCTCTGTTGCAACGCTTTTAGTACAAGATGGAACATTAAAAGTAGGGGACCCAATTGTTGTCGGCCATACTTATGGACGTGTACGTGCTATGGTGAATGACAAAGGCCGTCGTGTGAAAGAAGCTGGACCATCAACGCCAGTTGAAATCACAGGTTTAAACGATGTACCACAAGCTGGCGACCGTTTCGTTGTCTTTGAAGACGAAAAAACAGCACGTCAAGTTGGAGAAACTCGTGCAATGACAGCGATTCAAGCACAACGTTCAGAAAAACAACGCGTAACGCTTGATAACTTATTCGAACAAATGAGTCAAGGCGAAATGAAGGAGCTTAACTTAATTGTTAAAGCTGACGTTCAAGGTACTGTAGAAGCTATGGCTGCATCATTAATGAAAATTGATGTTGAAGGCGTAAACGTAAAAATTATTCACACTGGCGCTGGAGCGATTACAGAATCAGATATTTCTCTTGCTGCGGCTTCTAATGCAATTGTTATCGGCTTCAACGTTCGTCCAGATGTCAATGCAAAACGTGCAGCAGAAGAAGAAGGCGTAGATATTCGTCTACACCGCATTATCTATAAAGTAATCGAAGAAATTGAACAAGCAATGAAAGGTATGCTTGATCCAGAATTCGTAGAAAAAATTATTGGTCAAGCAGAAGTTCGACAAACAATTAAAGTATCAAAAGTTGGTACAATTGCTGGTTCATACGTAACAGAAGGTAAAGTAACTCGTGATTCAGGCGTACGTGTGATTCGCGATAACGTAGTAATTTTTGAAGGTGAATTAGATACACTTAAACGTTTCAAAGATGAAGTAAAAGAAGTTGCCCGTGGTTACGAATGTGGTATTACAATTACAAACTTCAACGATATTAAAGAAGGCGACATTATCGAAGCCTATATTATGGAAGAAGTTAAACGTGCTTAATGATTGTTTACGCAGAGGTTGAATTCATTATTCAAACTGCCCATTCGTTGAAGGAAAAACGTGCTGTCTTACAGCGTATGATTACCCGCACGAAACAAAAATTTAATGTATCCATCGCGGAAATTGATCATCAAAATGTATGGCAACGCACGAAATTAGCGCTTGTTGCTGTTTCTTCTTCAAAAGAAGCAGCCGAGCGTGAAATTAATCACGCGCTCCACTACTTACAGTCAAATCCATCTTGGGAACAGCTTAATGTGTGGCGAGACTATCTATAAGTAACATTAGAAGTTGTGTTGTTTGATTTACCAACCTTGCATGAAAATAGATGTGTAAGTAAGGACACAACTTTCTGTACATCGAAATTGAGGTGACAAACTATGTCTCTACGCTCAAACCGTGTCGCTGAGCAAATGAAAAAAGAGCTTGGCGAGATTATTGGACGTAAAATTAAAGATCCGCGTGTTGGTTTCGTTACTGTTACTGGTGTTGAGGTGACAGGTGATTTACAGCAAGCGACAATTTATATTACAACTCTAGGCAATGAACGTGAAAAAGAGGACACACTAAAAGCCTTATTAAAGGCTTCTGGTTTTATTCGCTCAGAAATCGGTTCACGAATCCGTTTACGTCGTACACCAGAACTAATTTTTGAATTCGATTCATCGATTGAATATGGGAACCGTATTGATACATTGCTACGTGGTTTACACGAAGAATAAGCTTAACTTAAAAAAGTCTGCCATATGCATGTTCATGCAGGCAGGCTTTTTATATTTATCGGAAATGCAATAAAACATTTTGTGACTCTATTTTTTTACAGGCGTGTTAATTAGGAAACAATAGGTTTATTATTGAGCGATAAAGAGATTTTTTTTGCTATTTTGTTAATATATGCCCATTTTTAACTGATTGTAGCGTAGGGCTACTCGACTCCCACGGGAAAGCGAGACAGACGAGACCCTGCACGGAGCGAAGCATCAGCGACAAATGTTTTCTGTAGCGAAAGCGAAGCGGCAGCTACAAAGCGAGTAGCCCGTAGCGGAAATCAGAGCCTTCTATTTATTAGGATGGATAAAAATGGTTAATCAACACACCTGTTATTTTTATTGGATATTAGGAGGAAAATTATGAACGGTATTTTACCGCTTTGGAAGGAACGCGGCATGACAAGTCATGATTGCGTCTTTAAATTACGAAAAATTTTACGTACTAAAAAGGTTGGCCATACTGGCACACTTGATCCAGGTGTTGAGGGGGTTCTTCCCATTTGTATAGGTCAAGCAACACGCATCGCAGAATACTTAACTGATGCAGGGAAAACCTATGAAGCTGTTATTTCAATTGGCCGTACAACGACAACGGAGGATGCAGAAGGAGAAACGGTTGAGCAAGATAGTACGACTAAAAAGTTCACACGTACTCAATTGCAAGAGGTTTTAACATCGCTAACAGGTGTTATTCAACAAACGCCACCGATGTTTTCAGCTGTCAAAGTAAATGGTAAACGTCTCTATGAATATGCTCGAAAAGGCGAAATTGTCGAAAGACCTACACGTCAAGTTACCATTTATGCATTAGAACTACTAGATGATGTAGAAATATATGAAGGGCAAGAAATTACATTCCCAGTACGTATAGCGTGTAGTAAAGGGACGTATATTCGGACACTAGCTGTGCAAATCGGAGCGGCACTTGGCTATCCTGCACACATGAAGGAGCTCGTACGCACAGCCTCAGGTACATTTACACAAGAAAATTGCTTTACGTTGGCACAAGTTGCTGAACTGATGGAAGGTGAACAAATTGATACATGCATTTTACCAGTTGAGTATGCATTGACAGATTATCCATTTATTGAAATAACTTCTGCTAATGAAAAAGAAATTTTCAATGGACAAGTGCTTCCCGCAGATGCATTATTAAAGATACATGATAAAATTGTTTTTGGAATCAGTGGGAAAGCAATTGCGGTCTATCAAGCCCATCCTACAAAGGAAGGGTTTATGAAGCCACATAAGATGTTTCCGACGATAGAGTAGGAGGATTTTTTGTATGGAGGTCATTCATTTAAAATACCCACACCAACTACAGCAACGAGAAAGCATGCAGCCATATTCATTGGCTCTTGGTTTTTTTGATGGTGTACATAGAGGGCATCAGGCAGTTATTAAGGCGGCGAAAGAAGAAGGAGACAAGCGCCAAATTCCAACGGCTGTTATGACATTCGATCCACATCCTTCTTTAGTGCTTGGCGGACGTAACGAAAAAGTATTTTATATAACGTTATTACAGCAAAAATTGCAGCTTTTTGAAGAACAGGGTGTTGATACAATATTTGTTGTACATTTCACATCTGATTTTGCAAAGCTTTCACCTGATGCATTTATTGATACATTTATTCGTGGGTTGAACATTCAACATGTTACAGCTGGCTTTGATTATTCTTTTGGTGCATTTGGGAAAGGTACAATGGAAGAAATGCGTGCATTGAGTAATGGAGATTACGGCGTAACGGTTGTTGAAAAGAAAACTGATGATATTGAAAAAATTAGCTCTACACGTATCCGTAAGCTTTTGCAAGACGGAGATATGGAGGAAGCAAGATTACTCCTAGGACGTCCATTTGAAGTTACGGGAATCGTTGTACATGGTGATAAGCGAGGACGCACAATCGGTTTCCCAACTGCAAATGTCCAAGCGTTAGAGGGAACTTATATTCCAGCAAGCGGTGTATATGCGGTTCGAGTACTTGTGCAAAATAACTGGTATGATGGTGTATGTAATGTAGGCTATAAACCAACATTTAAAAATCCAAACGACAAACAATTATCTATCGAAGTCCATATATTAAACTTCGAAAAAAATATTTACGGTGAAGAAGTGCATGTCGCTTGGTATAAACGTATAAGAAGTGAACGAAAATTCGATGGCATTGAAGCTTTGAAAGCGCAAATCGAAAAAGATAAACAGGAAGCAATTGAATATTTTGGGATCATCGCCGAAAGTTAAAACGTACGCCATGAGTTGATTGGAGTGGAGGTTGGGCGACTCCTTGGGGATCAGCAATAGAGGAACGAAGGCTAAAAGCATCACATCCTGTGATAACGCCTTCGTGACCAACCTCGTGTTGGCCCGAGACCCTGGAGCGCTAGCGAAGCGGGTAGGGGAACGAAGGCTAAAAGCATCACGTCCTGTGATAACGCCTTCGTGACCAACATCCTGTTGCCCCGACGCCCCCAGGAAGCTTTGCTCTGTGCGAAAGCGTAGTGCTAACGTAGCGGCAGCAACAAAGCGCCCAACCGGAACGGAAATCAACCACACACGTTATGGTGATGAACCATATTTTATTGAGATCTAACAGAGACTTCAAATAAAGTTTATTAATGTAAATCAAATCTGCTTTAGCCAATGAATAGGTGCTTATGTTAACACTTGCTTGACCTTTTGATTTATGGTAACATTCATAAGTGCATAATATGCTTAACCTTAGCTCGGTATATCGATGACTCCAACGTTTACTGTGCTAATGGCGATTAACAATTATTTAGGAGGTCCATACAAATGGCTATTACAAATGAACGTAAAAATGAAATTATTGCTGAGTACCGTACTCACGAAAGTGACACTGGTTCTCCAGAAGTACAAGTTGCAGTATTAACAGCGGAAATCAACGCTCTAAATACTCACTTACGTACACACAAAAAAGATTTCCACTCTGAGCGTGGTCTTCTTAAAATGGTAGGTCGTCGTCGTCACCTATTAAAATATCTTCGTGAAACTGACGTACAACGTTACCGTGAACTAATCACTCGTTTAGGCTTACGTCGCTAATTGTCGATCTAAAAGCGGGATTAATCCCGCTTTTTCTTTATGTTTATAAACATTAAGAAGACATTAACTTTACTATTGCGAAAAAAGCATATATGACACGAAATTCAAGCAAAAAAACTTGGTTTCAATCGAATACAGAAATAAATCCTAAATAAATTGGCAATAACTGAATTTAAATGTATGATTATTTGATGAAATATTTAGCATAGAACAAGCATTTTTGGTACACTTACTATTAGTACATACAGACGAAGTAAGTGTTTTTATAATAGAGAGGGGTTCATTGAATGAACGAAAAGAAAGTCTATTCCTATGAATGGGCTGGCCGTCCACTTGTAATCGAAGTTGGACAGTTAGCAAAACAAGCAAATGGGGCCGTATTAGTACGCTATGGTGATACATCTGTACTTTCAACTGCAACAATGTCAAAATCACCGAAGCCACTTGATTTCTTCCCATTAACAGTAAACTACGAAGAACGTTTATACGCAGCGGGTAAAATTCCTGGTGGCTTTATTAAGCGTGAAGGACGTCCATCTGAAAAAGCAATACTAGCAAGCCGTTTAATAGACCGTCCGATTCGTCCAATGTTCCCAGACGGTTTCCGTAATGAAGTACAAGTGATTTCGATGGTCATGTCTAACGATCCGGATTGTACGTCTGAAATGGCTGCAATGCTTGGTTCATCAATAGCGTTAGCTATTTCAGATATTCCATTCGACGGACCGATTGCAGGTGTACAAGTTGGATATATCGACGGTAAATTTATCGTGAACCCAACAGTGGAACAATCTAATCAATCAACAGTCCATTTATCTGTAGCAGGTAACAAGGATGCTATCAACATGGTTGAAGCAGGTGCACTAGAAGTACCAGAGGAAATAATGCTAGAAGCCATTATGTTCGGTCATGAAGAAATCCAAAAAATTATTGCTTTCCAAGAGCAAATCGTTGCAGAAGTAGGAAAAGAAAAATTATCTATAACATTATTTGAAATTGATGAAGCGATTCAAGCAGATATAAAAGCAGCTTGTGAGACAGACATGCATGATGCTATTCAAACTGCTGAAAAGCATGCACGTGATGAGGCTATTAAAGCGGTAAAAGACCGTGTTATTGCTTCTTATGAAGAGCAAGAAGCTGATGATGTAACAATGAAGCAAGTTTATACAATTCTAGATAAAATGGTTAAAGACGAAGTACGTCGTCAGATTACAGAAGATAAAGTACGTCCAGATGGTCGTAAGTTAGACGAAATCCGTCCACTTTCTTCTGAAACAGGCATATTGCAACGTACACACGGTTCAGCATTATTTACGCGTGGACAAACACAAGCCCTTTCTATTTGTACATTAGGTGCACTTGGGGATGTACAAATTATCGACGGTTTAGGTGTAGAAGAATCAAAACGCTTTATGCATCACTATAACTTCCCTCAATTCTCTGTAGGGGAAACTGGCCCAATTCGTGGACCAGGTCGTCGTGAAATCGGACATGGTGCATTAGGAGAGCGTGCTCTTGATGCGGTTATTCCAGATGAATCTGTATTCCCATATACAATCCGTTGTGTATCGGAAGTACTTGAATCAAACGGTTCTACATCTCAAGCTTCTATCTGTGCTTCAACGTTAGCGATGATGGATGCTGGTGTTCCATTAAAGGCACCTGTAGCAGGTATTGCAATGGGTCTTATTAAAAAAGGAGAACACTACTCTATTTTAACGGATATTCAAGGTATGGAAGACCACCTTGGAGATATGGACTTTAAAGTTGCAGGTACAGCTAAAGGTGTAACAGCACTTCAAATGGACATTAAAATTGATGGTTTATCACGTAATATTTTAGAAGAAGCATTAACACAAGCTAAAATTGGTCGTATGCACATTTTAGAATCAATGATTGCTACTCTTGCAGACCCACGTGAAAAATTATCTAAATTCGCACCGAAAATTGTTATCGTGAAGATTAATCCTGATAAAATTCGCGATGTCATCGGACCTGGTGGTAAACAAATTAACAAAATTATTGAAGAAACTGGCGTAAAAATTGATACGGAGCAAGATGGTACAATTTACATCTCTTCTGCAGATGAAGAAATGAACGCTCGTGCAAAACAAATTATCGAAGACATCGTACGTGAAGCAAAAGTTGGCGAGTATTACTTATCAACAGTTAAACGTATTGAAAAATTCGGTGCGTTCTGTGAAATATTCCCTGGAAAAGATGGCTTACTTCACATTTCTGAAATTCAAGAGGAACGTACAAAACAAGTTGAAGATGTATTAAAACTGGGCGATCAATTACTTGTAAAAGTTATTGAAATTGACAAGCAAGGTCGTGTGAATTTATCTCGTAAAGTTGTGATTCAAGAGGAAAAAGAACGCGCTGAGCAAGATAAATAATAAATTGTAGAAAAGGCTGCGTATAATGCGCAGCCTTTTTTAAATCAAGTATAAGGAATTTGGTTCAATAAGGGATATTTTGGGGGAAGCTTCACATTATGGTTCATCACTAAAAGTCGTGGATGACTTTTGGTAAAACGTAAATAAGTTGATTGAAGTGGAGAATGGGCGACTCCTTGGGGATTAGCGATAGAGGAACGAAGGCTAAAATCATCACATCCTGTGATAACGCCTTCGTGACCAACATCCTGTTGGCCCGAGACCCTGGAGCGAGCAACTAGGGGAACGAAGGTTAAAAGCATCACGTCCTGTGATAACGCCTTCGTGACCAATATCCTGCCCAGGAAGCTTTGCTCTGTGCGAAAGCGAAGCGTCAGATACAAAGCGTCCAGTCGGAACGGAAATCAACCACACGTTTTGGTGATGACCCCACATTATGCCTTTGATGTAGAACCAGAGATAAATTGGGGGAGATTTTTTGGTACAAGTACATACATGTCAGAATGGTGTGCGTATTGTGTCTGAGCAAATCGATCATGTAAGATCCGTTGCGCTAGGCATTTTTGTTAATGCAGGATCTCGTTATGAGCTACCTGAGGAAAATGGTATTACGCATTTTATAGAACATATGCTTTTTAAAGGGACAAAAACTCGAACAGCTCGCCAAATTGCTGAAGAATTTGACCGAATTGGTGGAGAATTAAATGCCTTTACATCCAAGGAAAACACTTGTTATTATGCAAAGGTTTTAGACCATCATGCTGAGCTTGCAGTTACAATATTAGCTGATATGTTCTTTAATTCTACGTTTGCAGGGGAAGAGTTAGAGAAGGAAAGACAAGTGGTACTAGAGGAAATATTAATGAGTGAAGACGCAGCTGATGACGATGTTCATGAAAAGCTATGGGGAGTCATGTATCCAAACGACGCACTCGGTCGTCCAATTCTCGGAACTGCGGCTACTTTAAAAACATTTACAGCAGATATGATACGTAATTACATGGCTAAACATTATGGTCCAGAATCAGTTGTTATTTCAATAGCGGGAAATATTTCTGCGAAGCTCATGCAAACAATTGAAGACTTATTTGGCCAATATCAGCCATCTCCACTTGCGGTTGAGCCTGTGCTTTCGAATCCTCATTTTTATCCAGGAGAGGTCTCTAAAACTCGCGATACGGAGCAAGCGCATTTGGCTATTTCTTATCCAGCAATTGGTGTAAAGGATCCAGATATGTATAGCTTTATTGCACTTAATAATATTATTGGTGGTAATATGAGCTCTCGTTTGTTCCAAGAAGTACGCGAAGAACGTGGTTTAGCCTATTCAATATTTTCTTACCAATCTTGTTATGCGGATGTTGGAGCATTTACGATTTATGGTAGTACAAGTCGTCAACAATTATCACAGCTTCAACATACAATTGATGCGACATTACTTGATATCGTAGCAGGTGGCGTGACAGAGGAAGAACTTATGAATGCGAAGGAACAGCTGAAGGGTAGTTTTGTACTCGGTCTAGAGGGGACAGGTGCTCGTATGAATCGCAACGGTACAAGTGAGTTAGTACATCGTAAACATCGTTCAGTAGATGAAGTATTAGCGTCAATCGATGCCGTCTCAATGGAATCGATCGAGCGCTTAATAGCTAAAATCTTGAAAGTTGAGCCAGCCATTTCAATTATTGGCCCAGAAGATTAAAAAAAGGTTGCCGTTAATAGGCAACCTTTTCTCGATTTTGTTGCTTTAAAAAACCTCTCTTGCTAAATATAAGGTATGGCTTTGACGAAAAATATAATTACTAATGAGTATACTTATTAGTGTAGGAATTAACATAATGATCAAATTTTCCGCCATTTGGGATAAATAGTAATGAATAGGGAAATTAATTATAAAGATAAGGAAGATGGCTATTATCATTCTAAAATAACGCATCCGCTTTTCTAGATGATGGATATAAAACTGGATGGAGATGAGTAAAGAAGCACTGCTAATATAGGCGAAGTACATGGCAAAATGCTCTGGAAAATTATCGTCAGCTGCGGTTTGTGAAAAATAAGCAGGTACTATGAGAACAAAAAGTAGCATCACGATGCCGTGACAATATAGAAAATCAGCTTGTAGCTGTGTTTTTCTTGTCAAAGGTAGACTATTCACAAACAATTCCCAATTTACTTTTTGATCGTCCTTATAGATCCCTTCCACAATGGAAGCAGAAAAAACTGCAGCAAATATTACTATTGCGGGATTATCTAAAAAAGGTATTTCCATATAACTTATGATCGTACAAATAATAACTGCAAAAAGAATAGACCATTTTTGGATCATTATTCTTTGTAAAAGTAAAGCCTGCATTTACTCTTTCCCTCCTAGAATTCTTTGTGTTGATAAATTGCGGTTGAAATGAGAGAGGACAACCATAAGATTAAAAGTCCAGCAACAGGAGCAAAAAACATATACTGTTTTAAGTTGGATAATAGTAATGTCATATCTGGAAAATACTCTTTTAAAAGACCAAATAAAAAACCAGGTATGAAGCAAAGAGCAATAAGAACCATTCTTCCTTTTATAGAACCGAATTTAATGTAGATCGGTAATAAAAGTGCTAGCATACAAAAGGCTAATGTCACAAGAAGACTAAATGTTGGAAAAAACTCTGCTGATGCCCAGTTATTCATAAAACGATGAATAATAAAGACAATCGGTAGTGCGAGTATAAGCCCAAAAAGCATAAGAAGGATACTAAGTATATATTTACTAAGTACTATGTCCCCTTTTGAAATGGGGAAAGTATTTGCATATTTATCCCAACTGCTTTGTTCATCATAGGTAAGAGCAGTTATAGTTTGAAAGGTCACGATAAATATAATTATTGTAAAGAGCATTAACCCTTGTTGCATAAAAATTGATATAAATAGGAAGAAAATTAGCACGAAAGCCTGTGTTTTTAGTTGACGTTGAATCGTCATTAAATCTTTTAAGATAAGACCTGCCATGTTCAAACACTACCTTTCACATAAAATAGCATGATATCTTCTATAGATGGCTTTTCAAGGCAGAATACCTCATTTACTTCATTTTTTAAAACTAAAGCTTCTGTTCCAAAGGTGCCATTACGTTTTCTTATAATGGCATGTTCTGGTATTACACTTACCTCTTCATTATTTCCTTTAAATATGCCGTACTCATAGACAAGTACATCTTTACTTTCGCTAAATAAAATTTCCCCATTATGAATGAATGTAATGTAGTCAGCTATCTTTTCTAAATCACTTGTTATATGAGAAGAAAATAGGATGCTATGTGTTTCATCCTGCATAAACGTTAAAAACAAATCGAGAATTTCATCACGAATAATTGGATCTAGCCCACTCGTAGGTTCATCTAAAATTAATAGCTTTGGATGATGCGACATGGCTAATGCAATGGACAGCTTCATCCTCATTCCTCGAGATAATTCTTTTACCTTCTTCCTCACTGGAATTTTAAATTGTGCTAATCGTTCAAAATAATAACCTGAATCCCATGTTTTAAATACTTTTTTCATAAATTTGTCGAGCTGCGTCGCATTGAGCGTTTCAGGCACATGTAAATCGTCAAAAACCACACCGATGTCGTTTTTTATCGATAATTCATGTTCGACAACATCCTTACCAAATAGCAAAATTTCGCCATGTTCTTTTTTAAGTAAGTTAAGTATGCATTTAATTGTAGTAGACTTCCCAGCACCGTTTTCTCCTACAAAACCCATGACAGTGCCTTGAGGTACTGAAAAACTTACATCATTAAGAGAAAACCCTTCAAAGCTTTTCTGTAAATCATAAACTTCAATAGCATTCATTTAGTTGTCCTCCTCCAAAATTAATGAAAGTAACTCCTGTAATTCCTCTTTTGTTAGCCCTGCAGTTTTGGCCGTTTTCACTGCCAGTTGCATATGCTTTTCAACTTGACGCAATAATTCCTCGCGTAGAAAATCCTGATTTCGTTCTGTAACAAAACTTCCTTTTCCGGCTACCGTTTCAATAAATCCATCTCGCTCTAAATCAGCATAAGCTCGCTTCGTTGTCATAACGCTAATTTTTAAATCCTTTGCAAGTGCACGGATAGATGGTAGTGCGTCACCTGCTTGTAATTTATTGGCTAGTATCGCTTCCTTAAGCTGTACGGTTATTTGCTCATAGATGGGTTTATCACTGGCATTGCTTAAATGAATATGCACAAATTTCTCACCTCACACAACTGTATATATACACTATACACAGCCTGAAGAATAAATGCAATATTTTCATACTTTGGGTAAGGGTCACGAATTGCAAAAACTCGGCATATATTGGGGTAACGGTTCAAGGAGGGAGATGAGGCATGCTACTATCAGAGATGGTGGATAAAGAGTTAATTCAAATTGAGGGTGGCGTACATTTTGGTATATTGGCACATACAGAATGTCTATTAGATGTGCAAACAGGAAAGATTCATGGTTTTGAGATTGTTAAAGATAAATTGCCATTCCAAAAAAAGAAAGTAAAAGTTAGTGAAATGATACCTTGGCATGAAATTATACTAATTGGAGAAGATCGAATTTTATTTAACAAAACAACGACGGTACAGTCAGAATTTTTACAGTGAGGTGAGCTTTTGGAAAATGAAAAATGGCTTGTTATCGGTGAGGATCTAAGGTTAAAGGAATTAGCTACTATGCTAAGAAGCCCATCGAGAACGGTATTTTATAAAAGAACATCAGTTTGGAATGAAGAGTTAAATAAGCTTGTATTAGAATTCCAACCAAATAGAATTATTCTTCCCGTCCTTCCACTAAAAATTGAAGTGGAACAGCTTTATGGGATATCCCAAGTTAAGTTTTATACAGGGCGTTTGACGATGCATTGGAAGCAATTGCTTGAGAAAAATGAAACAAATTGTTATTTACAACAAGAATCTTTTATTTGGCAAAACGCAAGATTAACAGCCGAAGGGTTTATCGCCACGTTTTACGGACTCGAGCAAAAGTGCATTCACGGACAAAACTTTACGATCGCAGGTTTTGGACGCACAGCCAAAATGCTCGCCTCTTTACTCGTCAAGATGGGCGCTAATGTCCATATAGTTGCGCGTTCAGTTGTACAAGTGAGTGAAGCAAAGGCATATGGTTATAAAGCTACGAATTTAGACGACCGCAAATGGTCAATTAATGATGGGATTTTTATCAATACGATTCCAGCTAAATGGATTACAGAATCATTCCTAGATCATGTCCCAGCTGTCCTATATGATTTGGCTTCAGAGCCTGGCTGTTTAGATATAGACACTGAGCAATTACAAACGTACGTACTATTGCCATCATTACCTGGGAAATACTTTGCACATGATGCAGCTACAATATTGTGCAAGGCAATAGAGGAGGAAGAAAATTGCTAACGGGTAAACGAATTGGTTTAGGTATTACAGCCTCTCACTGTACGTATGAGGATGTAGTACCTAAAATTCAAAACTTTATAGATGCAGGAGCAACAGTTATTCCAATAATTACGCATTCTGTGTTACATGCGGCTACGCGTTTTGGTACCGGAGAGGAGTGGATTGCAAAAATAGAGGAATTTACTGGAGAAAAGGTAATATCCTCTATTAAAGAGGCAGAACCATTCGGACCATCCAATCCATTGGATGCGATGGTTATAGCGCCGATGACTGGCAATAGTATTAGTAAATTTGCTAATGCAGCAACAGATAGTCCAGTATTGATGGCTGCTAAGGCAACATTGCGTAACGGTTCGCCTGTTGTCCTAGGCATCTCAACTAATGATGCGCTTGGCTTAAATGGTATGAATATTATGAGGCTGCTAAATGCTAAAAACATTTACTTTATTCCATTCGGGCAGGACTCCCCGCATTCCAAGCCAAATTCCTTGATTGCTGATTTTGATCAAATGGTCGCAACTGTACATGAAGCAATTACGGAGAAAAAACAATTACAGCCACTGTTTATACAATATTTCAAATAATTCACGAATTACACACAATTTTCTGTATTTTTGTGATACAATAGCACACATTATGGAACATGTATTCAAGGAGAGATGACAGATGACAAAGCAGTTAACAGTTGCGGTTGTTGGAGCAACAGGGGCAGTAGGCACAAAAATGATGGAACAGCTAATTAAACGGAATTTTCCAATCGGAGATATAAAATTTTTAGCTTCTGCACGTTCAGCAGGGAAACCAATCGAATTTAATGGTAAGACATATACAATTGAAGAAGCGACACCTGAAGCTTTTGAAGGCGTCAATGTCGCTTTATTCTCAGCTGGTGGTTCTGTATCAGCGGTACTGGCGCCAGAAGCGGCAAAACGTGGTGCCGTAGTAATCGATAATACGAGCCATTTCCGCATGGATCCGGAGGTACCACTAGTTGTGCCTGAAGTAAATCGTGGCGATCTTGCTAAGCATAAAGGGATTATTGCGAATCCAAACTGCTCTACAATTCAAATGATGGCTGCACTTGAACCTATTCGTAATGCATTTGGCTTAACTAAAATTATTGTATCAACATACCAAGCCGTTTCAGGTGCAGGTATTTCTGCTATTCAAGAATTAAAGGCACAAAGTGAAAATTGGGATGCAGGTAAGGATGTAGAAGCAAATATTTTACCTTCTGGTAGCGACAAACGTCATTATCCAATCGCTCGTAATGTCATTCCACAAATTGATAAATTTACAGACAATGGCTTTACATACGAAGAAATGAAAATGATTAATGAAACGAAGAAAATCATGCATGCACCAGAACTAAAAGTAGCAGCAACTTGTGTTCGCGTGCCAGTCGTTTCAGGACACTCTGAATCTGTTTATATTGAAGTAGAAAAAGAAGCAACGGTACAGGAGGTTTTTGAAGTATTACGCAGTGCATCTGGAGTAGTATTACAAGATGATATCGCAACACAAACTTACCCAATGCCTATCTATGCAGAAGGGGAAGATGCTACTTATGTAGGACGTATCCGTCAAGATTTAGACAATAAAAAAGGATTCCATCTATGGATCGTTTCTGACAATCTTTTAAAAGGCGCTGCATTAAACTCTATTCAAATTGCAGAAGCAATGCTGGAGGATAACTTACTATAAGAGGGGTGTAAGGATGAATTTAGGTCGAATTGGAACGGCGATGATTACGCCGTTCAAAGAAGATGGCACGATTAATTATCCAGAACTAGAACGTATTATTAATTATTTGATTGATAATGGTACAGATTGCATTGTCGCATGTGGCACAACCTCTGAAAACCCAACTATGTCCACAGAAGAAAAAATTGAAGTTGTACGCTTTACAGTAGAAAAAGTAGCAGGCCGTGTACCTGTAATTGCAGGTACAGGGGATAACGAGACTGCTTACTCTATTGCAATGACGCACAAGGCTGAAGAAAATGGTGCAGATGGTATCATGCTTGTAGCACCATATTATAATAAGCCAAATCAACGCGGTATTTTTGCGCATTTTGAAACAATTGCAAAAGAAACAAGTTTGCCTGTCATGCTTTATAACGTGCCAGGACGTACAGGCATCAATGTTGCCTATGAAACTTCCGTTGCTTTAAGTAAAATCCCTAATATTTCCTGGATTAAAGAAGCGAGTGGCAATTTAGATCAAATGGGCGATATTATTGAGAATGTTGATTCAGATGATGATTTCTTCGTTTATAGTGGGGATGATGGTTTAACACTCCCACTACTAGCAATAGGCGGAGCAGGAATTATTTCTGTTGCTGCTCATGTTGTTGGAAATGATATGCAATTAATGATTAAAGCGTTTGAAGAAGGAAATCACGAGCTAGCAGCCAAAATTCACCGAGCATTATTACCACTTGTACGTGCGTTGTTCGCACAGCCAAACCCATCGCCTGTAAAATACGCGATGACAAAATTAGGCTTTGATACACTTAATGTTCGTCTGCCAATGATGGAAATGACAGATGAAGAAAAAGCAAACTTTGACCGAATTTGGGATACGTATCAAGAAAAAGCGAAAAGCTTTAGAAAAATAAGTACCTTTAGTTAAATCCTCAGACCGTAAACAAACGTGAAATTTTTTAGTTTGTTTACGGTCTTTTTTCTTTTGTTAAAAATATAGAAGAATAAGATCGTTGCTCGAAGGGATGCCCCCCTCATGGAAGATGGTATCCGCTCGGGTAGGAAAGAGAACTGCTCAAGTAAGACTGAAATCCGCTCGAAGCGCTAGAACAACCTTACAGAGAAAGGCTTACAATCCGCGATATACCCCATTACCAAAAGCTTACGTCGCTAAATAAAAGGCGAAAATTAGACCTTTCACAATGCTACATACTCAACCAGCTTTCCATCTATTAGTAATAAAATTAGCAAAAAATTTCTGTTTCCTTCATGAAAGTTGAATTTTTAATTTGTGCAAAAGCTTTGCAAACCGTATAATAAATCTTAAGTGGTTGCTGTTCGGGATATTTTTTAGGAGGAAATAAATTGACAAAAAAGAAAAATGAATTAATTCGCATCATCCCACTTGGTGGCGTGGGCGAAATTGGGAAAGCAATGTACGTAGTAGAAATTGACGAAGAGCTATTTGTAGTGGATAGCGGCTTGATGTTCCCTGAAGACGAAATGCTGGGCATTGATATCGTAATTCCGGATATTACGTATTTAGAAGAAAATAAAGATCGTGTGAAAGGGATTTTCTTAACACATGGTCATGAAGATGCGATTGGCTCGATTGCCTATGTATTACAAAAAGTGAAAGCGCCAGTGTACGGATCAAAATTAACAATTGCACTTGCAAAGGAACAATTAAAGGAATTGCCTGCACCACATCAGGTGAAATTCTTTGAGGTTACGAACCGTAGTCGTATGAATTTTAACTCAACGTATGTGACATTCTTCCATACAACACATAGTATTCCCGATTCGTTAGGGGTAGTGTTCCATACATCTGAAGGAGCAATTGTTCATACAGGGGAATTTAAATTCGATCAATCAGCGACAGGTAAATTTAAGCCTGATTTAGCAAAAATGGCTCAGTTAGGAGAAGAAGGCGTATTTATTCTATTATCTGAGTCGAGTGAAGCTGAGCGACCAGGTTATACGACATCTGAGATTGTCATTGAAGAGCAATTATCAAAAACATTCCATTCAGCACCAGGTCGTATTTTAGTTGCTGTTTATGCATCGAATTTTATTCGTATTCAACAAGTATTTACACAAGCTCAAAAGTCTTTCCGTAAGGTAGTCATCGTAGGAAAACCTTTAGAGAAAGCTGTGGATTTAGGTGTACAGCTAGGTTACTTAACGACTGAGGAAGATACAATCATCCCTATTTCAGAAATGCAAAAGTATCAAGATGATGAGATTATTATTATTGCTACAGGTAATAAAGGGGAGCCACTTGATGCATTAGAGAAAATCGTCCGCAAACATCACCGAGACATTAAAATAAAGCAAGATGATACCGTATTAATTACTTTTACACCATCTCCTAGTATGGAAGTACAGATGGCAAATACGATGAACTCTATTGCAAAAGCAGGCGCTGAAATTCTAACATCTAGCAAAAATGTACATGTGTCGGGTCACGGTAGCCAAGAGGATTTAAAATTAATGCTAAACTTAATGCAACCGAAGTACTTTATCCCTGTGCAAGGTGAGTACCGTATGCTTATTGCTCACTCTAAGCTTGCTCAACAACTAGGTATGCAAAAATCACAAATTTTTATCGCCGATAAAGGGGATATTGTAGAATATAAAAATGGTAAAATGCGAATGAGTGGCCGTGTACAAGCTGGTAATGTATTAATAGACGGTATTGGTGTTGGGGATGTAGGCAATATTGTACTTCGCGATCGTAAGTTATTATCGCAGGATGGTATTTTCATTGTTGTTGTAACGTTAAACCGTGCTCAAAAGAAAATTGCATCTGGTCCAGAAATTTTATCGCGTGGTTTCGTATATGTACGCGAATCAGAAGAATTGATGGTAGAAGCTTCTGAGATTGCGAAAACTGTTATTGAAAAATACGTTGGTAAAGATACATTTGAATGGACAAACATTAAACAAGAAATTCGAGATACACTGAATACGTATTTATTCCAAAAAACGAAGCGCCGCCCAATGATTATCCCAATCATTATGGAATATTAAAAATGAAAGATCATCGTTGAATGAAAAAGGATTTTCTAACCGAATGTAAACGGTGGAAAATCCTTTTTTTGGCTCGAACCTAAATAGTAAGAATGATATTTGTTAAAACATATGTCATTTATCTCATTGAGTAGAAGACTCTCACCTCTGAACCTGCATCGGTAAAAATGCCATGTCCTGTGGCATTACCGAAATGACCAACATCGTGTCGGCCCTCGTGCAGGCCTGAGTATAATGCAAAATCTGGACGCATTGTTTATTTGTAGCGACAGCCACAATTACGCCAAGGTAAAATTGATAAGAGAGTAGATTTCCGTTCCGGCTGACGCCTCCAGGAAAGCCCAGCCGGAACGAAGATTAACGACACGTTATGGTGATGAGTCTATTTTTTGAAATAAACAAGTTCTACATGATATTATTCGCTACATATATAGAATGGATTACAAAAGAAGGTGAAATAGATGGCGACTAGTAAAAAAAGAAAAGTCACGAAAGGTAAAACGTCTACAGAAAAAAAAGAAATGCATCCACTTATGTATGAAATTTTAGGACTTATTTTAATTGCATTAGCGGTTATTATGATTTTTGAATATGGCATGATTGGACGTGTTCTCCAAACAATAGCAATGTTTCTTTTAGGAAATTTACATTTTGCTGTGCCATTTATGCTTATATTTGTTGCGTTATTACTAATGATTGGGCGGAAAAAAGTAAGCATTTATGATCGTCTCATATTAGGGATGCTCCTCATTGTTATGAGTTTAACAATTTTTAGTCACGGTATTCTTTTTGAACAATTATCAAAATCTGGTGGTTTATTATCGGACTCTGTGTTGCGAGAATCTTGGCGAATATTAATTAATTCAGAGGGTATTATCCATCGAAGTAACGCACTTGGCGGAGGTATGATTGGTGCACTGTTATTCAGCGCTCTACATGTATTATTTGAGGCAAGAGGTGCGAAGGTCGTTGCATGGGTTATCTTCTTTATCGGCTTAATTTTAGTAACAGGAAAGGCGCTTGTTCCATATTTAGCAGAAAAAATGCCTGACCTTTTTGGGAAATGGCAGAAAAAACATCGTGAAAAGAAAAAAAATATGCCAAAGAAATCTAAAAATCGCCGTTCAAAAGTAGAAAGCAAGGATGATATCGCAGCTGTCGAACAGGAGCCTGAGGTACAAGAAGAAGATGGAAATTCTTATGAACCAATCATCTCTGCCTTTACTCAAAATGTATCTCATGAACGAGAAGAATATGCAACAGCTGAAAATGAAGATATTGAACATGGAGAAATTGTTGATGATGTCCATATCGAAGGGGCAGATGCTGTAGAAAATGCAGATTATCAACTACCGTCTTATAATCTATTACAATTACCGCCGCAGCATGACCAAAGTGGCGAATATTCTGTCATTCAGGCCAATGCGAAAAAGCTTGAGCAAACGTTGCAAAGCTTTGGTGTAAAAGCAAAAGTAACGCAGGTTCATTTAGGCCCAGCTGTAACGAAATACGAAATATTACCGGATATAGGCGTGAAAGTAAGTAAAATAGTAAATTTACAGGATGATCTTGCCTTAGCACTTGCTGCAAAGGATATTCGTATGGAAGCACCTATTCCAGGGAAGTCTGCGATTGGCATTGAAGTACCAAATAGTGAGGTAGCAATTGTTACATTGCGGGAAGTGTTAGAGTCTAAAGATGGTGCCAAGCCAGAAGCTTTATTACAAGTCGCATTAGGTCGTGATATTACTGGACAAGCAGTACTCGCCGAGCTCAATAAAATGCCACATTTACTTGTTGCAGGTTCGACGGGTAGTGGGAAAAGTGTGTGTATAAATGGTATTGTCGTATCAATCCTAATGCGTACAAAACCACATGAGGTAAAGCTAATGATGATAGACCCGAAAATGGTGGAGTTAAATGTTTATAATGGAATACCTCATCTACTGGCACCAGTTGTTACGGATGCTCGTAAAGCGTCTCAGGCGCTAAAGAAAGTTGTGGCTGAAATGGAGCGCCGCTATGATCTATTTTCTCATACAGGTACTCGTAATATCGAAGGCTACAATGGTCATGTACAAAAAGTTAATGAGCAAACGGATGAAAAACATCCGAAATTACCTTATATTGTGGTAATTGTAGACGAGTTAGCAGACTTAATGATGGTTGCCTCAAGTGATGTAGAGGATTCTATTACACGTTTAGCACAAATGGCACGTGCAGCAGGGATTCATTTAATAATTGCAACCCAACGACCAAGTGTTGATGTATTGACAGGTGTTATTAAAGCAAATATTCCTTCGCGTATTGCCTTTGCGGTTTCATCAGCAATCGATTCTAGAACGATTTTAGATATGGGTGGAGCAGAACGTTTACTCGGTCGAGGCGATATGCTGTTTTTACCTGCCGGTGCATCTAAACCGAAACGTGTGCAAGGTGCCTTTTTATCAGATCAAGAAGTTGAGTCAGTTGTTACCTTTGTTATAGAACAGCAAAAAGCACAGTATCAGGAGGAAATGATTCCGACCGAAGAAGAGACAATATTAGAGGAAACCGACGAATTATTTGATGAGGCTGTACAGTTAGTTGTGAGTATGCAGACGGCCTCTGTTTCGATGTTGCAACGCCGATTCCGTATCGGTTATTCGAGAGCTGCTCGTATTGTCGATCAAATGGAACAACGCGGTATTGTCGGGCCTTCAGAGGGTAGTAAACCTCGACAAGTGCTCATTAATCAATACGATAATTAGAGCCAAAACAACGACAAAAAAATGAATAATGTTGAATATATCAAATAGGCCAAATTCATTTCAAAATTCGGAAGCAATTACGCTAAGGTGTAATTGCTTTCAGTCTATAAAAATGTTATATTTATGAACGATTAGTAGGAATGTTGTACATCAGATGTCTGATCTCTGATTTTGGTGGTGATATATGTGACTATTAAAGCAGATCATCGTCATCTCTATCTTCAAGTAATTGATCGTTTAAAGTCTGACATTGAAACAGGCATTTTTAAAGAAAATGAAAAACTGCCTTCAGAGTTTGAATTATCGAAATCACTAGGAGTCAGTCGAGCAACTCTTAGAGAAGCGCTACGACTGTTGGAAGAGGAAAATGTTATCGTGCGTCGACATGGGGTGGGGACATTTGTAAACCCTAAGCCTTTGTTTACATCAGGTATCGAGCATTTATCGAGCATTTCTTCTATGATCGAGGCAGCAGGTATGGAACCCGGTTCCCGCTTTTTAAAGGCGACGGAAAGTATACCTTCTGAGGAAGATTTAAAACGCTTCCAATGTGATGGCGAAGATAAAATACTCACAATTGAACGTGTCAGAACAGCGGATGGCGAGCCGGTAGTATACTGCATAGACAGATTACCAGCAAGTTTCCTGCCAACTGACTTTGTTGAAAAAAAAGAAGTTTCACTTTTTTCTGCACTTGAACAATCTGGTAAAATTCATGTTGCCTATGCCGTTACATATATTGATCCAATCGGGTATCATGAGCAAGCTTCACCGATTTTAAATTGCGGGCGTGAAACAGCTCTTTTAGTATTAAAGCAGTTGCATTACGATGATCATGATCAAGTAGTGCTGTATTCAAAAAATTATTTCCGAGCTGATAAATTCAGCTTCCATGTAGTTCGTAAACGGGTGTAGAACATTTCTAAATATTTTCCTGCTAATTACAATACCTTTGGGGGGTTAACAGAATGAAGAAACGTAAATTTGGCTTAGTATTATCATCAGTTTTAGCTGCAAGTGCAATCTTAGGTGCATGTGGTACGAAAGACGAAGAAAAACCTGCAAAAGACAATGGAAATGCATCAACAGGCGAAGACAAAAAAGAAGCATTCTCAGTAGCAATGGTTACTGACGTAGGTGGCGTTGATGATAAATCATTCAACCAATCTGCTTGGGAAGGTGTTCAAGCTTACGGTGAAGAAAATAACCTAAAAAAAGGTAATGGTGGCTTCGATTACTTACAATCAAAATCAGACGCTGACTATGAATCAAATTTAAACTTATTATTACGTCGTGACTTTAATTTAGTATTTGGTATTGGTTATTTGATGGAAGATGCTATGACTGCAATAGCTGAAGAAAATCCAGATAAAAAATTCGCAATCGTTGATGCTTCAGTAAAAGCAGACAACGTAGCATCTATTATGTTCAAAGAGCAAGAAGGTGCCTTCTTAGCTGGTGTAGCAGCTGCAAAAATGTCTAAAACAGGGAAAATCGGCTTCGTTGGCGGAGGAGATATTCCCGTTATTAATCGCTTTGAAGCTGGATTCGTTGAAGGGGCTAAAACAGTAAATCCAGATATTGATATTAAAAGAAAATATACTGGCGCATTTGATAAAGCTGATCTTGGTAAAATGACAGCTAATAGCATGTATTCTTCAGGCGTAGATATTATCTTCCACGCTGCTGGTGCAACTGGTAACGGTGTATTCTCTGAGGCCAAGGAACGTAAGAAAAAAGATCCTAATGCAAATGTATGGGTAATTGGTGTAGATGCTGACCAATACGAAGAAGGTAAAGTGGATGATAAAACAAACGTTACATTAACTTCTATGTTAAAAGGTGTTAACGCAGCAGTTATAGATATTTCAAATAAAGCTAAAAACGGTGAATTCCCTGGTGGCAAAACACTTACTTATGGTTTAGCTGAAGACGGCGTGAAACTTGCAGATTCTCGTGGTGCAATCCCAGCAGATGTTCAAACTGTCATTGATGAATATAAAGAAAAAATTGCTAAAGGTGAAATTAAAGTTCCGGAAAAAGTGAAAAAATAATTCATCTTTTGATCATCATAAGGGACTTTTAAAAGGCCCTTATGATGATTTTTCAATCTATCGTTATATTTCGACTATTTGCAATACTCTGTTGGATTCTATTTGTTTACCATAGAGGTAGTAATTTTTCTATGAGTTTATCGAAAGAATAGTAATGATGGTAACAAGTTAATAGAAGAAAGGTTTCTAACGATGACCTTTCCTGTATTAATTTATCTTCATTCAGAAGAATATCTACCTCTATTAGTGGGACATGATATGCGTGAATTTTTGTTAATAGGGTACATAATGCCACTGAGCGAAGATGGAACCTCTGGCTGAGGTCATTGCTGTCGATGTGAAAAAACGTTGAACTAACAGTGACTATAGCTAGTTTTAAGTTTGTCTAAATAACGGTTTCAAAAACTGGACGTATTGTTTATCTGTGCGAAAGCGGAGTGTTAACAAAGCGTCAGTAATGTTTTATGTAGCGAAAGCAAAGCGACAGCTACAAAATGTTTTCTGTGGCGACAGCCGCAATTACGCCAAGGCGAAATTGATAAAAGTGCCTATTAAGGGAGTGACGAAATTGGAATACGTGATTGAGATGCTAGGAATCCGAAAAGAATTCGGTAATTTCGTGGCGAATAATAACATCACCCTCCAACTGAAAAAAGGCGAAATCCATGCATTGCTAGGTGAAAATGGTGCAGGTAAATCGACTTTAATGAACGTCCTTTTTGGTTTGTATCAACCAGAGGGTGGCGAAATTCAAGTTCGTGGGAAGGCTGTTAAAATTACAAATCCAAATGTGGCCAATGATCTAGGGATTGGTATGGTGCATCAGCATTTTATGTTGGTGGAAAATTTTACAGTAACAGAGAACATTATTTTAGGCTCTGAACCTACAAAAATGGGTGTTATTAATATTAAAGATGCGGCAAAGAAAGTACAGGCACTTTCTGAGAAATATGGTTTAGATGTTGATCCATATGCCAAAATCGAGGATATTACTGTGGGGATGCAACAGCGTGTTGAAATTTTAAAAACACTATACCGCGGTGCAGAAATTTTAATCTTTGACGAACCTACGGCATCTTTAACACCACAGGAAATTACAGAACTAATTCAAATAATGCGCCGTTTAATTGCAGAGGGCAAATCCATTATTTTAATTACTCATAAGCTAAAAGAAATTATGGAAGTTTCTGACCGTGTGACGATTATTCGAAAAGGGGAAGGGATTGGGACAGTTATAACTGCTGAAACAAATCCTAACCAATTAGCTGAAATGATGGTTGGACGCCAAGTCGAATTTAAAACAGAAAAAACAGAAGCAAAACCAACTGATGAAGTACTTACAATCGAAAACTTGGTTGTTACAGACTATCGTAATATCAATAAAGTAAAAGGTTTGAACTTAAAAGTACGTAAAGGTGAAATTGTTGGTATTGCGGGTATCGATGGCAACGGACAATCCGAGTTAATCGAGGCTATAACGGGTCTACGTAAAATTAAAAGTGGTAACGTTAGATTAAATGGCAAAGATATAACAAATATGAAGCCTCGAAAAATTACGGAGGAAGGCGTTGGGCATATCCCACAAGATCGCCATAAGCATGGTTTAGTGTTAGATTTCCCAATAGGTCATAATATCGCACTACAAACATATTATCAGTCTCCAATCGCTAAGGGCTTTGTCATGGACTACAAGAAAGTGTCTGAAAAAGCACGCCAAATCATTGAAGAATATGATGTGCGTACTGGTAATGGTGAAATGACTCCAGCACGTGCCCTTTCAGGCGGTAACCAGCAAAAAGCGATTATCGGTCGTGAAATTGATCGTAATCCAGATTTATTGATTGCTGCTTTACCAACACGTGGTCTTGACGTAGGGGCAATTGAATTTATTCACTCTCGCCTTATTGAGCAACGTGACAAAGGAAAAGCCGTACTGTTAATTTCATTTGAATTAGATGAGGTCATGAATGTTTCGGATCGTATTGCTGTTATTTATGACGGTCAAATTGTGGATGAGTTAAATCCAAAAGAAACAACTGAACAAGAGCTGGGCCTATTAATGGCAGGACAAAGTAATAAAAATAACATGAATGACGCGAAGGAGGGGAACGACTAATGTCAAATCGTGTCATTAATATACTCGTTCCTATCATCTCTATCATTATCGGTTTAATTGTTGGTGCTATCGTAATGGTAGTTAGCGGTTATGACCCAGTACAAGGTTATAGCGCCCTTTGGACAGGTATTTTTGGAGATTCATATTCAATTGGGAACACAATTCGTCAAATAACACCGTACATATTGGCGGGTCTTGCGGTAGCATTTGCCTTCCGCACAGGTTTATTCAACATCGGTGTAGAAGGTCAGTTAATTTTAGGTTGGTTAGCAGCAGCTTGGGTAGGATCTGCATTTGATCTACCTAAAGTCATTCACTTACCATTAGCATTACTTGCAGCCGCAGCTGCAGGTGCATTTTGGGCCTTTATTGCAGGTTTCTTAAAAGCGAAATTTAAAGTTCACGAAGTTATTGCGACAATTATGTTAAACTACACTGCGCTTTATATTGCAAATGCAGTTATTAAAAACTTGTCTGACGGTGGCTTTAAAACAGAACGCGTTCATGTATCAGCTTCATTACGTTCTCCGTTTTTAAGAGAGCTTACAGACAATTCAAGTCTTCACTATGGCATCATTGTTGCACTATTAATGGTAATGGTTATGTGGTTCATTTTAGAAAAAACAACACGCGGATATGAGCTAAAAGCGGTAGGCTTTAACAAGAATGCTGCAGACTATGCTGGTATGAGCGTCAATAAAAACATTATTTTAGCTATGACAATTTCAGGTATGTTCGCTGGTCTTGCTGGTGCTATGGAGGCACTAGGTACTTTCGGAAACGCCTCTATTAAACCAGGCTTTACAGGTATAGGTTTCGATGGGATCGCCGTGGCCTTACTTGGTGCCAACACGCCACTAGGGGTTGTATTCGGGGCTTCATTATTCGGCTCACTTAAATACGGAGCGCTAAATATGCCGAATGCTGCAGGTATTCCAGAAGAAATCGTGTCTATTATTATCGCGTTAATTATTTTCTTCGTGGCATCAGGCTATATTATTCGAGTAGCATTACAAAAGTTGAGCAAGAAAAAGGAGGGACAATAACATGGGCTTTTTAGAAATGTTATATTTCATCATCCCTTCGGCGATTCTTTATGCAACACCGTTAATTTTTACGGCAATCGGTGGTGTATTCTCTGAACGTTCTGGTGTAGTAAACATCGGATTAGAAGGTTTAATGATTGTTGGAGCATTTGTTGGTATTTATGTCAATTTAGAATATGCTTCAACATTCGGTTCAGCAACAATTTGGATGGCAATGCTGGCGGCTTTCATTATTGGGGGAATCTTTTCACTTCTTCATGCAGTTGCGTCTATTTCCTTCCGTGCCGATCAAACAGTATCGGGGGTTGCTATCAACTTATTAGGTTTAGCGGTATCCGTATTCTTGGTGAAAATGATTTATGATAAAGGTCAAACAGATATGATTGACCAAACCTATGCAATAAATCGTTTCGCTATCCCTTATTTAGAGGACATACCGTTCTTTGGTCCATTATTATTCCAAAATGTCTACAGTACATCGATATTAGCTTTTGCAGTAGCTATTGGGGCATGGTTTATCATTTATAAAACACCATTTGGCTTACGCTTACGCGCTGTTGGTGAACATCCAATGGCTGCAGATACGATGGGTGTAAAAGTGAATAGAATGCGCTACATTGCTGTTGTCATCTCTGGGGCATTAGGTGGTCTTGGTGGTGCAGTATATGCGCAATCGATTGCAGGCAATTTCTCACATGCAACAATTGCTGGTCAAGGCTTTATGGCTATTGCTGCAATGATTTTTGGGAAATGGCATCCGATCGGTGCATTAGGTGCAGCTTTATTCTTTGGAGTAGCACAAACGTTAAGTGTTGCAGGAAGTGGAATTCCTTACATTCAAGATATTCCTGCTGTTTACTTACAAATTTTACCGTACGTCTTAACGATTTTTGCATTAGCAGGATTTATCGGTAAAGCAAATGCACCAAAAGCTAGTGGTCAACCTTATATTAAAGGGAAACGCTAATAACAAACAGATAATTGTTGACACGAAAGACTGGGCGAAAATGCTCAGTCTTTTTCCTTGTACATATTTCAAGTGTTTGGGAAAATAATGGTTGGTGGTTGATCTTTATGTGCTTGTATGTACAGGTTCCTCAACAACCAAATGTAATTTCACACATTTCATATACATACTTTGGATTCTTTTTGCAATTATAGACAATAGACATGTATAGTATGTGTAGTACTTTGTTATATTAAGAAAGATAAGGAGGGTTCTATATATGTTTAAAACAATACCTTTTGCAAAAGGTGTCAATTTGCATATCCGACAAACGACCCAATTTAAAACCGTAAATTTTTCAATTAAATGGAGAAGAGCATTAACGGCGGCAAATGCGTCTGAACGTACAGTGTTAACAAATGTTTTGCAACACAGTAATGCGAAATATAAGACAACAGCTGCATTCCGAAGTTTCTTGGATGACTTGTATGGCACAGTGTTATATTTCGACACATCTAAACGTGGTAATGAACATACAGTATTGATGAATGTAGAAGCTGTTAATGATCATTATTTGGCAAATACTAGTGTTTTAAACGAGGTACTCGATTTATTGCACACAGCAATATTTGAACCGAATATAGAAAATGGTGTATTTAAGGAATCGATTGTGGGACGTGAAAAGAAAACGGTCATTCAGCGTATTGAGTCCATTTTTGACGATAAATCTCGTTTTGCGCAGCAACGCATTCAACAAATTTTACGTCCAAATGAACCGGCCTCTATTTCTGCTAATGGAACTATCGAGGACATTCAAAAAATTACCCCTACATCATTGTTTGAAGCATATCAATCCATGCTTGCTAACGATAAAATAGACATTTATGTCGCGGGTGATATCAATGAAGAAGAAATCGTAGCGAAGCTAAAAGAAGCGCTACCATTTAATGATCGTACACCTGAAGAAATTCTTGCTGTACTTCCACAACAGCATCCACAAAATGATTATGTACGTGAACAACAAGAAATGAAGCAAGGAAAGTTGCATATTGGCTTTAGTACACCAGTACGATTTGGTGACGCTGATTTCGCCAAAATGCAAATCTTTAACGGCGTATTTGGTGGCTACCCTCACGCCAAATTATTTATGAATGTTCGTGAAAAGGAAAGTTTAGCCTACTACGCGTCTAGCTCATATGCATCACATTATGGCTTAGTCTTTGTTGTATCTGGGATTGAACCAAAGAATGAGGAAAAAGCGTTATCACTAATTAAGGAACAACTTGCCGTTATGCAAGCGGGCGATATTACAGATTTGGAAATAGAGCAAACAAAGGCAATGCTGACGAATCAGCTAAAAGAAGCATTGGATTCTGCTCGAGGACAAATAGAAATTTTTGACCAATATAAAGATTTACCCGAAGAGTTCACTGTTGAGGCTTGGGCAAGTAAATGGAAAGCTGTGACCAAGCAAGATATTGTTGAAATGGCGAAGCAAGTACAGCTAGAAGCGGTCTATTTCTTAAGTGGGAAGGAGCAAGCCGCACAATGAAAACAATTGAATTCAAACAATTAGATGAAACATTGTATTATGAAAAACTAGAAAATGGCTTAGATGTCTATATATTACCGAAAAAAGGCTTTTCTAAAACTTTTGTAACGTTCACCACAAAATATGGTTCTGTTGACCGTACTTTTGTGCCAATTGGTGGAACTGAAAGCATGACAGTACCAGATGGTATTGCCCACTTCTTAGAGCATAAAATGTTTGAAAAAGAAGATGGAGATGTCTTCCAAAAGTTTAGTGGATTCGGCGCTTCAGCCAATGCCTTTACATCATTTACACGTACAGCGTATTTATTTTCTTCAACTAACAATATTTATAACAGCACAGAAACATTATTAAATTTTGTTCAAGAGCCTTACTTTACAGAAGCAACTGTTAATAAGGAAAAGGGCATTATTGGTCAGGAAATTACGATGTACGACGATCAGCCGGATTGGCGCTTATATTTCGGTACAATCGAAAATATGTATCATAATCATCCAGTAAAAATTGATATCGCTGGTACAATTGAGTCAATTGATGGTATTACTGCCGACCATTTATATACGTGCTACAATACATTTTATCATCCGTCCAATATGTTATTGTTTGTCATTGGTGCAGTAGATCCTAATGAAATGATGACGTTTATTCGTGACAATCAAGACAAAAAAGAATTCCCTGAACCAACACCAATTCAACGCTTTTTCGATCAAGAGCCGACAGAAGTTGCTATCAAAGAACGTGAGCTGCATATGGATGTACAAAAACCTAAGATCTATATCGGCTTAAAAGCAAAAGAAACAAATCTTTCTGGGCGTGACATGTTAAAACATGAGCTGTCTGTTCAAATTGCACTTGAACTTATTTTTGGACGTACATCTAAATTTTATGAGAACGTTTATGATGACGGATTAATTGATGAAACATATGCATTTGATTTCACGTTAGAAAAAGGCTTTGGATTTGCTATGATTGGCTCAGATTCTACAGACCCGGCTGCATTAGAGAAAGCTATTAAGGAAGAATTAGCAAAGTATGATGGAGATGCACATTTTGAAAGTACCGATTTAGAACGAGTAAAACGTAAAAAAATAGGTTTCTTCCTACGTGCACTGAACTCTATTGAATTTATCGCCAACCAATTTACACGTTATTCGTTTAATGAGATGAATTTGTTCGATATTGTGCCTGTACTAGAAGAACTAACGATTGAAGATTTGAAAAAAGCGTTTTCTTCAGTTCAAGGTGAATCTCAACAAACTGTCTTTAAAATTTTACCTACTGAGAAGGGCGTATAGTGAAAAAGTTTGCGCTCGTTTTAGGTGCATCGGGTGAGATTGGCCGTGCTATTTGTCGAAGTCTGGCAGAAGACGGTTGGTCCATCTACATACACTTTTCAAACAATGAAAAAGCAGCACAGGCTCTATACTGCTCCCTTTCAGAAAGTTTCCCTGCACAGGAGTTTATGCTTGTACAGGGAAATTTTTCGAAAGCGTCCGGGGCACAATTGCTAGCATCTCAAATTTTTAATGTGCAAGCGATTGTCTTTGCAAATGGTCAAGCACATTATTCTCTGCTGGAAGATACTACGGTGGAGGATATGGAGGCATTATGGCGTGTCCATGTACAAAATCCAATGCGTCTTACGGCATTGCTATCATCAAAGCTACGCGCTCATGATGTCAGCTATGTGCTTTTTATTGGTTCAATTTGGGGAGAGGCTGGATCAGCTGGTGAAGCACTTTACGCCACTGTGAAAGGCGCCCAACATGCTTTTGTGAAGTCATATGCGAAAGAAGCCGCACTGTCACATATTCGTGTTAATGCCATTGCACCTGGTTTTATTAATACCTCGATGAACAGTCATTTAAGCGAAGAAGAGCTTGAATATATTTTAGAGGACATTCCACTAGGTATAACCGGACAAACAACGGATGTTGCTGAAATGGTACGTTTTTATCTTTCTGGAAAAGCAGATTATGTAACGGGACAAGTTATTAGATTAAACGGTGGCTGGTACATATAATGTTCTTTTTCGCACATACTACATGTGTAAAGGAGGAGGAACATATGACTATTTTAGAAAACTGGCAAAAATGGACTTCGTTTTTAGGTCAAAACGTTATGCGAGCAGAATCAAGCGGTATGCCATCGCAAATGATTCAACAAGCTGCTGTACAAATTGGAGAATATTTGGCGACAAATGTCGATCCTAAAAATGAACAAGAGCGAGTGCTGTCGGATTTATGGGGCGTTGCCTCTGAAGAGGAAAAACACGCACTGGCGAATTGTGTCGTTAAACTTGTACAAAATAAACATGTACAGTAAAACAAAGAGGAGAGTTATCTCCTCTTTTTTCTATATAAAAAAGCAATTTTTACATAGAAAAGGGAACGTATGTAAGCCTATTTCGTACGTTGAAAAAAAAAATAGTAAGTTTTTAAAAATAACCTCATAATTCCATGTATTCTAACTTTCCATTACATAAAAAATCAGCTATGATGGAACTTATAAAGGATTTTTTACGTTAACTAATAGGAAGGGAACGAGTGTGTTTGAGCGATTGGTACTTTGAATATGAAATTCAGGTGAATCGCCCTGGATTATTAGGAGATATTGCTTCACTTTTAGGGATGCTTCGTGTCAATATTATTTCAATAAATGGTGTCGATGAGGATCGACGTGGTATGTTAGTGCATACAGACAACGATGAAACAATTGAGCGTTTTCGTACAATTGTTTCGACAATGGAACATATTAACGTTACCAAATTTCGACAACCTAAGCTCCGTGATCGTTTAGCCATTAGGCACGGTCATTATATTCCTCGAGATGCAGATGAAAAAAATACCTTCCGCTTCGTACGAGATGAACTTGGTATTTTAGTTGACTTTATGGCTGAGCTATTTAAAAAAGACGGGCATAAGCTTATTGGGATTCGTGGAATGCCTCGTGTTGGAAAAACTGAATCAATTGTAGCTGCAAGTGTATGTGCCAATAAAAAATGGATTTTTTTATCGTCTACAATGATTAAGCAGACTGTTCGCAATAAACTTGCTGGTGATGAATTCAGTGACAATAATATTTTTATATTAGATGGCATTGTGACACGTCGTTCATCTGATGAGCGACATTTGCAACTAGTGCGTGAAATGATGAGTATGCCTTCCATTAAGGTCATCGAGCATCCAGACATGTTTGTTCAGCATTCAGAATATAAGATAGAGGATTTTGATTATATCATTGAATTGCGTCATCACCCAGATGAAGAAATTACGTATGAAATAATGGAAAAAAGCCAAATGATGTCCGAATCTAATTCATTTGGTGGATTTAATTTTTAATTTGATATTAAAGTAGGTGTTATGAGTGGCAGAATTAGGGACTCGACTGAAAGAGGCGAGACTGTCTAAAGGCTACAGCTTAGACGATTTACAAGAAATAACGAAAATTCAAAAGCGTTATTTAATAGGTATTGAAGAGGGTAATTATTCGATTATGCCTGGTTCGTTTTATGTACGAGCTTTTATTAAACAATATGCTGACGCTGTTGGTTTGGACGCAGAGGAGCTTTTAGAAACTTATAAAAGCGAGCTACCAGGTACTCCAAACAATCAAGTAAGTCAATCGATGACGAGTAGCCCAAGTAGAAGAAAAGTTTCGAAAGGTCCTTCTACTAAAATGATGGAGGCAATGCCGAAAATAACCGTTGGTTTATTTATCATTGTCATTATTGTGGTGATTTGGGTGCTAATGCAGTCTAAAAATAAAGTAGTGCCAGATGATGCTATAGGCGATACTCCATCGGAAATAGAATATGATACAAAAGTAAAACCAATAGATACAGAAAAAGATAAAGAGCAAAAAAAAGCTCAAACAAATAACAAACAAGACTCAGCAGATTCAAAAGAGGAAACACCTGACGAAAAGCAAACGGAAGAGGTTAAGCAATCGATTTCAGCTGGGGTTATTGAAGCAGACCGTGCGACAACTTCTTATACGTTAACAGGTACAGATGCATTTAAAATACGTATTGAAGTATCAGGTCCTACATTTATCGGTATTCGTAACCAACAGCAACAAGAATTACTGTCAGATACTCGTGTATATAATGCAGGAGAAGTAGTAGAATTCGACGCAACATCTCAAAATTACGCCCGTATCCGCTTAGGTAATTCAGCGCAAGCTAAAGTATACATTAATGACGAGCCTTTAACGTATGCACAGCAAATTGTAACGCAAAACATCGTCATCAATTTCAATAAAGAATAGTAGTCATCTAGCGATGACTACTTTCTTTCATCATGAAAGGTGTTAGAAAAATGAACATTCCAAATAAAATTACCATCTCTCGAATCTTACTTATTCCGTTTTTTGTCATTGTTATGATGTTTGATTTTGGCTGGGGAACAATGTCACTATTCGGTGCGACGATGCCTGTTCATCATTTTGTAGGTGCACTCATTTTTATTATTGCTTCAGCGACTGATTGGGTGGATGGTTTTTATGCACGTAAGTACAATCTTGTGACGACATTTGGGAAATTTTTAGACCCACTTGCTGACAAGTTGCTAGTTTCAGCGGCTTTTATTTTAATGGTAGAGCTTGATATGGCGTCTGCATGGATAATAATCATTATTATTAGTCGTGAGTTTGCAGTTACTGGCCTTCGTTTAATATTGGCAGGTGAAGGAGAAGTTGTTGCGGCCAACCAGCTTGGCAAAATTAAAACGTGGGCTCAAATTGTGGCCATCGGTGCAGCACTTTTACACAATACAATTTTTACACTTATCGGTCTTCCATTCGATACAATTATGCTATATATTGCATTGTTCTTTACGCTATGGTCTGGATGGGATTATTTCTATCTAAATCGACGTGTCTTACTTGAGTCTAAATAAGAGAGGTCTTGAGGGTCATGAATGCTGAAATTCTTGCAGTTGGCTCAGAGTTATTGCTTGGTCAGATTGCGAACACAAATGCAAGATTTATTTCTAGTCAGTTGTCAGAGTTGGGAATAAATGTATATTATCACACTGTTGTTGGAGATAATGCACAACGTTTGGAAGAGGCTATTTCCATTGCAGAGACTCGTGCTGATTTAATCATTTTCTCTGGTGGGCTTGGGCCTACAAAGGATGATTTAACAAAGGAAACGATTGCGCGTCATCTGGACGTTTCTCTCGAATTTGATGATATCGCACTGGCTAATATTGAGCAGTTTTTTGCAAAACGAGGACGTCCAATGACGGATAATAATCGTAAGCAGGCTTTAATACTAGCGGGTAGTGAGGTGCTTGCAAACCATCACGGTATGGCACCTGGCATGATAGTAACTAAGGATGAACGTACGTATATTTTACTGCCGGGGCCACCTAAAGAGCTTGAGCCAATGTTCCAGTTTGAAGCAAAGCCAAAGCTTGGTGCGATGTTAAACGCTGGAGGGGTAATTACATCGCATGTTATGCGTTTTTATGGAATTGGAGAGGCGGAGCTTGAGGTTCGTGTCCAACATATTTTAGATTCGCAAACAAATCCAACTGTTGCTCCACTTGCTTCTGACGGCGAGGTTACATTGCGTGTAACAGCTAAAGCAGAAACGGAGCTAGAAGCGCAGCATCTTATTGCCGCAAAGGTAACAGAGATTCAAGCGCTTGTTGGGGACTATCAATACGGTATAGATGACGATTCTCTTGCCTCTAAAACAGTAGAAATGTTACTAGACAATAAGTTAACAATTTCTGCAGCAGAAAGTTTAACAGCAGGATTATTTCAGTCAGAACTTGCTGAAATACCGGGTGTAGGGGATGCCCTTGTTGGTGGCGTTGTTACGTATACGGAAGAGGCTAAAATTAAGCAACTCGGTATTTCAAAAGAATTTTTAACTACACATGGGATTGTAAGCAGTGAATGTGCGGCGGCTATGGCTAGTGCTGTACGTAAAAAGTTTGATACGGATATTGGTATTGGATTAACAGGTGCGGCAGGTCCTACAGCCCATGATCATCAACCAGCGGGGACGGTTTGGATTGGTCTTGCCATTGGCGATGATAAACCAATAACGTATTTACTTCATTTATCAGGTATGCGCAATACAAATCGACTGCGCGCGGCGAAATTTACTTGTCATTATTTAATGCAACTTTTGGAAGAAAGAGGCTTTAAAAAACGTTAATCAATTATTCCTCGGCAAACTTGTAGCTGACGCTTTGCTTTCGCTACAGAAAATATTGCTGAAAGAAGTTAAATATGTTGAAAATAGAAATTTGGGTAATGGAAAGTTACCCAAATTTTTATTTTGAAGAAAAACGAATAAACGTTCGCTTTTTTCTTGCGTCTTCTCTCAAAAACAAGTATAGTAGAGATAGAGAAAAACAGTGAACAGTTTTCAAAGGAGGAAAATGAATGAGTGATCGTAAAGCTGCCTTAGAACAGGCGTTAAAACAAATTGAAAAGAATTTTGGTAAAGGTTCCATCATGAAACTTGGTGAAAAGACGGATTTAGAAATCGCTACATCTTCAAGTGGTTCGCTAGCACTTGATGCTGCATTAGGTGTTGGTGGCTATCCACGTGGACGTATTATTGAAGTATATGGCCCAGAATCATCAGGTAAAACAACGGTTGCTCTTCATGCCATTGCAGAAGTGCAGGCAAATGGTGGACAAGCAGCGTTTATCGATGCTGAGCATGCACTAGATCCAATTTACGCACAAAAATTGGGCGTCAATATTGATGAACTTCTATTATCTCAACCAGATACAGGAGAACAGGCGCTTGAAATCGCAGAGGCATTAGTGCGTAGTGGTGCTATCGATATCATCGTTATTGACTCCGTAGCAGCATTAGTTCCGAAAGCAGAAATCGAAGGAGATATGGGTGATTCGCATGTTGGTTTACAAGCCCGTTTAATGTCTCAGGCCTTACGTAAGCTTTCAGGTGCTATCAATAAATCAAAAACGATTGCTATTTTCATTAACCAAATACGTGAAAAAATCGGTGTCATGTTCGGAAACCCAGAAACAACACCTGGTGGTCGTGCACTTAAATTCTATAGCTCCGTTCGCTTAGAAGTACGTCGTGCAGAAGCCATTAAACAAGGTAATGACATTATGGGTAACCGTACAAAAATTAAAATTGTGAAAAACAAAGTAGCGCCACCATTCCGTACAGCAGAAGTTGATATTATGTACGGTGAAGGAATTTCAAAAGAGGGCGAAACAGTCGATTTAGGTGTTGAACTAGACATCGTTCAAAAAAGCGGTTCTTGGTATGCTTACGGTGATGAGCGCCTAGGTCAAGGTCGTGAAAATGCTAAACAATATTTAAAAGAAAATCCAGCAGTACTAGACGACATCGCAAATAAAATTCGTGCTTCTTACGGTATTGCATCTTCAGCTTACACAATTGCTGCGCATGATGAAGAGGAAGATATGGATGAGGAATTAAAGCTTCTTCTTGAAGATGAATAATATAAATGCATTGTTCCCACTCTTTATAGTGAGAGCAATGCATTTTTTTATTTACACATACTGGAGAATGCCGTTTTGTTGTTAGGTTATCCATATATTCTTCGAAAGTTATGAATGACATTTTTATAAAAATAATTCCTAAGTACTGCTTCTACGCATTAATGATAAAAGATAAAATAAGCGTTAGTGTAAAAAGTATTAGGTAATTAATTCTCCTAATGGATATGACTTACTTTTTTTCTTGAGAGGGCGAACAGATGCCCGACTATCCTTGACAGAGCTTAAGGCTAGCTATACAATTAAAAATGTATAATTTCTGAATTATGACTTTAAATAGGCAGTACATTCTGACTTCATTTATAATGGCTTTTGAAGATCTATTAAATGAAGACTTTGGCAGATGTCTATTATTATGCCAAGGCGAAATTGATGTATGCGCCGACTGAAACTGTAATACCCAAATAGCAAGAGGAGGTGTTCATATGGATGGAATTACTATCATCTCCGCTTTGCTTGGACTCATCGTTGGTGCCGCTGTTAGCTATATCTACATGAAAAAAGTGAATGACTCAAAAATCACTGGTGCTAAACATGTCGCTGAAACAATCGTTGAAGAAGGAAAACGAGAAGCGGAGGCATTGAAGAAAGAAGCACTACTTGAAGCCAAAGATGAAACTCACAAATTTCGTACTGAAGCAGAAAATGACATTCGTGAACGTCGTTCAGAACTTCAGAAACAAGAGAACCGTTTATTGCAAAGAGAAGAGAATCTTGATCGCAAAGATGATGCTCTAAATAAGAGAGAAGCAGGTTTAGAGCGTAAAGAACAAGCTCTAAGCGAAAGACAACAGCATATTGAACAGATGGAAAGCAAAGTGGACGAGCTCGTTGCCTCGCAAAAATCAGAGCTAGAGCGAATTTCTGCTTTAACTAGAGATGAAGCAAAAGCTATTATCTTAGGAGAAGTAGAAAAAGAGCTAACAACTGATATTGCTGTGATGACGAAGGAAGCTGAGACACGTGCGAAGGAAGAATCAGATAAAAAAGCACGTGAAATTTTATCACTGGCACTGCAACGTTTTGCAGCAGATCATGTTGCTGAAACAACAGTATCTGTCGTGAACTTGCCAAATGATGAAATGAAAGGTCGTATTATTGGTCGTGAAGGTCGTAACATCCGAACTTTGGAAACGTTAACAGGTATAGATTTAATAATTGATGATACTCCAGAGGCGGTTATTTTATCAGGCTTTGATCCGATTCGTCGTGAAACGGCTCGACTTGCACTTGAAAAACTTGTACAGGATGGCCGCATTCACCCTGCTCGAATTGAGGAAATGGTCGAAAAATCTCGTCGTGAAGTGGATGAACAAATCCGCGAAACAGGTGAGCAGACAACATTTGAAATTGGCATTCATAATTTACATCCAGATTTAATGAAGATTTTAGGCCGCATGAAATATCGTACAAGTTATGGACAAAACGTCCTAAAACATTCCATTGAGGTCGCATATTTATCAGGCTTGCTCGCTGCTGAACTTGGTGAAGATGTAGCATTAGCTCGCCGTGCAGGCTTATTACATGATATTGGTAAGGCAATTGACCATGAAGTTGAAGGTAGCCATGTCGAAATCGGTGTGGAATTGGCAACAAAATACAAGGAACATCCGGTCGTTATAAACAGTATTGCTTCCCACCATGGTGATACAGAAGCAACATCTGTCATCGCGGTATTAGTGGCTGCAGCTGATGCATTATCAGCAGCTCGTCCAGGTGCTCGAAGTGAGACGCTTGAAAACTATATCCGCAGACTTGAAAAGTTAGAGGAAATTTCTGAAAGCTATGATGGCGTAGAAAAATCCTTTGCGATTCAGGCTGGTCGTGAAATCCGTATAATTGTACAACCTGAAAAAATTGATGACTTAGCTTCACATCGCTTAGCGAGAGATATCCGTAAGCGAATTGAAGAAGAACTTGATTATCCAGGTCATATTAAAGTAACGGTTATTCGTGAAACACGTGCCGTGGAATATGCGAAATAATTGTAATACAGAAACGTCTTTTACTCGAAATAGAGTAAAAGGCGTTTTTTTAGTAACTTGGTTGTAAGTGAGCTACTGTCATATTTATCGTGAAATGGCATATATACAATAAGTACCTTTATTTAAAATCAATTAGATTTTCACTAAATTGGTGGAAATATTTAGGTGATGAATTGGGATAGGGAGATGAAAGAGCATGGTTGATATTCACAGTCATTTATTATACGGAGTTGACGATGGACCACAACAACTTGCTGAGTCATTGCAAATAATAGAACATGCTGTGATGCAAGGCATAACAGCCATTATTACTACCCCTCATGCCAAACATCCAATATACGATGTGTCATATGAAAATGTATTACATCAAGTACATACTTTACAGCTAGAAATAGCAAAAAGAGCATGGCCAATCAAAATATTTCCTGGACATGAAGTGCACATAAATGAAAATATTTTAGAATATAGCACAACTAAACAGCTTCATATGTTGGCAAACTCAAACTATCTATTACTGGAATTACCTTCGGAAACGATACCTTTTTATTGTAAAGAAATGATTAGGCTATTAGTAGCATCAGGTATTACACCCATTATTGCACATCCAGAGCGAAATAGAGCTATTCAACAAAATGTAGCACTTCTTGAACAATTAATTCGTGAAGGGGCATTAGCACAAATTACAGCGGGTAGCATTACTGGGCATTTTGGGAAAAAAGCCCGACAGTGTGCAATGAATTTAATAGAAGCAAGACTTGTTCATACGTATGGCTCAGATGTCCATAATATGTCTACAAGACCACTGCTTTTTGAAGCTGGGTTAGATTACTTGGAGAAAATGAAACAGCTGGATATGGTCAACCTTTTCCTTGAAAACAATGAGCGTGTTTTAGAAAATAAGCAGCTATTAATTGCGGAGCCAATCGTTATAAGCGAAAGAAAATGGTGGCATCTTTTCACAATATAAAAAAACGAAATAAAGCAATAGTGGGGTGATGAAAGTGCGGTTTTTTATACTAACAATGTGTATGAGCGTATTACTACTCTCTAGTGCATTATCTTATGAAATACCCATACTAATTTACTTTACTGTCTTTTTTTCCATCTTTCCAATCATCCTTTTTATCTATAATCGCAACGAAAATATTCGTAGAATGTATGTGAGCGATTTATTTTTCTATCTATTTATTATTTGTGGGCTAATAAGTACTTTAGCCAATTCAGATATGGGATCACTTAAGAATATTGTATGTATGCTTGTGATGTATATAGGGTTATCGATTATATATAACTCTTTTCAAACATCTACTTTACATGTGCTAGCAATTAGTATTTGTGTCTCACATCTCATTATTTTACTCTTATCTTTTTTCATGAATCGAGTTGTTTTCAACGCATTTGCGGGGATTTATAGCAACCCGAACATGATGGGATTGGTCATGGCATTATTTGCAGTCGTATTACTAGCTGGGGCTGTTCAATATTTTCAGGTTGATACGAAAAAAGTTACAATCGTATTCCTAGTAAGCCTATTCTTTTTTGTTTTTTATACTATTTTACTAACACAAAGTAGAACGGCTGCCATCACCGTACTAATCGGTGTCATAATGAGTATAACCATGTTAGCTATTCAAAACACTTCAAGTATTAGAATAGTAGGCGCACTCGTTTCAGTTCTATGTGTACTAAGTATGATATTCATTTTTAGTCTTAGTAAATTTCCGATACTAAACGAAGCAGTTCAAAATATTGTAGGGAAATTTCAGCGAAAATCTGCTGATATATCTGATGGACGAATGGCTATTTGGCAAAATATAATAAAAGATTCCACATTATTTGGGCATGGAGAGAATTATCATGTTGGCCAATTGGATGCACATAATACTTTTATCGCCCTATTAGCTCAGTATGGTTGGTTGGCGGTTACATTTTTTCTATTATTCGTAGCAACATTAGTATGGAATGCATTTTCTTTTGCCAAAAAAAAAGTAAAGTATGCGAAAATGCTACAACTATTACCATTTTTAATACTTATCACCTATATTCTACTTTCAATGACGGAAATAATTATTTATACAACGCCGATAATGATCGTTTTATTTGTTCTTTCTGGCAATTCATTTACCCATCATAAAACTCATAATTGATAGTTCAAATATGAATAAAACGAGAATCAAAGTAATAGAAATAGTAAAAAGACCAATTTAATGAAAAATAGCGTTTGTAAAAAGGAGGGATAATCTATTTGAAGATAGGATTTGTCAATAGCGGAAAATCATTTTTACCAGAAATTTCAGCCTATGCAGCATATTTAAATCAGCAGGATAATATTGAAGCTATAACCATTTTAACAGCGGAGATGAATGAAATTCCGATAGCCAATATAGATTTATTATGGAAATTTACTGGTTTAGATATTAAAAAATATTCAAGCGAGACAAAGATTATCCATGAATATAATTCGTTATCAATTGGTCACTTTGCGATGTTGAAAAATTATGTAAAAAAAACATGTAATATTAAACCGCATGGTCGCATATTTTTGAATGAACTTGTAGAAAAGGATTTAAAGATGAAGGGCAATATTCCAAAAATTCATCGAGATATGGGAATATCAAAAGACTTTTTTATAAAAACGTCAAAAAAAGAGTACGATTTTGTATATGTTGGTGATATGGGACATGGAAGAGGTATCGATCATGCGCTAAAGCCCTTTACGACAACTTTAAAAGATAACACTATTTTATTAATAGGAAATCCAACAAATGAATTATATAAATCTTTCAAAGACTATAAAAATATTATCTTTTCAGGATCGCTTCCTTATCATGAAGTTCCTCTTCTAGCGTCAAAAGCAGAATACGGGCTGAATTATATACCAGATGTGTACCCCTTTAATTTACAAGCTTCAACAAAGCTCCTCGAGTACTGCGCATTAGATTTGAAAATTGTTTCGACTGATTATCCTTGGGTCAACAATTTTGAACAGAAAACACAAGGGCGCTTTTTTAAATTACACCGAAATTTAGCAAACTTAACGATGACAAATTTAAATAGCTTTGAATTTGTGACGCCAGATGTTAGTTATCTAGAGTGGAACCTATTGTTAGATAGGGTAAAACTGATAGAGTTTATCAAATTAGTAATGGGATAGTTTGATAGGTGATATGCATTAATTTATTTGCATAACAGAAAGGAAATTGTATAATGATCCCTAAAAAAATTCACTTCTGTTGGTTTGGAGAAAATCCTTACCCACAGGTAGTTGAAGCGTGTATTGCCTCATGGCAAAAATTAATGCCTGACTATGAACTAATTGAATGGAATGAAAAATCATTTGATATTCAATCCAATCAATTTGTACAAGAAGCCTACGAATCTAAAAAATATGCTTATGTAGCTGATTATGTAAGGTTATATGCACTATATACACAAGGTGGTATTTACTTGGATACAGATGTAGAAGTTGTGCAATCGTTAACACCCTTTTTATCCCATCGAGCATTTACTGGCGGAGAAAGTAGTGATACATGTGTAACTGGTATTATGGGTGCAGTAAAGGGGCATCCGTGGATTAAGTTGCTACTGGATTATTATGAAGATAAAAGCTTTTATACGGAACAAGGCCAACAAACAAATACTGTCATCATTACGGATTTAACGAGAGAAAAATATGGATTTACAGAGTCAAATCAACATAGCCAATTGGATGACGATCTACACATTTATCCATTTGAATATTTCTGTTCGAAAGACTTCGAATCAGGAGAGATTAACCAAACTGTTAATACTTTTACAATCCATCATTTTAATGGGTCATGGTTGTCAGAAGAACAAAAAAAACGACATAAAAAAGTCATGCGATATAAATATGCAATAAACAAAATATTTGGACCGAATGCTTTTGATATGTTAAATAAAACACGTAAAAAATTAAATGGTACAAAGATTTTCGAGTAAAGTGTAATCCATAAATGGACTAGTGGAGGCAAGATGGACTAATGAAGGAAATTCGGATGGGTGCTATTCTCTCTTACTTATCTATTTTTTGTACATTTATTGTGGCAATTGTGTTTACCCCTATTATGATTCGAATTCTTGGTCAAGAAGAATACGGATTATACACATTAATGACAGTTTTTGTTGGGTATTTAACTATATTAGATTTTGGTTTAGGGAATGCAATTATTCGTTATATTTCTAATAATCGAGTAGCAGGCGATAAGGAGATGGAAGCTAGACTAAATGGCTTTTTTCTGCGGCTTTTTTCGATTATAGGTGTTTTCACCCTTGCCATTGGTTGTGTTATGTATTTCCAAGTTGAGACAATTTTTGGACAAAGCTTATCTTCCTTGCAAATCGAAAAGGCAAAAGTAATGGTTATGGCGATGATCGTAAGCTTTGCCTTGCAATTTCCATTAAGTGTTTTCTCTTCTATACTTAAGGCCTATGAAAAATTCATACTAATTAATTTAACTTCATTTATAAAAGTAATAGTACAACCGTTACTGATGCTGTTTTTCTTGTTACAAGGTGCAGATGCATTGGTGATGATTTTTATTGTAGCTAGCTTAAATGTATGTGTATTAATAATAAATTCTGTAATCTGTATGAAAACTTTGAAAGTACGATTTATATTTTCTGGTTATAACTCTGGTCTTATGAAAGAAATATTTGTCTATTCATTTTTTCTATTTGTGACAGTCATAGTGGACAAAATTTATTGGCAAACTGACCAAGTATTACTCGGGATTATTAAAGGAACAGAAGATGTAGCGGTTTATGGGATTGCTATACAATTTATTATGATTTTTATGGCACTAGCACTTGCAATCAGTGATTTGTATTTGCCAAAGATTTCAATGTTAGTGACACAAGCGAATGGCCTAATAGAGATTAACCGGTTATTTGTCAATGTTGGTGCCATTCAGCTAATGATTCTTGGCTATGTACTAAGTGGCTTTTTTTTATTTGGTAAAACTTTCATCTCACTATGGATAGGTGATGAATATTTAATTGTTTATCCTATCGTACTGATCATCATGTTGCCTTTTTCTGTCGATTTAATTCAAAATATAGGGCTAAGTGTGTTAAAGGCAAAAAACATGTTTAAGTTTCGAACGGTATTATTAATCATACTTGCTAGCATAAATATTATTCTATCTATTCCTGCCATCTATTTTTACGGGGTTATTGGAACAGCTATTATAACGGCTGTATCATTATTTATTGGGAATGTATGTATTATCAATGTTTACTATGCAAAAAAAATACACCTAGATATTAAAAGATTTTGGCTACGCATTAGTAAGCTTTTCGTAGCTATTGTTATTGCGTCCCTTTTAATGAAAGGCATTATTATTGTTTTCCCACTTACAAATACCTGGTACATTCTAGGACTATATATTGCTTTATACAGTATTATTTTCGGTATATCTTTGTTCACATTTGGCATTCCCGCTTCTGATAGAAAATACTTGATTCGAAAAGTGAAAATGCTCAGCCTAGCTGGAGGGATGAAATTTTGGGGTCAGAAATCCTCGTAACTGTCATTATACCGGTATATAATGCAGCACCGTATTTAAAGAAATGTCTAGCAAGTATTTGCCAACAAACGTTAAAGCCAATCGAAATTATTACGATTAATGATGGCAGTACTGACGAATCCCTTTCTATTTTACAGCAATTTGCCTTACAAGATCAGCGAATTATCATTCATAATAAAGCAAATGGTGGGGTTAGTCATGCAAGAAATAGAGGGATTGACCAGGCAAGAGGTCAATACGTTACGTTTGTCGATGCGGATGATTGGATAGAGCCTTCTATGTTGGAACGTTTATATAGCGCTATTAAAGAATCAGGAACTAAAATAGCTAAATGTGATGTTTTTGTAGATGGAAAAAACGGTGGTAACCGTTTGAATTATCCCTCAACAGTAAATGAACTTTTTGATCCTCAGGAATGTTTACATTTATTATTTACTGAATTTAATGAAAAACATTTCGGTTTTGCTTGCTGCAAATTGTATTCTAAAGTTTTTCTTGATAAGTTTGGAATTCGATTTGAAGAGGATATGAATTTTTCTGAAGATGTTTTATTTATAACAAAAGCTATCTCAAAGAGTAAGGCAATTTGTTATGTGCCTCAGCAACTTTATCATTACAATGTGTTGACACAGCAATCATTAACGCGAGGCTATCGTATGAATGGAAGAGAAAAATATGATGTAATCTATGAACGTGTTCGTGAGACATTAGTAGCTGAAAATATTTTTACATCTATTGAAACTAGTTTTAACGGATATGTATTTTCAGGTTTAGTAAATTTAACGCTTCATATGCAGGATTCCCCATATAAGGGGCTCCATTTATTAAGAGCGATTAAAGAAGAAATAGTCAGTTTTGTTGATGACTACCCTCATGTTCTCGAGTTAAAACCAATAAAATTTTCATTGAAAAAAAAGCTCTATTATCAGCTGTTGAAAAAAAATGCTGTATCTACGCTAGCATTTTTCATTTTTTTATCCATAAAGAAAACTGACTAAAAAGGTCTTGAAGTCATTTTCACTAAATATTGACACTATCTAGGAATAACATAGGGCATAAATTTATATATTAAATATAGCTACTATAACAATTAACTATGAATATCACATGACATTACATTACATAAATTTAGACAGTTTAGGGGAAGGAGATCTATTCGGTGGAGACTTCTATTCAAGTAAAAGCGATAGTGAAAATTTTACGCAAACGTTTACTTCTTATTCTATCGATAATCGTAATGGCGATGGCATTGGCTGCTTATCTTAGTTATTATGTCATCACACCTGTGTATCAAGCTGAAACTCAAATATTAATCAACCAAAAAAATACGGATCAACAACTTTATACGGGTGGGTATTCAATTGAGACGGATTTACAATTAATTAATACGTATAATGTCATTATAAAAAGCCCAGCTATTCTATCTAAAGTGATTAAAGAATTGAAATTAGAATTATCTCCTGAACAATTAGCAGAGAAAATTACGGTCAGTAATGAAAACAAATCACAAGTAGTTTCTATAAAAGTTCTTGATGAACAATCAGCACGAGCAGTGGAGATTGCTAATACGATAATAGATGTCTTTAAAGAAGATATTCAAAAACTGATGAACGTAGATAATATCAATGTCCTATCAGTAGCTACATTAGCTGATGACTCACAACCAGTGAAGCCGAAAAAAATTCTAAATATTTCAATTTCAGGACTCCTTGGACTCCTTTTAGGAACAGGCATTGCATTTAGTCTAGAATTTTTCGATTCAACAATAAAGACTGAGCAGGAAATTGAAGAACTATTGAATTTACCGATATTAGGATTCGTAAGTTCAATAAAAGGAGGCAGAGGGTCTATCTCTACTAGAAGAGGGAGGCGAGTCACATAATGTTTAAAATGAAAAATAAAAAAAAGAAAGTATTAGCGATGATGCCACGGAAATTATTGACTAGCGAACATACAACTTCTATCATTTCTGAACAATTTCGAACAATACGAACAAATTTGAAATTTGCACTCCCTAATTTATCGTGTAAAACAATTTTAGTGACATCATCTATCCCTGGTGAAGGAAAGACAACGAATGCAGCAAATATTGCGATAGTTTTTGCACAAGAAGGAAAAAAAGTTTTATTAGTGGATGCTGATATGCGAAAGCCTACAATGCACTATACATTTGAATTGCTTAATATTTCAGGTTTATCGAGTGTATTGATACAAAATGACACTTTGAGCGAGGCTATACAAGAAACGTTTATTGAGGGATTATTTGTCCTCACTAGTGGGCCGATCCCACCTAATCCAGTAGAGCTTCTTTCTTCAGAAATGATGGATACTTTAATAGAAAAAATGATAGCGTATTATGATGTAATAATCTTTGATACGCCACCTGTTAATTCTGTGACCGATGCTCAAATCTTAGCAAATAAAACAGATGGTGCACTACTTATTGTTAATACTGGAGTAGTTGAGAAATCTAGTGTTGTCAAAGCAAAAAATTCCTTATTAGTGGCACAAGCGAAAATATTAGGGGTCGTCATGAATAACTATACTTTGCAAAAAAAACAATATAAGAGCCAGTATTATCATGTGAAAAAATAGAAATCAGTACCGTCCGCCTGACAAGTACCTAAATTACTTGTTAGGTGTTTTTTTATAGACAATGAGAAAGAGTATGAGTACCTACTTTTTCAAGACCAGTTTAATACGCTGAACGGACATAGTTTTGCGTTTGACTTTGAATTAGTGGTAAAATATAAGGTGCTAATTAATGAAAGAGTGGTTATGAAAATGAAAGTTTTATTTATTGGGGATATTGTAGGTTCAATCGGTCGAGATGCAGTAGAAAAATATTTACCCCGTTTAAAGAAAAAATACAATCTAGACGTTGTTATTGCCAATGGTGAAAATGCAGCAGCAGGACGCGGAATTACACGTAATATTTATAATGAGTTATTGCAAATGGGTGTTGATGTTATTACGATGGGCAATCACACTTGGGATAATAAAGATATTTTTGATTTTATAGATGATGCAGATTATTTAATACGCCCGGCGAACTTTTCAAATGATGCACCAGGTAAAGGAATGGTGCAAATTTCAAAAAACGGTGCAACTCTATCTGTTATTAATTTACATGGACGAGTATTTTTGCCTCCTCATGAAGATCCGTTTGCGATGGCGGAGAAATTAATCGAAGAAGCACATAAAACGTCACCGCTTGTATTCGTGGATTTTCATGCAGAAGCGACAAGTGAAAAAATTGCACTTGGATGGCACTTAGATGGGAAGGCTTCGGCAGTTGTTGGTACACATACACATGTGCAAACAGCCGATGCACGCATTTATCCAAATGGAACAGCCTATATTACGGACGTTGGTATGACAGGTCCATACGATGAAATTTTAGGGATGACGAAGGAAAGTGTCATTTATAAATTCCAAACAAACATGCCATCTCGTTTTGAAGTGCCTAAAAAAGGACGCGAAGTGTTAAGTGGTTTCTTTGTAGAGATTGATGATAAAACAGGAAAAGCTCGACATTGTGAGCGAATATATATAAACGAAGATTATCCGTTCCAAGCATAAGAAGAGAAACTATTGTGTGTTAAAAAATGCACAATAGTTTTTTGTTTGAAAATTTGTTAATTCAATTAAAGCGTCATAATAAAAAATGACTCTTCGGCAAAACGAGAGGTTGATTTCCACTCCGACTGGGCGCTTTGTTGCTGTCGCTAGCTTTCGCACAGATAAAAAATTTGCCGCGGACGCTACGCTTTCGCGCAGAGCAGAGCTTCCTGGGGGCGCCCTATGAGCCGCTTCACTCGCGTTGCTCGCTCCAGTGTCTCGGGCCAACACGATGTTGGTCACGAAGGCGTTATCACAGGATGTGATGGTTTTAGCTTTCGTTCCTCTATCGCTAATCCCCAAGGAGTCGCCCAGCCTCCACTCCAACCAACCATTTCACAAGCTTGTACCTTCTGGCATGTCACTCAAAATTTATAGTGATAAAACGAAACTTCAACAAAGGGGTTTGTCTGTGCAAAAGTTCAGAAATAACAGGTGTACAATTGTGTCACTATTATAAGTCTTTTCTTTTCGATTATAATAAGTAGCAATAGTGTTCACTTTTGAAACGATAAAAACTTATAAAAGCTCTACACTATCGTTGATTGGAGTGGAAGGCTACTCGACTCCCGTGGGAAAGCGAGACAGGCGAGACCCTGCACGGAGCGTAGCGAAGGAAGCGGCTCGGCGCTCGCCCACAGGAAAGCGAGTAGCCTGGAACGGAAATCATCCCACGTTTTGCAAAGGAGCCCTAAGTTATTTATAATGGCGTATTTATTTCAATGACAAAGTAATTTTCTAACTGTAAATATCAGTCTTTTTAGATTGTTTTGATATATAAGAAATGAAAATAGTCTATTTTCTTCTTACCGAGCATAAAATGACCTATCGACAATAACTTGAGGTCCAAAAAAAGGGGGACATGAGTTGTTGAGCGTAAACACTATTCGCGAAACGGGGAGGAATAATTGTGGATTCATTAAAAGTATCATCACGCTCTAATCCAAATTCAGTTGCAGGTGCATTAGTCGCGGTAATCAGAGAAAAAGGGCAAGCAGAAATGCAGGCAGTTGGGGCAGGTGCACTTAACCAAGCCGTGAAAGCAGTGGCCATTGCACGCGGATTTGTAGCGCCAAGTGGCACAGATTTAATTTGCGCACCGGCGTTTGCCGATATTTTAATTGCTGGTGAGGAACGTACAGCTTTAAAGCTTCTTGTGGAGAAACGTATTCGATAAAAAAGTAATGAAGTAAAATGCCTTGCACATAATAAGCTGCAAGGCATTTTTTTCGTTTATATAGACAATCAGAATTTGAGGAAGAGAATCCTACATGCTCTACATACTAATATGTTAAATGTCACTTGAAATCCGCAAATTAATTTTTTAAACTTAATTGATTTAAAATTACAACTTTATGAACGCCATTTTCAGTCAAAGGTCTGATTTTCGTTTAAATCGGGGAATAACAATAGTGTAGACCGTTTCTTCGTGTTAAACTTATGAAGGAAAAATAATAGTATATACATTGGATCTAAGGAGTTGTTGACATGTTACATCAGCTTTCATGGAAAGTCGGTGGGCAACAGGGTGAAGGGATTGAAAGTACCGGCGAAATTTTCTCAACGGCAATGAATCGTTTAGGTTACTTCCTATACGGTTATCGTCATTTCTCTTCTCGAATTAAAGGTGGCCATACGAATAATAAAATTACAGTTCGTCCAACAGAAGTACGTTCAATTGCGGATGATTTAGATATTTTAGTAGCGTTCGACCAAGAAACAATCGACGTCAATTATAAAGAATTAACAGAAACAGGCGTTATTTTAGCGGATTCAAAATTTACTCCAGTGAAGCCAGAAGATTCAAAAGCGCCATTATTTGTAGTACCTTTTACAGAGGTAGCGGCAGAGCTTGGTACTTCGTTGATGAAAAATATGGTGGCGATCGGAGCAACAGCTTCATTGCTAAATCTAGAGGACGAAGTGTTCCAAAATGTTGTAGATGATATTTTTGGCAAAAAAGGTGAAGAAGTTGTTCAGAAAAATATGGAGGCCATTGCACGCGGTCATGAATTAATGAATGAGCTGCTAGGAGATCGTGTAGGTGACTGGGCTTTAGCACCAGCAGACGGTAAACGCCGTATGTTCATGATCGGAAACGATGCAGTTGCACTTGGTGCACTTGCAGCTGGGACACGCTTTATGGCAGCCTACCCAATTACACCAGCTTCTGAGATTATGGAATATCTTATTAAAAAATTACCGAAATTCGGTGGTGCGGTTATTCAAACAGAAGACGAAATTGCTGCAGCGACAATGGCAATTGGTGCAAACTTTGGTGGTGTTCGTGCTTTTACAGCTTCTGCTGGCCCTGGTCTTTCATTAATGATGGAAGCACTTGGTCTTTCAGGTATGACAGAGCAGCCACTAGTTGTTGTTGATACACAACGTGGTGGTCCATCAACAGGATTACCAACAAAACAAGAGCAATCAGATTTAATGGCGATGTTATATGGTACGCATGGTGAAATTCCAAAAGTAGTAATTGCACCATCTACAATGGAAGAAGCATTCTTTGACACAATCCAAGCATTTAACATTGCAGAGGAATTACAATTACCAGTTATTTTAATGACAGACTTGCAATTATCTCTAGGTAAACAATCTGTTGAGCCATTCGATTACAATAAAATTGAAATTCGTCGCGGTAAAATTGTTACAGGCGATATTGAAGAAGTAGCCGATAAAGCATACTTTAAACGTTATGAAGATACGGAAGATGGTATTTCACCGCGTGTGCTACCTGGTACGTTGAATGGTATTCACCATGTAACGGGGGTTGAACACGATGAAACAGGTAAACCGTCTGAAGCATCTGGTAACCGTCAAGTACAAATGGATAAACGTTTCCGTAAGCTAGCAGCATTGAAATTTGATCATCCAGTACATTCAAATGCGCCACACGAAGAAGCTGATATTTTATTAGTGGGCTTTAACTCAACACGTGGAGCTATTGAAGAAGTACAAGAACGCTTAAATGCTCAAGGCATGAAGGTGAACCATGCACATATTCGTTTAATTCACCCATTCCCATCTGCTGAGGTGGCACCACTTGTAGCAAAAGCGAAAAAAGTAATCGTTGTAGAAAATAACTACACAGGTCAATTAGCAAATATTATGAAGATGAATGTTGGTGGTCACGATAAAATCGAGACTATTACAAAATATGATGGTACACCATTCTTGCCAGGTGAATTAGAAAATCGTGTGAAGGAGTTGACTCGCTAATGGCGACATTTAAGGATTTTCGTAATACAGTGAAACCAAACTGGTGCCCAGGCTGTGGTGACTTCTCTGTTCAGGCAGCGATTCAACGTGCCGCGGCAAACGTCGGTATTGAACCGAACGAATTAGCTGTTATCTCTGGGATTGGCTGTTCTGGTCGTATTTCAGGCTACATTAATTCTTATGGCTTCCACGGTATTCATGGTCGTGCATTACCAATTGCACAAGGCTTAAAAATGGCTAACCGTGATTTAAACGTTATTGCTTCTGGTGGTGACGGAGATGGATTTGCGATTGGTATGGGTCATACAATTCATGCTATCCGTCGTAATATTGACATCACATACGTTGTGATGGATAACCAAATTTATGGTTTAACAAAGGGGCAAACATCTCCACGTTCTGCTGCAGGATTTATTACAAAATCTACGCCAGGTGGTGCGATTGAGCCTTCATTAAAACCGTTAGAAGTAGCTTTAACAAGCGGAGCTACTTTTGTCGCACAAGGATTCTCAACGGATATTAAAGAGTTAACAGCTTTAATTGAAGCGGGCATTAATCATAAAGGCTTCTCATTCATCAACGTATTCTCACCTTGTGTTACGTATAACAAAGTGAACACGTACGATTGGTTTAAAGAAAACTTAACGAAGCTTGCTGATATTGAAGGCTATGACAATTCTGACCGTGGTATGGCAATGCGTACAGTGATGGAGCATGAAGGTTTAGTAACAGGTATTATTTATCAAGATACTGAAACAGCTTCATACCAAGAAAAAGTACCAGGCTATTCAGAGCTACCATTAACGGATATCGATATTAAAATGAGCGAAAATGATTTTAATGAATTAGTAAAAGAATTTATGTAAATTAAATTTTATATAGCATGATAAAAAGCATTTGGGATGTCCTCATTCCAAATGCTTTTTGTGTTTTTGAAAGACTGTTAAGTCAATGAAATTAAGATGTTAAAATATTTTTCTAGCTGTCGCTACGTTAGCACTACGCTTTCGCACATAAGAAGCGAAGTGCTGAAGCTTGAGTTTTATCATTATAAATGAGTAGATACATGCTCTGTGAAGTGGTTGATTGGAGTGGAGACTGAGCGACTCCTTGGGGATTAGCGTCACAGATGAGACCCTGCAGCGAAGCGAAGCGGCTCATCGGACGCCCCCAGGAAAGCGCTCAGTCGGAACGGAAATCAACCCCCTCGTTTTGCCAACCAATTTTGATTTTTATAGGGTTTCTTCAAAATTTTTGCTATCCTTATAAAATCCTTATAATCATTTTTTACACTATAATCATCGAAAGGAAGATGATTATAAAGTGGAAGATATTATTTTACAAACAGAAAATCTTAGTAAAAGCTTTAAGGGACAAAAAATTGTGGAGGACTTGTCGTTAACGATACCTCGCAATACTGTTTACGGTTTACTCGGTCCTAACGGTGCAGGGAAATCGACAACGTTAAAAATGATTACGGGTATGCTGCGTCCGAATGCAGGAAAGATACTTTTTAATGGACGTGAATGGAATCGCAATGATTTAAAAGACATTGGTGTATTAATTGAAACACCACCGCTTTACGAAAATTTAACGGCAACAGAAAATCTAAAGGTTCGAACGATTGCCCTCGGATTGCCACAGTCACGTATTGACGAAGTATTAAGAATCGTAGACTTGACCAATACAGGAAAAAAACGAGCAGGACAGTTTTCGTTAGGGATGAAACAACGTCTTGGAATAGCTATTGCGCTATTAAACTATCCAAAGCTTTTAATTCTTGATGAGCCGACAAATGGTCTCGATCCAATCGGCATTCAAGAGCTTCGAAAGCTAATCCGATCTTTTCCAGAGCAAGGGATTACAGTCATTTTATCTAGTCACATCCTGTCAGAGGTAGAGCAGGTTGTTGATGAAATTGGCATCATTGCAGGAGGGAAATTAGGCTATCAGGGAGTTGCTCCACAAGGTCAGGAATTAGAATCATTATTTATGCAAGTAGTGTCTGCTAATAGAAAGGCAGGCATGTAACATGATTTCAATTATGAAGGCTGAAAGATTAAAATGGAAAAAGACTTTTATTCCTAAATTAGTTTGGCTAGCACCCATTGTGGCGATAGTACTAACTGCATTATTAATGGGAGGAAAGTTTTTTCAAAGTGGTGCTTATAATTTTTGGTATACATTGCTCCTACCAGGTGCACTGACGATATGCTGCACATTAGTGGTGGAAAAAGATGCTAAATTGAAATATCATAGTATTCTCGCAATGCCGATTGACCTAAAGAAGATTTGGTTTGGTAAAATACTAACATGTAGCGCCTGGTTGTTAGTAACTACACTTATTTTCTTTGTAAGTATATCTGCTAGTGGAGTACTCTTTGGCACTAGCTATTCTTTAACAAGTAGTTTTACAGGTAGCTCGGTAATTTTCTTAACGTTATTATGGCAAATTCCCTTCTGTCTATTTCTTGCGGCAAAATTAGGAACTTATATAGCAATTTTAATAAATTTAGTCGGTAATATGGCAGGTATGATTGCATTTGCGAATGGAGATTTTTGGTATAGTGTTCCTTACGCCATTACAGCAAGACTAATATGTCCAACATTAGAGATTTTACCAAATGGTCTGCTAGTGCCTGAAGGAAGTCCATTATTAAACACGTGGGTTATAGCTCCAGGTATATTAATTGCCTTAGTATGGTTTGCTTTAATAAGCTTCCTTACTGCACGATGGTTCCAAAAAAGGGAGGCGAAATAGTGCATGATAATGTTAAGATTACTTAGAGCAGAGCTTCTTAAAACAAAAAGAACGCCTTTTTTACTCACACATCTAATTGTACCTATCATTATTTCAGGGATATTTTTAGCATACTATACTTATTCACCATGGGGTTTCAATGCTAGGGTAACGGCTTATCTTCAAGGAGTAGCATGCGGATTTCCAATTATTATTGGGTTAGTTTGTGCGATGGCAGCGGAACAAGAAGCAACTGCAGGACATTTTCAGGAGATGCTAACCACTACTAAAACAAAAATAGTAGCCTATTTAAGCAAGTTGCTACTGTTATTATTATTTAGTTTTGGCGCAATATTACTGTCCATCGGTATTTTTAGTGCTGGTTTTATTGAGCTTTTGCATGAAGATACTTTTGGTTATCAATTTTATTTCATAGCTGGATGTATTTTATTTGTAGGCTATGTATTTTTATATATTTTACATTTATTTGTTAGTCTTCATTTTGGTAAAGGTGCCTCAATCGGTTTAGGGATTGTGGGATCACTAATAGTAGCCTTACTACTAACTGGACTAGGTAATGGTATTTGGTCATTTATACCTTATGGTTGGGGTGGTCACTTTGTTTCGTTATGGACAATGAAGACGTCAGGGCTAGACCTATCAACGGTGAAAGTAGGACTACAGGAAGGTATTATTGCTTCAGTTTGCGGAACATTGTGCGCATTAGTCCTATCTTGTTTCTGGTTTTGGAAGTGGGAAGGAAGAAGATCGGAGAATTAGGGTATGAAGAAATGATGAGGGTAGAAATATGGCAAAAATATTAGCAGTAGATGATGAAAAAGATATTTTAGTATTGATAAAAAATGCACTACTAAAAGACGAACATTTAGTAACGGCAGTCTTTGATGCGCCGGAAGTAAGTAAAATGGATCTTGGTGCCTTCGATTTAATTTTACTGGATGTAATGATGCCCGAAATAGATGGATTTACACTATGTGGTCAAATACGTCATGCTGTAGATTGTCCCATCCTTTTTTTAACGGCTAAATCATTAGAAGAAGATTTAATGTATGGTCTAGGTCTTGGCGCTGATGATTACATTATCAAGCCGTTTGGCATTGGAGAGCTACGTGCAAGAGTGAATGCGCATTTGAGACGCGAAAAAAGAGAAAGACGTAGTATCCTTTTTGTAGATAATGTTCACTTCAATCTATCAGGCAAAGAGCTGTTTATAAATGAAGAGAAGGTAATGCTGACAAAAAGCGAATATGCAATATGCGAATTTCTAGCTCGAAATCGAGGACAAGTATTTTCGAAAGAAAAAATTTATGAAACTATTTTTGGCTTTGATGGGAAGAGTGACAGTACTGCTATTACGGAGCATATTAAAAATATTCGTTCAAAGCTACATGCCTTTCATGTTGACGCCATTGACACTGTTTGGGGGATCGGATATAAATGGAGACAATAAAGCCCACAAAAGGCACTCGACTACATACTTTTTTTCTACGATATCTCCTTTTCCTAAGTTTAGGCACCATTCTGTTAGTCGTAATACTGTTTAGTATATTTTTATTTACTTTTTCTACCAACATTGTTTTGCCAGCAAATTATGCAGAAAGTCAAATTACATTATCAAAGGATCGGATTGCGTCTAGTAGTTCGGTTACCGCTGATATTATTCCAGACCTTGTTGACTATGCTGTCTTTTCTAAAGATGGACAATTCCTTACAGGGAATCTTTCAGAAAAGGAAGCTTTTAAAGCATGGGATGTAATGAAAAAAAGGGAAACTAGAAATAGTTCCCAATTTTACTCGTTTATAGAGCGAGAAAATGAGATTTGTATATTACGATATTATTTAGTACCTCAGTATCGTTCAGAAATTTTAAGAAAATATTTACCTAATCCGCAACTATTAGAATTTCTAGTGTTTATTATAGGGATAGTAGCTTATGCAACTGTCCTTGCTATCCATTTTGGAAGAAGTCTAAAGAAAAAAATGTTTGGCTTGCAGGAAGCGATTGAAAAAATACAAAATCAAAATTTGGATTTTACGATTAATCATTCAGGAATTCGTGAAATAGATGAAATATCGGTTTCTCTTGAGCAGATGAAAGAGGCTTTAAATAGCTCCTTAAAACAGCAATGGGAATCTGAACAGGCACGTAGAGAACAAATTTCTGCTCTTGCTCATGATCTGAAAACACCGCTCACAATTATTCGGGGAAATGCAGAGCTTTTGCAGGATACGGCTCAAGATGATATACAAAGAGAATATAATGACTATATTTTAAAAAATACAATGGAAATAGAAAAATTCACGAAAGAGTTGATTGATTTATCGAAAATGGAAAGAAATGTAACTCGTGAAAAAACGAATGTTAAAACGGATGCATTTATGACAGATGTAGAACAACAAATGAGAGCTCTTTCGTTGGAAAAAAGGCTTCAAGTGGATATCCAGAAGGAAATTCTTCCTGCACGTATATTTATCGATGAAGAGCAGTTCTATCGTGCGATTTTAAATGTCATTGCTAATGCTGTAGAGCACACACCTGAATATGGAAAGGTAACATTAACTGTGCAAGTTGCTACTGATGTTATTCGATTTATCGTTACTGATAACGGCTGTGGATTTTCTCCGAGAGATTTAAACGAGGCTACCAAACAGTTTTATCGCGGAGATCCAAGCAGAAATGCAGGAGATCACCATGGGATGGGACTTTATATTGCCCAATCAATTGTTCAGCGTCACGCTGGAACATTGCTAATTGACAATGATTTATTAGCTGGTGGAGGAAGAGTAACCATATCAATCCCAATCAATAATTAGTCACAATAGAGTTATGTTAATGAAGAAAATAAGGTCATAACCATAACGTGGGGTTGATTTCCGTTCCGGCTGGACGCTTCGTTACACTGCGCTTTCGCACAGATAAAACAATGTTGGTCACGAAGGCGTTATCACAGGACGTGATGGTTTTAGCCTTCGTTCCCTTGTGTGCTCGCTCCAGAGTCTCATGTGTGACGCTGTGATCTGACCCCAAGGAGTCGCCCAGTCTCCACTTCAATCAACTTATATAGATGGTAAACGTTTTACCAATAGCATATTAATGAAATTCATTAGAAAGAATGATTTTGACGAATTTGTCAAAACATTCTTTTTGTTTTTGATAAAAGGGAAAAAATGGGGAGCGTGTTCGGGCAATAGTATTGTAAAAAATGCTACAATAAAAGAAAAAAAGAAGAGGCGATGCACGTGGATAACGTCATTGATTTTATTGCAAAGAAAAAAGAACGTGAAGAAAGACAACGCACACAGGATTTGGAAAGGTATGTTGCGACACAATGTAATTTTCATCAACCGGAAAATATTGATGCACTTGTTGATGGAAAAATGATTGAGGTCAAGGACCATACGTTGTTTTTAGGTTTTCTCTCGATATTAAATGATAAAAAAATCGATCCACTTGATATTTTTCAAGATGTTTTTACATTAGCACCTGCCCACTTTGAGATGTCCTACAATATGAAATGGTGGTCAGTTGTACAGCTTGCCTTTACATTTTTAACAATTTTAAAAGAAAACGAGCCGCATACATATGCAGATTTTCTTGGTTTATAAAATGAATCTAGAGTGTGTGCACGTTCTTAGAAAGCTACATAAACGTGCGCATACAGAACTAGATCCCTACTTACTCCTCTAAAACTTTTACAATCCCCCTTCAATTAATAATCGTTTATAGATTTTCATAATTCCTTCATAATTTTTACTGAATATTTTAATGTCCTCCATACTTGCTTAATGTTTGTTTCCTAACATAAATGTTGTAAGGCAAATGAAAACAAACATAAACAAATGGAGGTTCCAACTCATGGCAATTCAAAAGTTGTGGAAGAAAGGTCTAATCGGAGCAGTAGCAATTTCAATGTTGGCAGCTTGTTCCGACGGTTCATCTAGTTCGAATGAAGTGAAAAGTGATTTGACACTTGAAGAGATTACGAAAAAAGCAAAAGAAGAAGGAACTGTAAATTCTGTCGGAATGCCAGATACATGGGCTAACTGGGTAGAGACTTGGGGTGATCTTGGTACTGAATATACCCTTAAGCATAAGGATACAGACATGTCGAGTGCCGAGGAGCTAGCGAAGTTTGAGGCGGAAAAGGATGATGCAACTGCGGATATTGGTGACGTCGGAATTGCTTTTGGACCGATTGCCAAGGACAAGGGTTTAACATTACCGTATAAAACATCTTATTGGAATGAAATACCTGACTGGGCAAAGGATAATGATGGCCATTGGATCGTGGGTTATACTGGAACTATTTCATTTTTAACTGATAAAAACAACGTCAAAAATGCCCCGAAATCATGGGAGGATATTAAAAACGGAGATTACACGGTTAGCATTGGTGATGCTTTAACAGCGAATCAAGCACAGTTTGCTATTTTAGCAGCTGCTATGGCATTTGGTGGTGATGAATCGAATATTCAACCTGGAATAGACTTTTTTGCATCTTTAGCAAAACAAGGGCGTTTAAAAGGAGATCCAACTGTAGCGAATTTAGAAAAAGGCGAGATTGATGTAGCCATCTTATGGGATTTTAATGCACTTGGCTATCGACACCAAATTGATGAGAAACGTTTTGATGTCATCATTCCATCAGAAGGCTCTGTAACATCAGGCTATGCAACAATCATTAATAAATATGCCAAAAATCCTCATGCAGCTATGCTAGCTCGTGAATACATTTTATCGGATGCAGGACAAGAAAATTTAGCGAAGGGTTATGCTCGTCCAATTCGTGACAAGGTTCAATTACCTCAAGATGTTCAGAAGCTATTATTACCTGCGGAAATGTACAAAAATGCACAGCCAGTAAAAGACCAAAAGAAATGGGAAGAAACAACAAAGCAAATTCCACAACAATATCAGGAGCAGGTATTAATTCATGGAAAATAATAAAGTTGTCTTAATTGTCGTAGATGCACTTCGCTTTGATACAGCTTGTACCCATATGGGATTTATGCACCATTTAGTTGAACGTAAACTAGCAGCACGCTACAAGGTTTGCTCAGAGGTCCCTTCACTATCAAGGCCTTTATATGAAACGATTTTAACGGGGACACCACCCATTGTACATGGAGTAACGAGCAATATGACAGTGCGTTTATCGACGCAAAATAGTTTATTTCATTTAGCGAAAGAAAACGGTCTATCTACAGCAGCAGCTGCCTATTATTGGGTAAGTGAGCTATATAATCGTGCTCCATTTGTGCATATGGAGGACAGACTACAATTAGATACCCAATTGCCGATTGAGAATGGACTGTTCTACTTTGAGGATTACTATCCAGACAGTCATTTATTTGCTGAAGCTGCTTGGCTAATGGATCAAAAGCAACCAGATTTCTTATATATTCATCCGATGAATGTAGATGATGACGGTCATAAATTTACAGCTGACTCGGCGCAATATCGAAATCGTGTTTTAGCAGTTGATGCATTATTATCTGTATTTATCCCAAAATGTCTTGCGCAGGGCTATGAAGTGATCGTGACAGCAGATCATGGGATGACGAGTGATGGAAATCATGGAGGCACAACAGCTGAGGATCGTCATGTACCAATGTTTGTTATTTCGAATCACGTTAAAGCAGGCATTAAGGATGAGATTGTATCACAGTTACAAATTGCTCCGTTATGCTGTCATTTATTGAATATCGAACCTTCTGATGAAATGGTTCCCCTGTTATTAGAAGGGATGCATTCATTAAAAAAGGTTTAATCATCAATATTAATTGGGCGTGTTTGGGAAGCTTCCAGCAGGGAAATTCTATTAGTTCATCATCAAAAGTTGGGATGACATTTTCAAAATATTTGTAATGTGTTAGTTGATTGAAGTGAAGACAGGGCGACTCCTTGGGGATCAGCGATAGGGGGAACGAAGGCTAAAACCATCACGTCCTGTGATAACGCCTTCGTGTCCAACATCGTGTTGGCCCGAGATTCTGCAGTGAAGCGGATGTTGTCTGTGCGAAAGCGAAGCGCCAGCAACAATGCGCCCTGTCGGAACGGAAATCAACCCCCGTTATGGTGATGAGCCTTCTAATTAATAAAAATGATTAAATCAACATGAACTGCTATTAAATATTGAAAGAAGTGATTGTTTTGATTTCGAAGCGGCAAACAGTTGCCTGGCTTTCTCCTTTTCTAGTACTTGTCTTGTTATTTTTCTTAGTACCGTTACTGTATATGCTCATCACAAGCTTTCAAAATAGTGATGGTTTTACATTCGCACAATATCAAACTGTACTAACGAACGATTACATTTTACAAGGCTTTACAAATAGTATTACACTGTCTGTTATTTCGGCAGTCATTGCCTTAATTGTTACCCTATTTGCTGTTTATGCGCTTATGAGATTTTCTGAGCCAGTGCGTGAGAAAATTTTAATACTAACAAATTTAACATCAAATTTTTCAGGTATTCCGTTAGCTTTTGCCTTTATTGTATTACTTGGCAATAGCGGGCTCTTTACATTGCTATTCGATAAATGGGGTATTGACACATTTTCATCATTTTCTCTTTATAGCTGGGGTGGCTTGTTACTGATTTATATTTATTTTCAGCTACCATTAGCCTTAATGCTTTTATACCCAATTTATGATGGGATTCAGCAACAATGGAAGGACGCAGCAGCATTACTTGGAGCTTCCACATGGCAGTTTTGGATGAAGATTGGGATCCCTGTTATGCTTCCTGGAATTGTTGGGACATTTAGCGTATTGTTTGCCAATGCAATGGGAGCGTATGCCTCTGCCTATGCACTAACTAGCAGTAATTACAATTTAGTAGCCATTCGTATTGGTTCTCTTATTAAGGGAGATATTTTTGCACAACCAGAGCTGGCAAGTGCTATTGCAGTAATACTAGCAGTAACGATGGTGACGGCAATGCTATTAAGTGAGTGGAGCATTTCAAAAACAAGGAGGAAGTTATAGTGAAAAAAAGAGGCTTTGCTGATTTATTTTTCCTCCTGTTAGTGGTGTATTTAGTGTTGCCAGTTGTTGCAACAATGCTTTATGCCTTTGCGACGAATTGGAATAAGACCATTTTGCCAGAAGGATTAACATTGAAATGGCTTGCGACATTATTTCAGGATGCAGAATTTATACAGGCGTTTGGACGTTCGGTTTTATTGTCTAGTGGGGCTGTCATGATTGCATTGCTCGTTATCGTACCGGCTATTTTTGTGATCGTGTTGTATTTTCCAAAATACGAAAAATGGATACAGATGGCTGTTGTGATGGTGTATTCATTCCCGGGAATTATTTTAGCAGTCGGGCTCATTCGTGTTTATAGCAAATTTGGTGTGCCGATGATTTTAGTAGTATTAGGGGCATATGTTATCGGTATCCTACCATACATTTATCAGGGGACACGCAATAGTTTGCAGAATGTTGATGCACGACAGCTTTTAGACGCAGCGCAATTACTGGGAGCATCAAAATTGCAGGCATTTACTAAAATATTATTACCTACTGTTTACCCAGGCTTATTTGCTGGTGCATTATTATCGTTTTCCGTACTTTTTGGAGAATTTGTACTGATTAATCTAGTGGTTGGTACTCGCTTTGAGACGGTGCAAATTTATTTAATGAAGAAGCTTAGTACAAGTGGACATATTGCTAGTGCAGTTGTCTTTATTTATATCGTTCTTATGGGCTTATTAACGTACGCTATTGCAACATTAACGAAACGATCGAAAGGTGCTACAAATCTATGAGTTATATTGTGATTGAAGGACTTCATAAAAAATATGGATCAACGACGGTTTTATCAAATATAAATATGAAGATTGAAAAAGGTGAATTTATAACTCTTTTAGGTCCGAGTGGCTGTGGTAAGAGTACAATCCTTCGTATTTTGGCAGGCTTAACAGATGCATCTGCGGGAAAAATTAACATAGAAGACAAGGATATGAATAGTGTTCAACCAAAGGATCGCCAAGTTGGTATGGTGTTTCAATCTTATGCACTATTTCCAAATATGACGGTGAAAGAAAATGTAGCCTTCGGTTTACGTATGCAAAAAGTAAATACTGCTGAAGTGGATCAACGTGTTCAAGAAATACTTGAAATCGTGCATTTAAGTGAAAAAGCGCATACATATCCGAAAGAATTATCTGGAGGTCAGCAGCAGCGTGTTGCCCTTGCTCGAGCATTAATTGTACGTCCAAAAGTATTGCTATTAGATGAACCGCTCAGTGCGTTAGATGCCCAAATTCGTAAGAAACTTCAAGAAGACTTACGAGCTATTCAACAAAAGCTAGGTATAACGATGATTTTAGTTACGCATGATCAAGAGGAAGCAATGGCTGTTTCTGACAAAATATTTGTGATGAATAATGGAATGATTGCACAAAGTGGAACACCTACTGCGATTTATACAAGCCCTGAAAGTGAATTTATCGCAAATTTTATCGGACATTACAATGTTTTTACGCGTCAAGCCCTTGAGAAAATGATTGGCGAGGCATTGCCAAAAGAATACTCAAAATTTGCGATTCGACCAGAAGCCATACATCTCGATCAGAGACAGGGGGATGTTTGTCTGACTGGAGAGGTGAAGCAGTCATTAATGAGTGGCAATGTTATTCGGACAACGTTAGAGGGTGGATGTCTCTTTATGATGGAACAGCTACACCAACGAGGGCATTCGTTTGAGCTTGGTAAGCAATATGTGTGCTATATAGCGAGGGAAGATGTGATTGCATTATCATGACATATGCAAAAATTGAACGTTTTGAATTTATTTTAAAAAAGTTAGAGGCTGATGGAAAAATTGTCGTTGCCAATATTGCAGATGAATTACAAGTAGCACCAGAAACGATTCGTAGAGATTTTGATGAGCTGGAGCAACAGCATTTATTAACGAGAGTACACGGCGGAGCAGTAAAGTATACGAACGTTAGAAATGAACCAGCATTTTTGCGTAAGCTTCAAATGCAAAAAGAGGCAAAGCGTAATATAGCCCGCTTAGCAGCTAGTCGTATATGTGGCGGGGATACAATTGCGGTTGATACAGGTACAACGACGGTGCATATTGCAGATTTTTTATTGGCAGTCGACGATATAACTGTCGTAACCAACTCTATCGCTGCAGCTGTACAATTTAATTTGGCGATAGAGGAGCGACGAATGACTGGAAAGGTCATATTACTCGGTGGAACGACAAATCCAAGACAATCCTCAGTAATAGGAGCTATGACATTAGAATTATTAGGAAATATGAATTTTGATAAGGCATTTATTTCGTGTGGTGGTATAAGTGATGGTATCGTGTACGATTATGATTTGGATGAATCATTAATTTCTAAAAAAATGCTTGATCGCAGCAAGATGAACTTTTTATTATCGGATGCATCTAAAATAAATGGTAAGTCCTTTTATCAAATTTGTCACATAGAGCAGTGCTCAGAAATTTTTTGTGATATAGCTTGCCCATTAGAGTGGCATGCGTATGAGGAAAAGTGGACGGTATGCAATGGAGGGAAATCGGATGATTGATTATCATGTACATTTAGAGGAGGGGCCATATTCATTTCGTTGGCTAGAGCGTACTTCTCGGGCAATTAGATTTTTTAATGAAGATGGAGGAGCAACAAAAGGTTCTAAAGCATTTATAGAGCTACAAATGCAACAGTTATCAAAGCGTTTACACAATGGTTGCTATAGTGAGGAATGGTTAGATTTATATTTACAGCAAGCAAAGCAGCTTGGTTTGCGCGAGGTTGGGGTTGTCGACCATCTCTATCGTTTCAAGGAGACGCGAGCATACTTTGAACGTTATATGCAATTAGATGACAATGAAGTTGGTATAGCTCAGCGTTACTGGCTTGATCGTGTGATGACGGAAAGCATGGATGATTTTGTGTCAACTATTAATCGAGCAAAGGAAAAATGGAGTCGTCATGGTATTTCCTTAAAGCTTGGCATCGAGGCAGACTATTTTGTCGGCGGTGAAGAAGAATTAGCATCATTATTAGAAGGTTATCCGTGGGATTATGTCATCGGATCTGTCCATTTTATGGATGGCTGGGGCTTTGATAATCCTCAAACCCAATACATATTTGAGAGCATGGACGCAGCAGCCTTACAGGAAAACTTTGCACGTTTTTTTGCTACAGTAGAAAAAATGATCTTCTCGAATATGTTTGACTTTGTGGCGCATTTAGACAACTTTAAAGTGTTCGATTATCAAGTGAAGGACACGGCTTTTCTTGACTCTTGGTATGAAAGAATTGCAAAGGCACTTGTGACCACACAAACTGCCACTGAAATAAATGCCGGTTTATTTTATCGCTATCCAGTAAAGGAAATGTGCCCAGGACCACGTTTCTTGCAAATTTTAATTGAACATGGAGTAGCCTTTACAGTTTCCTCAGATGCGCATTTCCCAGACGATTTAGGTAAATACACATTTGCGAATACAGCTTTACTAAAAAGCTATGGCGTTCAAACAATTATTGGATTTGACCAACGCCAAAAACAATATATAGAACTATAATAAACGTCGCCGTTGATGGATATCTTCGGTGATTTTTTATTTTTAGGAAGAGTGGTGAATGGGCTTCAGCGAAGTGAAGGATGGAAAGATCAAAGTGAAGAATAGAAAAGCAAAAATCGTGGATAGAACCGTCAAAATCGTGGATAGAACAGTTAAAGTCGTGGATAGAGCAGTCAAAGCGACGGAAAGAACCGTCAAAATCGTGGATAGAACTGTCGAAATGATGGATAGAGCAGCCAAAGTCGTGGATAGAACAGCCAAAGTCGTGGATAGAACCATCAAAGTGATGGATAGCCCCGACAAAGCGACGGATAGAACCAATAAACTGAAAGAAAGCCCCATAAAACTGGCAGTCCCCCTCAACCCAACAAAAATATTCATCTAACCAACGTGTAATTAAGTCTAAACCGCGACATTTAGTTCGCAAACCTTGTAGGATGTTGCAATTATTCAGTATAATAGTAAAATGGGAATTCAAATGTATGGAATTCGTTTGAAAGGAGTTACCTGATTGCAATGAATGAAGAACAACGCTTAGCAAATCAACAAGTCAATCAACCAAAAAAAGAAGACAAGCCTGAAAAGGATTATAGTAAATATTTTGAAACGGTCTTTACGGCACCTTCATTAAAAGATGCTAAAAAACGTGGGAAAGAAGAAGTTAAGTACCATAAGGACTTTAACATTGCAAAAGAGTTTGCAGGTATGGGTACGGGGCGTACTTTTTATATTCGTACGTATGGCTGCCAAATGAACGAGCATGATACGGAAGTGATGGCTGGGATTTTTATGCAGCTAGGTTATACGCCTACAGATGTGATTGATGAAGCTGATGTGGTGCTACTGAATACGTGTGCTATCCGTGAAAATGCAGAAAACAAAGTATTTGGAGAACTGGGCTTCCTACTAAAATATAAACGTAAAAATCCAGAGATGCTTATTGGGGTTTGTGGCTGTATGTCACAGGAAGAATCCGTTGTAAATAAAATTTTAAGAAGTTATCCACATGTCGATATGGTGTTTGGTACACATAATATTCACCGTTTACCGAACATTTTAAAAGAAGCATATATGTCTAAGGAAATGGTCATTGAGGTTTGGTCCAAAGAAGGCGATGTTATTGAGAATCTGCCGAAAAAACGTCTTGGCTCCATCAAAGCTTGGGTAAATATTATGTACGGCTGTGATAAATTCTGTACGTATTGTATTGTACCTTATACACGTGGTAAGGAGCGTAGTCGCCGTCCAGACGAAATCATTGCTGAAGTTCGTGAATTAGCGGCTGCTGGCTATAAAGAAATTATGCTACTAGGGCAAAATGTCAACGCTTACGGCAAGGATTTTGAGGATATTGAATATCGACTTGGTGATTTAATGGATGAATTACGAAAAATTGATATTCCACGCATTCGTTTTACAACGAGTCATCCACGTGACTTCGATGATCATTTAATCGAAGTTCTTGCAAAACGTGGTAACTTAGTTGAACATATTCATTTACCAGTACAATCTGGTTCAAATGATGTGCTAAAAATTATGGCGCGTAAGTATACACGTGAGCATTTCCTTGGATTAGTAGCGAAAATTAAAGCGGCTATTCCGGAAGTAACACTAACGACTGATATTATCGTAGGCTATCCTAATGAAACAGAGGAGCAATTTGAGGAAACATTATCCTTGTACCGTGAAGTAGGCTTTGAAATGGCCTTTACTTATATTTATTCTCCTCGCGAGGGTACACCTGCTGCAAAAATGGTGGATAATGTACCTGAAGAAGTGAAAAAAGAACGTCTTCTACGATTAAATGAAGTTGTAGGGGAATACTCTCGAAAAGCATTAGAGGGCTTGAAGGGTGAATTAGTAGAAGTCTTAGTCGAAGGTACAAGTAAAAAACGCGAAGATGTATTAGCTGGCTATACGCGTAAAAATCGTCTTGTAAACTTTAAAGCGCCAGCAGATTTAATTGGTCAATTAGTGAAGGTAAAAATAGTTGAGGCTACTTCTTATTCACTAAGTGGTGAATTCGTAGAAGTAGTAAAAAATGAAAAGGTGGAAGCGTAAATGTCACAAGTATTATATACAAAAGATGATTTAATCAAGAAGTCACACGAAATTGCGCATATGATTGCCAATACGCAAGAAGTTGAATTTTTCAAAAAAGCCGAAGCACAAATTAATGAAAATCAATTTGTACGTGAGCGTATTGCCAGCCTAAAAAGCCTACAGAAGCAAGCTGTTAACTTCCAACACTTAGGAAAAGAAAAAGCGCTTAAATTAATTGAAGATAAAATCGAAAAAATTGAAGAAGAAATCAACTCAATCCCAGTGGTTCAACAATTTAAAGAATCTCAAATTGATGTAAATGATTTATTGCAATTAGTTTCAAACACAATTGCTAACAATGTTACAAATGAGATTGTTCGCTCAACTGATGGAGATTTACTTCGTGGAGAAACTGGCTCATACGTAGCCAATACAACACCAGGCAGCTGCTCATAAAAATAATAAAAGTAATAGCTCGAATGCAAGCATTCGGGCTATTTTTATATGTTTAACTTCTTTCAGTGGGTGTCCAAACATCCGTACCTGTAGTACGCTTTCGGGACAAAAGACATCTTCTGAAATAGAGGAACTCAGTTTAAGAACGCCACGTTCATTGGTATTACCGAAATGACCGACATTGTGTAGACCCTGATGCAGGACTAAGTACAAAGCCGATTCCGGACGCGTTGCAAATGTTCTTTGAAACGAAAGCAAAGCGACAGCGGCAATTATGCCGAGGCATAATTGCATAATACTCTTGGAAATTAGCGCATTTCAGACAACATAGTATGAAAAAGTCAGTAATTCGATTCTATAAAAATATATGTTCACCCAATAGGCGCTACCTGCATATGATGGAGTGAAAAGAATCAAAGGAGGAATTGCGCTGAAACGTTTACGACAAATCGTGACGAGAGCAGTAGTTGCCAAAGGGAAGAAAAGAACGGAAGACCGTGTAACATTAAGTCCATCGAATAAACCGACGAGTATTCTCGGTTGCTGGGTTATCAATCATACTTGCTCCGCGAAAAAAGTCGGTAAATTTGTAGAAGTATCGGGGAAATTTGATGTCAATGTATGGTATGCCTATAGTAGTCATTCGAAAACAGCAGTGTTTTCTGAAACGGTACACTATAAAGACAAAGTGAAGCTTTCTTTTAGAGAAGGCGAAGTGAGTGCTGGTGATGATGTTCGTGTACGTGTTATTCAAGAGCCAAACTGCATAGAGGCAATTATCTCTCCATGTGGTACGAAGTTTGAAATCGTAGTAGAACGTGAAGTAGTTGTAGAGGTAATGGGAGAAACGACGATTTGCATTAGTGTACATCCACTAGATTTCGAAGAGGAATGGAGTTTTGATGAGAGCTCCTCATCGTCTTCATCTAGCTCCAGTTCCAGCTCATCGTCTAGCTCCAGTGAAGAAGGCAGGTATGTTTTAGAGTCCTCATCGTTTCCTGATGAAAGACAAAGATAATACTAAACATTCTATACATGCGAAGCGCTAGCATCTTAAAAAAAGGTGAATTAAGCGTTTCGCATGTATCTTTTGTTATAATAAAAATATCTAAATGGTTAGAGCGAGGGAATTTTTAAAATGACAACATATACACCAATGATGCAACAGTATTTGCAGGTAAAGGAAGATTACAAGGATGCCTTTTTATTTTTTAGATTAGGCGACTTTTACGAGATGTTTTTTGAGGACGCTATTAATGCCTCTCAACTTTTAGAAATTACATTAACGAGCCGAGATGCGGGTGCAAAAGAGCGTATTCCAATGTGTGGCGTTCCACATCATTCGGCAAAAAATTATATTGAAACTCTTGTGCAAAAGGGCTATAAGGTTGCTGTTTGTGAGCAAACAGAAGATCCGAAGCAAGCAAAGGGTGTAGTAAAACGTGAAGTTGTTCAGCTTATTACACCAGGAACGATCATGGAAGGTAAGTCGCTTGATGGTAAAACCAATCATTTTATTGGTGCTGCGGAGCAATTTGACGATATGACATTTGGCTACGCTTATTTAGATTTATCTACAGGTGAAGCAGTAGCCTCCTCGATTGAGGGCGACGGTAAGGCACTTTTATTGCAAATGCAGGCATACGGTATTCGTGAATTAATTGTAACGGAAAGTTTGCAGCTTCTATTAGCAGAGTATGCAGTAAACGCGGGTATCGTCCTTTCTATTGGAACAGATGAAATGACAATGGCTAAAGCCGCACATTATTTAGATGCGGTGCCAAATGATTTACAAATTGCTTGCCTTCGTTTGCTCGCTTATATCGATAAAACACAAATGCGTTCATTATCACATATTCAAGCATTTACTTACAATGAAATGAAAAATTATTTACGTATTGACTCTAGCTCTAAGCGTAATTTAGAGCTTATTCAATCTATTCGCGGTGGCGATCAAAAGGGCACACTTTTATGGTTGTTAGATGATACAGTGACAGCAATGGGGGGACGCAAGTTAAAGCAATGGTTACACCAACCTCTTGCTTCACGCGCTGCCATTGAAGAAAGACTAGCATACGTCACTGATTTATTAGAGGAATACTTTGTAAGAACAGAGCTACAAGCCTCTTTAAAACAAGTATATGATTTAGAGCGTTTAGCTGGACGTGTAGCTTTTGGTAATGTTGGTGGACGAGATTTAGCGCAGCTACGTGATTCATTGCGTCAAGTACCTGCCATTCAGCAGCAATTACTTGATACCGATAAAGAAACATTGCAAAAGCTAGGCGCGGCGCTTGATACGTGTGCAGATGTAGAGGCACTATTAGCGCGTGCTATTACAGACAATCCACCAATTACAATTAAAGAGGGTGACGTCATTCGCGATGACTATGATGCACGCTTAGATGAATTACGCTATGCTTCTCGTAATGGGAAGGATTGGATTGCACAGCTAGAGCAAGAGGAACGGACGAAAACGGGCATTAAAAACTTAAAAATCGGCTACAATCGAATTTTCGGCTACTATATTGAAATTACGAAGTCTAATATCCATTTAGCAGATTTAACACGTTATGAACGTAAGCAAACTTTGGCCAATGCCGAGCGTTATATTACACAAGAGCTTAAAGAAAAAGAAGCATTAATTTTAAATGCTGAGGAAGAGAGTTTAACGTTAGAGTATAACTTATTTGTGAAAATACGTGATGAATTGAAGGCGTTTATTCCACGTGTCCAAGCGTTAGCAGCGAGCATTAGTGAGCTAGATGTGCTATTAAGCTTCGCAAGTGTTTCAGAGAAATATCGTTTTACGAAGCCGGAGTTTCATGGCGGACGTTCGCTAGAAATTATTGAAGGACGCCATCCGGTTGTTGAAAAGATGCTTAATAAGCAAATGTATGTACCAAACGATTGTGTACTTGAGGAAAATAACAATATGATGCTTATTACAGGTCCGAATATGTCCGGTAAAAGTACGTATATGCGTCAAGTTGCACTAATTGTTGTCATGGCGCAAATGGGCTGTTATGTGCCTGCTGAAAAAGCTAGATTACCAATTACAGATCAGATCTTTACACGCATCGGTGCAGCGGATGATTTAGCTGCGGGACAATCAACATTTATGGTGGAGATGCTAGAATCTCAGCATGCCATTACGCATGCTACAAAAAATAGTTTAATGCTGTTTGATGAAATTGGTCGTGGGACCTCTACTTATGATGGTATGAGCCTTGCCCAATCTATGATGGAATACATCCATGACAAAATTGGGGCAAATACACTGTTTTCAACTCACTATCATGAATTAACGGCACTCGAAAAGGAGCTTCCTCGACTGCAAAATGTACACGTATCTGCTACTGAAAAAAATGGCACGGTTGTCTTTTTGCATAAGGTGAAAAAGGGTGCTGCCGATAAATCTTACGGAATTCATGTAGCACAGCTTGCACAATTGCCAGAGGAAATTTTAACAAGAGCACAAGTATTGCTTGAAAACTTCGAGGCCGGAAACGAAGCTGAAAACAAAGTAGCCGTGGTACAGGAAGTTATTGAAAAGCCAGTGCAAATGTCACTATTTACGGAGGGAGAACCAATCTCTCCGGCAGAGTCAGAAGTGCTTAAAAACCTAGAAAAAGTAAATATTCTGGGCACTTCACCAATGCAAGCGATGAATATTTTATACGAATTACAGCAGCAACTAGTAAACGCAAAAAAGTAAAGGAGTGATACGCTATGGGAAAAATACAAATTATGGACGAGTGGCTGTCCAATAAAATCGCGGCAGGGGAAGTAGTTGAGAGACCGGCCTCTGTAGTTAAAGAGCTTGTTGAAAATGCCATTGATGCAGGAAGTACGTCCATTGATGTTTTTTTACTAGAAGCGGGCCTCACTTCAATTCAACTAATTGATAATGGTAGTGGTATGGATGAAGAGGATGCATTAATATCATTCTCTCGCCATGCGACTAGTAAAATTCATCAAGAACACGATTTATTTCGTATTCGTACCCTCGGGTTCCGTGGTGAGGCCTTAGCTTCCATTGCATCGGTGTCAAAAATGACGCTTATTACATCTAATGGTGAATCAGGAACGTATTTAGAGCTTGAGGGTGGGCATATTGCTACACATAAACCTGGCCCTTTGCGCAAGGGAACAGATATTACAGTGGCACAGCTATTTTTCAATACACCTGCTCGATTAAAATATATGAAAACAATACAGACCGAACTTGGGCATACAATTGATCTGATGAACCGTCTTGCACTCGGAAATCCACAAATTGCGTTTAGATTATTGCATAACGGTCAGCAGTTGTTACAAACAAATGGACGAGGTGACGTACAACAAGTATTAGCTGCCATTTACGGTGTGCATAATGCGAAAAAAATGGTGTCATTCAATGGAGAATCACATGATTATAAAATTTCTGGCTTCGTATCACTACCTGAGGTGACTCGAGCTTCGAAAAACTATATGTCTTTGTTTGTAAATGGTCGCTGGGTGAAGCATTATTTGGTACAAAAAGCGATTGTCGACGCCTATCATACGTATTTGCCAATTGAACGTTTTCCGATTGTCGCGCTCTATATAGAGGGTGATCCTTATTTAACGGATGTCAATGTTCATCCTGCCAAACACCAAATACGTTTAAGTAAGGAGCCTGAGCTTCTTAAGCTAATTGAAGAAACAATACGAGAGAAAATCCGCAATGTTATTCGGGTACCGCTAATGGAAAAGAAGGAAAAAGTGGTAAAGCCTGCGACGGAGCAGTTAAATATTTGGAAACCAGCACCAAAGCTTAATGTGGAGAAAATGAATGCTATTGTAGAAAAACTTTATGATGTGCAAACAGTGCAGGAATCGAACACAATAGATCCTATAGTGCCACAACCTGAATCCGTTCCTACTGCCATTGAAGATAGCTGGCAACCGACAGCAGTGATGGAGAATCCTCCTGAAGAAGTGAAGCTAGAGGAGCTAGTGGAAATACTAGAGGATGATCCTGCTAAAGAACCGTTCCCTGCGCTTGAGGTGGTAGGGCAAATTCACGGCACGTATATTGTTGCACAAATGGAGGATGGCTTTTATTTAATTGATCAGCATGCTGCTCAGGAGCGTATTAAATATGAATTTTTCCGTGAAAAGGTCGGTCAGGTGAACCCAAATGAGCGTCAAGCTTTATTGCTTCCATTGACCTTCCATTATGCTGCTGACGAAGCTCTTATACTAAGAGAAAATAGTCAGGAGTTAGAAGCTGTTGGCGTATTTTTAGAGGAATTTGGACAGGCTTCATTTGTAGTGAGGGAGCATCCTAGCTGGTTCCCTAAGGGAGAAGAACAAGAAATTATTGAGAACTTAATTGAACAGGTACTGACAACTAAAAAGGCGGACGTCAAAAAATTACGTGAGGCGGCAGCGATTATGATGAGCTGCAAAAAGTCGATAAAGGCCAATCATTATTTAACGAAAGAGCAAATGGATACGTTACTGCTAGATTTACGCAATGCCGACAATCCATTTACTTGTCCACACGGACGTCCAGTGTTGATACATTTTACAACGTATGAAGTGGAAAAAATGTTTAAACGGGTAATGTAGATGTAACGCCTAGAACAACAGTTCACATTTGTTAAAATGTATGCCATTTATATAAGTTGATTGGAGTGGAGACTGGGCGACTCCTTGGGGATTAGCGATATAGAGGAACGAAGGCTAAAAGCATCACGTCCTGTGATAACGCCTTCGTGACCAACATCCTGTTGGCCCGAGACCCTGCAGCGAAGCGAAGCGGCTCATCGGACGCCCCCAGGAAAGCGCACAGTCGGAACGGAAATCAACCACACGTTATGGTGATGAGCTATACAAATGATATTAGAATTTCTATGTTTAAAGTTATTGCTAGTTATACAGGCTTGCATACGCAGTAGAGGTTACACGTATTTTTAAATTATAGCTAATGGGGGAAAAAGTTATGTTTTCATTTGAACATCGTCCTAAAATTATGCAGTTTTTAGAGCAATATAGCTTTGACGTTTTAGTCATTGGTGGCGGCATTACTGGTGCTGGCATTGCACTTGATGCAGCATCTAGAGGGCTATCAGTCGCTTTGATTGAGAAGCAGGATTTTTCTGCTGGCACATCAAGCCGTTCAACAAAGCTTATTCATGGTGGACTTCGTTATTTAAAGCAACTTGAAGTAGGTGTAGTAGCTGAGGTTGGGCGTGAGCGTGAAATTGTATATGACAATGCTGTCCACGTGACAACACCTGAAAAGATGCTACTACCATTATATAAGAAGGGCTCTCTTGGACCATTTACAACATCAATGGCACTGAAGGTATATGATCGATTAGCAGGTGTTAAAAAGCATGAACGTAGAACAATGTTAAACGCTCAGGAAACGGCAGCGCTAGAGCCTTTACTCAATCGAGATGAGCTTATTGGTGGTGGCTACTACGTAGAATATCGTACAGATGATGCCCGTCTGACAATTGAAGTGCTGAAAAAAGCTGTTGAATATGGGGCGCTTTGTCTAAATTATGCGGAGATGACAGAATTTTTATATGAGAAGAAAAAGCTTGTTGGGGCACAAGTGAAGGATCATGTTACAGGGAAAACGATTGAAGTACATGCTGCGCAAATTGTTAATGCAACTGGACCTTGGGTGGACGAGGTTCGCCAAAAAGATAAAGTAGCAGACAAAAAGCAATTACGTCTCACAAAAGGAGTCCATATTGTCCTTGATCAAAAGGATTTTCCATTACGACAAGCAGTCTACTTTGATATAGTGGATGGGCGTATGGCCTTTGCTATTCCACGTGATGGTAAAGCCTATGTAGGGACAACAGATACAGTTTACGAGGGAGACCCTGTACATCCCGTCGCTACCCAAGAGGATGTTGATTATTTAATCGCTGCTGCAAAAACCGTCTTTCCAACGGCAAATATTTCAAGAGATACGATTGAATCGTCATGGGCAGGTGTGCGTCCACTTATTTTTGAAAAAGGCAAGGATCCATCGGAAATTTCACGCAAAGATGAGATATGGACGGCTCCGAGTGGACTAATGACGATTGCGGGTGGCAAACTAACGGGCTACCGTCAAATGGCAGAGACAATCGTTGATAAAATTGTGAAAACACATAAATATAAGCATGCAAGTCCATGTGTAACACGCGAGTTATCACTTTCTGGTGCAAAAGGCATTAATGCCATTAATTTCACTGATTATTGTACTTATAAAGCTAAAGAGGGCGTTCAGTATGGTCTAAATTATGATGAAGCAAAACAGCTTGTACAAAAATATGGCACGAATGTTGATGCATTATATAACCAGGTGAAATATTTGCATGAACATGGAAGTTCGATGCCCTTAGCCTTACATGCCATACTACTTTATGGTATAGAAGCGGAAATGGTGTACACACCAAGTGATTTCTTTATCCGTCGAACAGGCTTATTATACTTCGATATTGATGCGGTAAAACGTTATAAACAGCAGGTCATTCAAGTTATGCAACAACATTTTAACTATACAGAGTCACAAAGAAATACTTATGTCGCACAACTAGAGCAAGCTATTGTAGATGCAACAAATTTTGCGGAGGAAGGAGTGTAGGCAATGCGTTATATTGAAATGTCAGATGGCCATTTTTTGTTTACTCGGACATTAAAGCCATCGAAGCCATGTATTGGTCATATTCATATTTTACATGGTATGGCGGAGCATAGTGGACGTTATGTTAAATTTGCAAATAGCCTAAATGAAGCTGGATATGCAGTGACAATGCATGATCATCGAGGGCATGGAGAAACAGCAGCCTATAATGGCACACTAGGTTTTTTCGCTGAAGAAAATGGGTTCGATCGCGTCGTGGAGGATGTACATGAAGTAGTAACAATATTGCATGAACAATTTACAGATGCACCTTTGATTTTATTTGGTCATAGTATGGGATCATTCATTACTAGAAGATATATTCAATTGTACAGCGATCAAGTGGATAATGTCATTCTTTGTGGAACAGGAAACGTTACAACATTGCATACGATGGGAAATTTAGTAGCAAAAATATTGGCCAAACAACTTGGTAAAGATACGGAGAGCAAGTTATTAAATAAGCTGAGCTTTGGTAGTTTTAATAAACAGTTCCCGAATTCAAAGACTGCGTATGACTGGTTATGTTCAGCGGAAGACGAGGTACAAAAATATATAGATGATCCGTATTGCGGCTTTATTCCAACAAACCAATTTTTTGTAGATTTAACAACAGGTTTTATGTCGTTAAATCGTAAAAAAGAGATAGCAAAAACAAAAAAAGACTTACCTATATTATTAATAAGTGGTAGTAAGGATCCGGTCGGAGAACAAAGCCAAGGTGTTTACGTTGTAGCACAACAATTGGCAGAAGCGGGCATACAGGATGTCACGGTTTACTTATTTGAGGATAAGCGCCATGAAATCCTAAACGAGGACAATCAAGAGGCAGTCTATCAAGTTTTATTACGGTGGTTAGAAAAATATGATACAAGATAAACTACAGCAGGCAGAGGTCGTAGCAATCGTAGGGCCAACTGCTTCTGGGAAAACGGCACTAAGCATTGAGTTAGCAAAAAAATATAATGGCGAAATCATCAACGGTGACTCCATGCAAATCTATCGAGGATTAGATATTGGGACAGCGAAAATTACGGAGGAAGAGATGGAGGGTGTACCCCATCATTTACTAAGCTTCAAAGAGCCAACAGAGTCTTTTTCAGTAGCAGACTATCAAAAATTAGTGCGAGCTAAAATTGCAGAAATTCAAGCGTGCGGTAAGCTACCGATTATTGTAGGGGGCTCAGGTTTATATGTGCAGGCAGTACTCTATGATTTTCAATTTACAGAGGAGCAGGTAGATGAGGTGGCACGAAAAGCCTATTATGCAGAACTGGAGAAATTAGGTCCAGAGGCAATGCATGCTAAGCTTAAAAAACTTGATCCACAAACAGCAGAGACGATTCATCCAAATAATACTCGCCGTGTTATACGTGCGTTAGAGATGATTGAGCTTAGTGGCGTTTCAAAGGCATCCGAAGCACAAAATCGTGGAGAAGTCCCACTTTACAATCATGTGATAATAGGGCTTGGGCAAAATATGTCACGTGAGGTGCTCTATGATTGTATTAACCGCCGTGTTGATATAATGATGGAAAAAGGACTTTTAGAAGAAGTAAAAGGCCTATGGCAGCAAAATATACGAGGTGTACAGTCAATCCAAGCAATCGGCTACAAAGAACTATATGATTTCCTTGATGGAAGATGTTCTTTAGAAGAAGCCATTGACAGCTTAAAGCAAAATTCTCGCCGCTATGCGAAAAGACAGCTAACATACTTCCGCAACAAAATGGATGTATATTTTGTTAATAATGGCGAAAACTTTAATTAATTCCTAAAAATTACTAATTGCTAAATTGGTAGAACATGCTACTATAGGAATGAAGAGGTAGAAAGAGAGCATAGGGAGGCATATTTGATGAAATCAATTAACTTGCAAGATACATTCTTAAACCATCTACGTAAAAATAATGTTTTTGTAACTGTGTTTTTGTTAAACGGATTTCAGTTAAAAGGAACTGTGAAATCCTATGATAATTTTACAGTTTTATTACTAGATGCTGAAAGCAAGCAACATCTTATTTACAAACACGCTATTTCTACATTTGTTCCAGCAAAGCAAGTAGATTTTTTAGAAACAGAAGAATAGAAACATGAGAGTAAAACAGTTAGTGTTCATGACACTAGCTGTTTTTTTGCCCACAGGCTATAATGTAAGAGGAAATCGACATATTGGAGGACTACACAGATGAAAACTATGGAAACAACAGAAATATTAGGACTATTAGATGCGAACGAAGATCTATACATTATTGATGTTCGTGAAGATGATGAAGTAGCACAAGGCATGATTCCCGGTGCGCAGCACATTGCTCTTGGGACAATCCCAGAGCGTTTAGGTGAATTAGATGCTACTAAGCCATACATTATCGTTTGCAAGGCAGGCGGTCGTTCAGCAAATGCTTGTGCATACCTAGAAGCTCAAGGCTTTGACGTAACAAACCTTGAAGGCGGCATGCTTGCTTATGATGGAGAGTTAGAATTTAAATAATGGTCGATTAAACTTCGAACGCATTATCAAGACTTAAATTGTAAAAATCATAAAATATAAAGGGTGATACATATTAGTCATATATAATATGTATCACCCTTTTACTTCTTGCTCAGTAATTGCACCTGATTTGGATATTTATGTTAATATCGATGGTTATCTTGTGAAAAATTTTACAGTTTAGTTGATGAGGAAAAAATTACATATATAATAAGGCCATACATTGTTAAGATTTGATAGGCCAAGTATTCTAAGGAAAGAAATTAGAGTGGGAACGTTTCGCCAACAAGTGGAGACGTTTTTTACTAACCATGCAGTATACTATCGAAAAATAATAAGAGTAAAGAATTAGGACATAAGAGGGTGTTTTTTATTGAAAAGAAAATTTCAAAGACTTTAAAACGAATAGAAGAGGATATTAAATGATGATTTAGGGAAAGCAAGGGATAGATTACACGGGTTAATAGCAACCTTTCCTAATGAATTAGAACTCCGTAAAAAGTTGGGAGACATTTATTTTGAGTTAAAATATCCTGCAATGGCTGGTCGATACTGGTATTTAGAAAAGAATAAGACTCCAAAAATGGTACATGCGTGTATTGAATTTGAAAGCTCTATGGGAAATGACATTAATAATATAGCAAGAGCTTTAAAGTATAAAGGTGATATTGAACTTTTAAAAGGACTGGATTTAGACCCAGCACTTTTATCTATCAATAAAGTAAAAGAAAAATTAGTAGAGGAACCAGATGCTTCAATAGAGGGTGAACATAACTGGATTATTTTTGGTTGTCTTTCAATCATAATTTTAATATTTATTTTTGCATTGGTTGGAGTTTATACATTTTTTAAATGGATATTTTAAATCAAAAATTTTTTTCATTAGAGGATAATGGAAAGAAATTTTTTACTAACGAGATGCAATAGCTGGCTGTATGTGAATGTATAAGGTACATAGAAATAGCGTTAGTTCAAGAGGTGAATATTCCCAATTGTATGGAGGAGTCACGTTGGTGAATGAAGTAATTACAAATGCTAAAGAAATGATTCAAAGGTCTGGAACATCCACTAGGATAGCCACAGTTAGAGAAATAAATGACCTAAATGAAAAACTAGATATTAAACTTCCAGAGTGGTTGATAGAACTAATGACTACGGTAGAAGTGTGTGATAGTAAATTGGTAGTTCCTCTAGATGAAGAAGCTGAATTGCGAATAGAATTCTTGAATCCAGAGAGTATTAGTAAAGAATGTTTATTATATGTTCCAGGATGCGCAGTACATAAAAACGGTTATATTTGTATCGGGTTAGAAATAGGTATTGGAAATCCATACGCAATAAATATACATGAAGGAAATAATCCTCCTGTCTATTTATTAGATCATGAATACGGTGAAGAGACTGAAACGATAATTGAAAATAAACTAACTGTTGTAAAAAAATTATCCGACCTTTTCCTAGTTGCGACTATAAAAAAGGAAAATTGTTGAATAGCACTTTTAAGACTTGATTTACACTTAAAAAATTTAGATAGGAAAACACCTGAATAAATACGATAACTTTTAAGTGTTTTAAAATTATGAGGTGACGAGTGAGGATAGGTGTGGAGAGATACATCAAGAAATATATACAGGGTTTTTTATTTGCAATTATGTTACCAATTTATGATGCATTATGGAAGCTTTCCTGGAATGATGGGGAGTGGAAACATTGGTTAGCGATGGCATTAATATTACCAGTCGTTGTTTATTCTTTTTATGATGCCGGTAAAGAATTCATGAAAGTTCGAACTTTTTCAAAAGAAAGTGTTTTAATGTATGTTTTTTAGGGTTGGGAAGTATTTCGTTTATTGTGGTGGGGAATATCGTAGGCTTGTTTAACTTTTAGTAAAATATGATTAATAACATATACAAACCTAAGGGGGTGCGTTAATTAAAGATCATTGAGTGGCATACGCAGCTCTTTATTCTTTTTTGAATAGATAAAGCTCAAATAATTAGTAATACCCAATTAAGCAGTTATACCGTTTTCCCTGGTTTTACGTTCCAAGATGTTTCGAATGAATATTATATTATGATATGTAGAGAACCCTGTAGCTCATCGGAGAATTTGCGATAAGTACAGGGTTCCTTTATTTAACGAGAAATTCTTTAAATTACTCTGTAATCAGTATCGCCGCTGGGGTGTTAAGCGAGCCAGCTGTAGAAGTATAGACTGAATGTGTAACACTAGTTCCTTTAGGTATAGTAAATGTAGCAATCCGAACACCTTGGGTATTGGAAGCCAGTGTAGGAACACCGTAAGTTGGACCATTGTTCCAACGTACAGCGCCGCCATATGAACCTCCACGACCTGTCAAATAGACCTTTAATGCCTTATCGGCTTGAGTTGGGTTTTTGAAAGTGATATTCGCCTTATAAATAACACCATAATGCCCCTTATTAGTTGCTACAGCTTCGCTAGGCATATAGCTAGTGTCTTTAGTCATTAAGTTGTCATTAATGCCATTATTTATAGAGAAACTTTTATTGCCGTCTCCAACAGTATATAGAGCAGCAGCACCATCTGAAGTACCATAGCCGTCGATATTGGAAAAGTTCCAAGAACCACGCGGATGAGTTCCAACTGGTGACACAACTGCATTTTGATTACTACGAAGATCGGCAGTAGTACTTTTAGCAGCTACTGTTCTGACTTTATAAGACATTGGAGAACTAGACGATAACGTAAACTCAATAATTCCACCCACCAAATAACCATTTGGTACTTTCCATTCTTTAACTAATCCAACTTTCCCCGCTGCAATGGAACTATCAACCGGAGAACTAGGCGTTAATGTATTTCCGAGTAAAGCTTTTGCGGCACATTTCCCATGAGCTACAAAGTTGGTAATAGTCTCGACACAGTCTTTAACACCAGAGACTTGATAAGTACTGCCACTTGAACCATTACCAATGGTAACACCAAACTTGATAGTCGCACCTGTGTTATTTAGATGCCAAACAAACATTCGATAAGTTACACTCTGTAATCCAGATGCAGTATCAGCCCAAAGCGTTGCAAAACCATTAGTAAATGGAACAGAGCTACTAATAGTTTCTGGATTATCAGACAAGAAGAAACGTTGATTATTACTTGCTTTACCGTATAATTTTAAAGATGGTACCACATTTGGGATTGTCGCAGCAGTTAAATCAGATTGAGAACATGAAGCCATTATTATTTCCTCCTAAAAGTTATTTGAGATGTGAGACTAGTGGATGTCGTTGATTAAGGTTATCCACGAACCTTGTTATCAACGATTTCTCACACTCATATAAATAAAGTGATTAAGAGGGGGAATAAAACAACCTTCATTTTATTTTTTTTTGCAATCATTTAGGCTAAGGGTGACGAAAAAGCTCAGATGCCTTCAGTAAAGAGTAGCCTTTAAGCTATCTTCTTAAAAGTACAAATTGATTTTTCTTATATTTTCAAAAATTCTTATCGGCTCCAATTACAGGGACAGTTGATTGGACGCGGTTATCAGATACGTTTACATTACCAAGTGAAACCGCGTATATACGTGTCGATTTATTATTTAAAGGTATGAGATATAATATTCGCTTTCTTGTCCCGGTTGATTGTTGAGTCACTTGGAAAGTCGGACTCAGAAAAGTTGGCAAGAAATATACAATTTCACTAATGTATTGACACAAAAACTACTTTGACGTAGATTTAAAGTAATTGCATAAGAGCATTAGGTGCCCATTGCGGGAGAATAGGGAATAAAGTGAAAAGCTTTAGCGGTCCCACCACTGTAAAAGAGAGTTTCATAGAGAATGCCACTAGCATCGTTCTGGGAAGGTTCTATGAAATGTTGAAATTGAGCCAGGAGACCTGCCTATCTGCTTCGGTTATATAGACGATGGAAAAGTCTGTAGTTTATTTGTTATGGAATAAACTACAGGCTTTTTATTTTTTCTATAAATCATTCTTCAAGTTACAAGGGCAAAAAAGAAAGGGGAAATTTTCATGCAATTATTACAACAGACGATTCAAAACATTCAAAGTGCTGACTACATAATGATGGAGAAGGCAAGAGAACGCATAGATGCACTTTGCAAGCCGCCTAGAAGCTTGGGGAAACTGGAGGCCCTTGCTGTGCAACTATCCGGAATTACAGGCGAACTATTTCCTGCGATTGATAATAAAGCAATTATTGTCTGTGCCGCAGATCATGGTGTTTGTGATGAAGGGGTGACATCTAATCCACAAAATGTAACAGTCTTTCAAACATTAAATTTTCCTAGAGGAGGAACTGGTGTCTGTGCCATCGCAAAAATCACAGATGCTAAAATTGTCACAGTTGACGTTGGTGTAAAAGAAGATATTCCACATGATGCTGGTGTTATCGTAAAAAAAATTAAATATGGCACGGACAATATGGCAAAGGGCCCTGCTATGTCAAGGGAAGAAGCCATTCAATCTATTGAAGTAGGAATTGAAGTAGCTACAGAAGAAATAAAAAATGGGATAAATGTACTCGGGACAGGTGAAATGGGTATTGGTAATACAACACCGAGTGCTGCCATATTATCGGTTCTTCGTGAATGTCATCCGAATGAAGTGACAGGCTTCGGTGCAGGTGTTGGACCAGGCGGGATAGCGCATAAAGTACAAGTCATTTATGATGCTATTGCATTAAATAAACCAAATCGTGATGATGCTATAGATATTCTTGGAAAAGTCGGTGGATTAGAAATAGGCGCTATGGCTGGGGTGATACTTGCTGCCGCTGCACATCGTAAACCTGTTGTTATTGATGGTTTTATTTCTACCATCGCTGCCCTTATCGCTTACGAACTTGAACCTAACGTAAAAGACTATATCATTCCTTCGCATGCCTCTGAAGAACCAGGTGCAAAAATTGCCGCTGAAATGCTCGGAGTTGAACCGATGTTGCAGATGAATATGCGATTGGGGGAGGGCTCTGGTACAGCTTTAGCCTTTCCTATTTTGGACGCAGCGTGCTCTATGATGAAAAATATGGCTACTTTAGAAGAAGCAATGTTGCTGTTGAAAAAGTAACTTTATTACGCGGATCACGGTGTGTGATAAACGAAGTCATGGATAGAACCGTCAAAATCGTGGATAGAACAGCCGAAGTCGTGGATAGAACCGTCAAAATCGTGGATAGAACCGTCAAAATCGTGGATAGAACCGTCAAAATCGTGGATAGAACAGCCAAAGTCGTTGAATAGAACCGCTAAGAAAGAATGAATTTAAAAATTAAAGCCCAAATATCAGATTTGGGCTTTAAATATGCAACAGTATATCTATGCTCGATTCAACTTCCGTAACGGTAAACGCCATTTCTTTATATATGAAAGTATTCTTAGTACTGTGATCACACCAAATAATACATATAAAAAGATATCCCCTGAAAATAGTTGAAGTCCTATGATAAGCCCGGCTAATGCTGCCCAAACACCATAGATTTCATCGCGGAGGACTAATGGTTGTCGTCTAGCTAATAAATCACGAATAATTCCACCGCCTGACCCTGTTAAGACAGCAGCAACAATAACGGCACTAATAGGCATGTCGAGCTTCACAGCATAAAGGGCACCTTGAATCGCAAATGCCGATAATCCAATAGCATCAGTGACATTGCCCCAACGATGCCAATGTTGAATGAGTCGATGTGGAAATAAAAAAAAGAGCGTAATAGCTGCAATGGCAATTTGGAACATTCTATCCTGCCCCCACAGTGTTGTTACAGGTAAACCTATAAGTAAGTTTCGTATAGCTCCACCACCAAAAGCAGTTACGATACCGAGTATATATACACCGAATAAATCGTATTCTTCCTCCATTGCAATTATTGCCCCGGAAATTGCGAAGGCAATTGTGCCAATGATACTAAAAACCTCCCAAGCCAACCCTTTCACCCCTTATGTGAATAAATCATTTTATGTTGTTGTAGATTAGTTACTGTATCTACAAGTTTTCGCAAAAAAAAAGCATCGACTTATGATTTGGAATTATCAGATACTAAATATTTTATTATAGCAGAATTAAAACTTTAAGTTCGTAACTACTTCTTTTCAACAGAAATATCCCAGCACTATAGGTGGATGAGATGAATGCGGATTTAAGTTACTTCAAGGTATCCAAACACCCTGTGCCTGTCGCAAAAGGATAGCTAAAAAGAAATGAAAGCCTTCGTTGGATGTCACGCAATTATGCCGAGTCATAATTGATCTTAGTGCCTAATGCAATTAGCAAGCTTTGCAGGCAAGCTCACAAATTGTTAAGATAAGATTTGAACAAATGTGAAATGGAGAAGAACAGTATGACTTTTACAACCAATTTATCAGAAGAAACACTAGCATTAGCTGCTAAAATAGAAGAAAAGGTACGCCCTTTTCATGCAAAGGTAGAAGACATGGCGTTCTTCAATCAACAAAAAGTGCTTGCCGCGTTCCGAAAGCATCAAGTAAGTGACTATCATCTGCACCCGTCTAATGGTTATGGCTATGATGATGAGGGGCGTGACAATCTAGAACGAGTTTATGCAGAGGTCTTTGGAGCGGAAGCTGCCATTGTACGTCCGCAAATTATTTCTGGTACACATGCAATTACACTTAGCTTATTCGGAGTACTACGTCCGGGTGATGAATTACTTTATATTTCGGGTCAGCCTTATGATACATTGCAATCAATAGTTGATGGTGGCGATAAAGATACTGGCTCTTTAAAAGATTATAAAATCGGTTATAGCCATGTAGATTTAATCGATAATCAAGCGATCGATTGGGAAGGTGTTGCAGCTGCAATTACACCAAACACAAAAATGATTGCTATCCAACGTTCGAAGGGCTATGCAACACGCCCATCATTTACCATTTCGCAAATTACAGTCATGTGTGCAAAAATCCGTGAATTAGCACCGGATGCAGTTATTTTCGTTGATAATTGCTACGGTGAATTTGTTGAGGCACAGGAACCGACAGAGGTTGGGGCTGATTTAATTGCAGGCTCACTCATTAAAAATCCAGGCGGAGGCTTAGCGAAAATTGGAGGTTACATTGCTGGCCGTGCAGATTTAGTAGAAAAATGTGCTTATCGTATGACATCACCAGGTATAGGTGCTGAAGCAGGAGCAACATTAAATACGCTTGGTGATTTCTATCAAGGATTTTTCCTTGCACCACATGTTGTATCTCAAGCTTTAAAAGGTGCGATTTTCACGGCTGCTATACTAGGAGAAATTGGTATGAATACATCACCGAGCTATGATGCTAATCGTACAGATTTAATTCAATCGGTTTCTTTCCAAACTGCGGAACAAATGATTGCTTTTTGCCGTGAAATTCAAGCGAATTCACCAATTAATGCGCATTATGCACCAGAGCCTGCTTATATGCCTGGCTATGAGGATGATGTCATCATGGCAGCTGGAACATTCATTCAAGGTTCTAGTATTGAGCTTACAGCAGACGGTCCTATTCGTCCGCCATTTACAGCATTTATTCAAGGTGGGTTAACATACGAACACGTAAAATTTGCAATTTGTAGTGCTGTTCAAAAAATCCAAAAATAAGTAGAGAAAAAACTATTCAAAATTTCTATTTTGAATAGTTTTTTATTTATAGATGAAAAGTTGAAGATTTCATTTGTTAAAACGTAGAAATGTAATTAAGTGAATTGGACATCGGCCGCCCCAGGAAAAGCGCCAAGTCGGAACGGAAATCAATCTCCACGTTAGGATAATAATTTTAGTTTTTTACAATTTCGAAAAAAATTTTTTAACTCATGTTAGGAAACCTCACATGAGCGGTTGACAGTGTAAATTTTTCGTTATATTATTAGCAGGTATTGGAGGGGACTTAAATGAGTCGTGAAATTAGACGAACTATGCCGTTATTATCAATGAATATCGTAATGCAATTGACCGAGCTGTCGGCACGTCAGATTCGTTATTATGAAGAACACCATTTAATTGAGCCGCACCGAACAGAAGGCAACCGTCGAATGTTTTCATTAAATGACGTCGATGCATTGCTAGAAATAAAAGATTACTTGGAACAGGGTATGAACATGGCAAAAATTAAAAAGCTGTTCGCTAAAAAGAATGAACCTGTTTCAACAGATGAACCTAATTTAAGTGACTCAGAATTACGTCGCATCATGCGTGAGGAAATGCTTCAAGCGCAGCGCATGCAAAAATCATCCATCCGTCGTGGGGATTTATCTCGATTCTATTAATAAAAAGCAACATCATTAATTACTTTATTAATAGGGTAGGGTAATGATAAAAAAGCTAGACATTTTATAGGAGTGTGGAAAACTGTGGGTAAATACACAAAAGAGGACATTAAACGTCTAATCGAGGAAAAAAACGTAAGCTTTATACGTCTACAATTTACAGATATTCTTGGCACAATCAAAAATGTTGAGATTCCTGTAAGCCAATTAGACAAAGCTCTAGAAAACAAAATGATGTTTGATGGCTCATCTATTGAGGGCTTCGTACGTATCGAAGAATCAGATATGTATTTATATCCTGACTTGGATACTTTCGTAGTGTTCCCTTGGACTTCTGAAAAAGGGAAAGTAGCACGTTTCATCTGTGATGTATTCACTGCTAAAGGCGAGCCATTTGCTGGTGACCCACGAAACAACTTAAAACGTATCCTTAAGAAAATGGAAGACATGGGCTTCACAAGCTTCAATTTAGGGCCTGAGCCAGAATTCTTCTTATTTAAATTAGATGCCAAAGGTGAACCGACACTAGAAGTAAATGACCACGGTGGTTACTTCGACTTAGCACCAACTGATCTTGGCGAAAACTGCCGTCGTGATATCGTATTAGAGCTAGAAGAAATGGGCTTCGAAATTGAAGCATCTCACCATGAGGTAGCTCCAGGACAACACGAAATTGATTTTAAATATGCAGATGCAATTACAGCTTGTGACAATATCCAAACGTTTAAATTAGTTGTTAAAACAATTGCTCGTAAACACGGTTTACATGCTACATTTATGCCAAAACCATTATTCGGTGAAGCTGGCTCTGGTATGCACTTCAACGTTTCATTATTTAAAGGTAAAGAGAATTCATTCTACGATGAATCTACTGAACTAGGTCTTTCTGAAACAGCGATGCAATTCATGGCAGGTGTCCTTGCTCACGTTCAAGGTTTCACAGCTGTGACAAACCCTACGGTTAACTCTTATAAACGTCTTGTACCGGGTTATGAAGCACCATGTTATGTAGCATGGTCAGCTCAAAATCGTTCACCACTTATCCGTATCCCATCAGCACGTGGTCTTTCAACTCGTGTAGAAGTACGTTCTGTGGACCCATCTGCTAATCCATATTTAGCGATGGCTGTTATTTTAGAAGCTGGTCTTGAAGGTATTCGCCGTAGCTTAACACCACCAGCAGCTATTAACCGTAACATTTACGTGATGTCTGATGAAGAGCGTAAAGCGAATGGTATCGCAAACTTACCAGCAGCACTGGACGATGCTTTAATATTACTTGCTCAAGATGAAGTAGCGCAAGCAGCTTTAGGTGAGCATATCTATGCAAACTTTAAAGAGGCAAAAGAAATCGAGTTTGACATGTATCGTACAACAGTACACCAATGGGAACGCGATCAATATTTAAAAATGTACTAAAAATAGTAACCGAGTACCTAGTATAGGTGCTCGGTTTTTCTTATGAAATTAAGAGATCACTAATAGAACTAGGTAAGCAGTATGCTATAAAAAAATGAAGCGATGAGGTATTTCTAACCTCATCGCATATTTTTTAATAGCCCATATGATGATGACCCATATGATGGCCCGTATGATGATCCATATGATGGCACATATGATGATGGCCCATGTGATGGTGATGGTGTCCCATATGATGATGTGGCATATGGCAAGGATCAGGTGGCATCTCGCAAAGTGTATGAGTTTCGCAACATTCTTCCACTACACATTCAGTGCATGGGAAATGATATTGATGATCAATTATATGTTTGTTAACTGTTGTAATATGTGCTGGTTGTACATGAGGTACGACCGTATGGATGTAATTAGTGCGAACAAATTCCTCTGGCGGACAAAAGTGTGGTGGATCAAATTGAGTTGGGCAATGCTGTGGTGGACAACAATGTGGACCTGCATGATGATGATGCATACGTCTATGCATGGTAAAACCTCCTGTTTTGATAAGTTGTGGTTCATAATTAACATATGAGATGAAAGACAGTATGGTCTATTTGTATGCCTATTAAGGGCTGGTTAAATCTCTTAGGCAATTAAAATAGATATGATTAATGGAGAGTTTCACCAAACTTTAAGTTCTCTCAGCGGATGTTTGGACACCTGCTGAGAGAACTTAAAGCTTCCGGACGCAAGTATGCAAGGCCAAATGGGTCTTCTTTTAAACAATGTAAAATTGAGCATTGTTGAAAGGGAATGATACTAAGAAGAAGTGTGGATAATTAGAAGAGAATTATCATAATAACAAATTTTTATGGATTGAATAAAAATGCATTTTGTTGTAGAATTAACCGATGTATTGTTGGTTTATGATATTTTATAGCTATGACTTAATGAATAGAAATTTTGCATTGCGGATGTTAATTATAAAAAAGTATGTTTGGGCATTCCTTTATTACTTTTTAGAGGGATGTTTTTTTATTTTATCCTTATCCCATTTTTATCGCGCATTAACGGACAGTAATTTATCTGTACAAAAAAGAGAAGCTCAGGTAACAACGCTCTCGCTTAAAGTAAAAAGAGTGGGAGATTAACGGCTCGTAAATGCCTAATTGGTAAAGACTAATAATCAGTGAGGCATAAAAAAATTCCTACTGATTAAAGTGCAGATATACATTTCTTAGCGGGATAACTTCTTTCAGCCGGTGTCCAAACATCAGTACCTGTCGCTACGCTTTCGGTACAAAAGACATTCGCACAAAAGAAGTTAAAGCCTCCGGCGGATGTCACGGAATTAGGCCGATTCCGGACGCAATTATGCCGAGGTAAAATTGATCAGTCCATAACTAACAAGCTTGATATATAGAACTTCGAAAACCAAGAGAAATGAGGCTTTAAATGATGAAAAAATATCCTACTTCTACATACTTTTTCTTCATAATTCCGTCTCTTATTGGTGTCCTGTTATTTATGACACCGGTCTTAACGGAAGATGGATGGAAAGTTCCAATTGCTATTTTAGCAAATTTACTAGCAGGTTTTATTGCTCCGGTTATTAGTTATTTTACTATAATTATGTTTGCGATTTCGGCAATTGGTTCACTCATTGCCAAATTTATTCCGCGAAATAATTCAAAAGAACCTAGTATTTTAGATACATTATTTTATGTCAATTGGTTTTGGACAATTATAAGAGTCATTGGTTTAGTATTTGCCTCAATGGTTGTCTTTGATTTTGGACCATCGGCGATTAATAATGAAAATACTGGTGGATTATTAATGAACCCAGACGGTGGTTTAGTAACATTTTTATTCACGATTTTCTTATTTGCAGGCCTACTATTACCGTTTCTAACAAACTTCGGCTTGCTTGAATTTTTCGGAACGATGATGGTAAAAATCATGCGTCCTCTCTTTAAAAGCCCTGGTCGCTCATCGGTTGATGCACTTACATCGTGGGTTGGGGATGGAACAATTGGTGTTCTTATGACGAGTAAGCAATATGAAATGGGGAACTACACGAAAAAAGAGTCTGCCATTATTGCAACGAGCTTCTCGGTAGTATCTATCACATTCTGTATCGTAGTATTAGATACAGTGCATTTGTCACGCTATTTTATTCCATATTACTTAACAGTAGTTCTTTGTGGTCTTGTGTTAGCGGTAGTAATGCCACGAATTTTCCCACTTGCTAACAAAGAAGATACTTATATCGACGGAACACCAGTAGATTTATCGCGTGAGGAATTACCAGAAGGTTATAATTCTGTGTCACATGGCTTAGAAAATGCTTTAACTGTTGCGCATGCAAATCGTGACCCACGTCAATTTTTGAAAGATGGCATTAGAAATGTTTTGGATTTATGGGTTGGTGTAGCACCGGTTGTTATGGCATTTGGTACGGTTGCTTTAATGCTTGCTGAATTCACTAATATTTTTGCACTTTTAGGAAAGCCGTTTGAACCTATTTTAACAGTGCTTGGTTTACCGGAAGCAGCTGAGGCAGCACAAACGATGGTTGTTGGTTTTGCTGACATGTTCCTACCTTCAATTTTAGGAGCAGGGATTGAAGCTGACACTACACGATTTGTAATTGCTGTCGTTTCTGTGACACAGCTTATTTATATGTCTGAAGTTGGTGGACTTATTTTAGGTACAAAGATTCCACTTAAATTTTTTGATCTAGTTGTTATTTTCTTAATACGTACGATTATTTCTCTACCAATCGCGGCATTAGTTGCACATATACTCTTTTAGACTAAAAAGGCAATTGTTCGAACTTATTAACGCGAACAATTGCTTTTTTCTTTATCTATATCGCGCGTTAATGGAAAATATCCGTAGGAAAAATGAATAAATAACTGTGAACAGAATACAACTTGACACATAATTTCATTGAGTTGGGAAAAACTACACGTAAAGTGATACTGAGGTGATAAAATGGACAGAATTTTTTCTCTCTGCTTAAGTTCCTGTTATTTATTATTTTCTCAACCAAGTGATGCCTATATCAATGATTCGCTCAGTTCTTATGAAGAAATTTATCCAGAGATAGGCTATAAAACGGTTGAAGCAGCTGCCTCCGATTTTGAACGGCACTTTCATCAAGGGCTAAAGCTACCACTTCGAGTACCTCCTATTAGTTTTACACATCATTTTGGTCGATTTAATGATCTTGATGATGATATGAATGATTTTTTTGAAGCGACATTTATTAATCATCAACTTCCTGAGCATCATTATAAAATAACGGTTCGACCTATTGAGTTTAAGTTCCCATCTAAAAAAGAAAATATAGTAAAGACATTCAAGTTGAAAAACGGAATGACTTCTATTTATATGGAAATATCAGGTTTTAATGTTCTTGCTTTTGAAAGAGAAGATTGGCAATACATGCTGTGGATTGATAAAATGGTTTCAAATAAGGTGACACCTGAAGTTTTAGTTGACATAGCTAATTCCATTGACTATACAACGCAAGAGGATGAACATGGATAATAAAAAATGCCAAGACAATATGGGCTTGGCATCATTTACTGTTTTCTTAAAGATTGTTGCTGTTAAAACAAAAAGTCTTCACTTCAAGATGTGATTTACTCTATAAAATTAAATACATCGAAAAAGCATTGGGTATTTAAATAATCCTTATGGAACTATTCTGCACGGTTAATAGCATCTAGAATTATGCTGGATTAACAGGAGCATTTCGAATCGCCATAGATAGGATAGAGTAAAGTACGACAGTATATTTTGTCAATGCTAAATTATGAAAAATTTAGTTGACTGAATGCGTTCATTAAGTTAATATTACTAGCGAATAAGAAAGAGGTTCATAGCGCATACCCTCTATAAAAAACTATGGATGACGTCATTTACGCCATATCCCAAAAATGCGGATATGGCGATTTTTTTTTATTAGATTTAATGCGTAATGGACTTCTCACAACTTGAGGAGGCATTTTTATGGCAGGAAGAAATGAAGAACAAGGATTACAGAATTTAACCCTACTTGGTAACCAAAACACAAAGTATTTATTTGAATACTCTCCGGAGATACTTGAGGCAGTTGACAATTTACATACGAAAAACGATTTTTTTGTGAAATTTAATTGCCCAGAATTCACGAGCCTCTGTCCAATGACAGGGCAGCCTGACTTTGCGACTATGTATATATCTTTCATTCCAGATAAAAAGCTAGTGGAGAGTAAATCTTTAAAGCTCTATTTATTTAGCTTCCGTAATCACGGGGACTTCCATGAGGATTGTGTTAATATCATCATGAATGATTTAATTAAACTGATTGAGCCGCGCTATATTGAAGTGTGGGGTAAGTTTACGCCACGTGGTGGCCTGTCCATTGATCCATGGTGTAACTATGGTCGCCCTGGCACAAAATATGAAAAAATGGCGGAGCATCGTTTGATGAACCACGATCTGTATCCAGAAAAGGTAGATAATCGTTGATGCTTTACTATTTAAATGGATTGTTTGTAGGTTTTTTAATTTTAGCAAATGTTTTAGCTGTTAAAGTGTTTAGTATAGGCGAATGGATGATGCTTCCGGCAGCAGCTATTTTAATTATTTTTACGTATCCTCTTATTGATGTAATTTGTGAAGTATATGGCAAGGAAGCGGGCGCTCGCACGGTAAGAACAGGGCTTATGGCACAGGTGTTTGCAGCATGCTTTATCGCGATTGCCATTGCACTACCACCTGCAGAAGCCTTTGTTCATCAACAGGAGTTTGAGACAATTCTCGGCGGCAGTATGCGTGTCATTATTGCAAGTCTTGTAGCCTATACGGTAAGTGTTAATTTGGATGTAGTGATATTCAATAAATTAAAAGAAAAGCATGGAAGCGGTAAACTTTGGCTTCGAAACAATGCGTCTACGATGTTAAGTCAACTCATCGATACTGCATTGTTTATTACGATAGCCTTTTATGGAATAATGCCAATTAAAGTGTTACTGACATTATTTATAACACAGTATTTGTTTAAATTTTTTGCGTCCATTGTAGCAACACCGCTTGTTTATGGGCTAGTCTTCGTTGCGCGAAAATTTGATAAACGAAAAGGCTTTGAAGCATCTCATTACTGAAATGATTAATGTGATGAAAAACAAAAATGGGGTATAAGAAATGGTGTGTCACTTACTGCACTTTGTTGTTGCGTACACTTCGTAACTTAGCAATAAACAATTCCACTGACACTCCGCTTTCGCACGGATCATCATAGCTAGGAGGCTTTGTTTTTCAGACATAAAACATTTGGTGTTGCTGTCGCTTCACTTTCCCACAAAAAACTTCAGCTGATATAAAATAGAGCGAAGACTTGACGCCCCCGAGAAAGCGCCCAGTCGGAATGGAAATCAATCCCTCGTTTTGTCGAAGAGCTATACTTAATTTCATTAACATAATAGATTTTCAACAATTCGAAGCCATCTCATTGCTGAGATGGCTTTTTAATGTGCATTTTGTGAAAACTAGCATTGCATATTTGTACTTAATAATATTTGTGGTATAAAAATCCCTCTTATTCTATTTATAGCTCCATTTTTGCATATGTGCCATATTACGGAGGAGCATATACTGTGTATAAGAAGGAGGGAGGTGAGTATTTATGAGAATTAACTGGATGATCCGTTTTCAGCATAAACCATTTTTATTTGCGCTATTTTCGTTGATTTTGTTACTCGCACAGCAAGTAGCAACTATTTTTGGCTATGACTTAACGAGTGCAATGAGTGATCAGGCAACGCACATCTTAAATACCGTATTATCAATTTTCGTTTTAATAGGAGTTGTAGTAGATCCAACTACACGGGGAACCAGTGATAGTGAACGTGCTTTAATGTATCGAAGACCAAGATAAATAATGGGGTAAAAATAAATCAAAAGTGTAATTTTACAACAAGAATAAATATGTTATAATGTTAAAAATTGATAGTGCAGGGAGGATGATTGAATGTCGCTTGAAATGGAGCGGAGGATTGCCACGCTCGAGCAAGAAATGGTGGATTTACGGCAGGAATTAGAGGGCTTAAAGCGTCAGCAATCTGTTGATAAAACAAGCATATTGAACGCCAGAAAATCCATCATTGAGCAATCTACGCCAAAACTAGCGCAAAGCCCAAAGCCAAATTCAAACTTGGAACAAAGGCCAAAAACAATGCCAGCTCCAGAAAAAAAGACGGAGCCACAGCGAACGTTGGAAGAACGTTTTATGTGGGCACTTCCAAAAGTATTTATGGTAATTTTAGTGATGGGGGTGCTTTGGGGTCTTAAGCTTGTGAATGATTATGGCTATTTATCGAACGAGGTTAAAATTATTCTCGCCTATGCATTATCGCTTGCCTTAGCCGCAACAGCTTATGTGTTGGAACATAAAAAAATAGGGTCTTCAGCCATCACAATATCTTTATACGGTGGGGCGTTTATTGTTGGAATATTAACAACAGCGGCTAGTGCGATATTGTATGAAATCATCGGTTTAACGATGGCACTTGTTATTGCAGCCGTTTATATCGGCTACGGTATTGCTATTAGCTATTTAAAGAAAAACGAAGTACTAACAATATTCGTAGCATTTACCTCATTATTATTACCTTATTTATTAGAATATATGGATTTTAGTCCTATCATTATTTTAATCTATGTGGTTGTCCTATTTACGATGCTGCAATTTGTTATTCATCAACACAAGCAGAAGTTGGCTCTCTATATAGCAACCTTTTTCTCAGTGCTAGCTGTCAGCATTATAGCGTTTATGAATCAGGACAATCGAGCTGTTTTTGCAATAGGTTTCCTTGTTGTTTTATCTATTTTTCACACGAGTTGGTACCGTTTATATAATGCAGAGTCTAAATTGAAATATATCCATGTTGGACTTCAATTTAGCCTAGGAGCCTTTAGTTTATTGCTCTTGAACTTTATCATTAGTCCTATTGAATATAGCGAAGCACTATTACTCATATTAGTTTGCTTGTTTGCAGCTTTAGCGGGTTATGGCTATAAGCAAAAATGGCAGGAGGCATTTGATAGTGCCGTAACACTCGCATTTATTACATTATGTAATACACTACTAGTTATGAATTTCCCAGAGAAAGTGGATCATTTGCTCATCCCATTCATTACCTTTATGGGCGTAATGATGAGTTTACGTTTACGAATTAGTAGGATGAAGATTGTCAGCTCATTTTCATTTATGATTGCACTCGCTTTAAGCTTTATAATTCATGAGCCAACACCATTTTTTAGCATAGACCATGTTAGCTTGATAATGCCAGGAATATATCTCCTAATTATTTATGTATATGCAAGACGTCCGAAAGAGACACAGACTGTATTTGAAAAGGTAATGAAGGAACTATATGTGATTGACTTTTTAGCAGTAATAACGACTGGTTATTTCTTAGCTTATATCGGAAAGCTGGATGGAACGTACTTTGCAGGTGCTGGTAATATTCCACATCTAATGTGTATGATCCTCGCTGTACTTTTCGCGGGATCACTTTTAGTACCAACAAAATACAAAGGGCGTGCATTAACGCCGGTCCTTAGTGTATTTTTCATACTCTTCACAATAATGCTTGAAATAATTCCGTACAATATGCAAGGTGTCGAGTGGTTAAATATAGTGACAAGAATTGTCTATATAGCTGTTATCGTAGCAATTATGATCGATTTACTGATGAAGGGTCGCATTTATCAAAGCTATCAAGAGCAAATAGAGAAACTTCTTGACCCAATTGTAAGTGCAGGTGTGGTGCTTACGATGATAGCTGTTTGGGGTCTCATCTTCCAGCTTTCCTACAACAGTTTGCTTGATTGGAAGCTAAGCATTGCCTTCTCAACGATTACGTTATTCCTGACAGCAAGTATCTCCCTTTGGCTTAGTAACGTGCGAAACTTACGAACATTACGCATAACAGGTTTTATCATCTTAGTTATTGCGTTTATTAAGCTTATATTCTTTGATTTGTCAGCACTAGACTTACTAATACGAGCAGTCCTGTTTATGACGATTGGTGGGATTGGGTTGCTGTTGTCGGGTAGGTTGTTGAGGAAATGAATAAAATGTTTTCACAAAAAAACGTTTACCATAATTTGGGTAAACGTTTTTTTACATCGTATTGCTTTTTATTGTAATTTAAACGTAGTTTTAGGTATGGAAAATTTTGAAGAATATATATATTCATATGAAGAAGTGGTCTTGTAAATATTGTTTATATATGGAATAGTGTAATTATCATAAAATAGTATTTAATTGAATAATTAGTGAATATTAGTTGCTATAAGCACTGTTATTATAGTGTTTAAGGCTAATAGACTTTTTTGATATCTTATATTAATAAAAGTATTATCTGCAGAAGGAGGGCGAAAATGAAGCGTAAAAATAGAGAATTATTTAACAGTCAAGGGGGATTCTCTTTAATTGAGGTTATTGCTTCTTTAGTTATCATAACTATCATCTTAGTATCCTTTTTTGGCTTACTCATTCAATCGAATAAAACAGGAAAAAGCTCTGAACAAATTATTGATGCAACCTATTTAGCGCAAAAGGAAATGGAGAAAATGTATAACTACTTCAAATCCACCAAAATCGAAACTTGGGAATCTGACTTTCCATATGTAAACGAAAAGGATGAAGAGAAATCGAGCGGTAATACCACTCAGTATAAAGTGACACCCGTGAATGCTAAAAATAAGGAAATCATAATAGTGACAGCTGAAGATATGTCGTCTGATAAAACAGTTAGGATTACTATTGAAGTCTATGATGCAAGAGGGAAGATATTAAAAGCAAAAGTGCAAAATATCTTTAGCTTATAAGGAAAGAGGTGGTGCATATGTCTAAATTTTATAATGAGAGAGGCATGACCTTACTAGAAGTTTTGGCTGTTACCATAATAGTTACACTCGTTTCTATTGTTCTAATGTCGATCTTAACGAATGGCAAGACTTCTAGCGATAAACAAATGAAATCGAGTGTGCAATTGTCTGATGCAACTTATATTTTGAAAGTTGTCACTAAAGATACTCGTAAATCTACAGAAATTATTACGAAAGACTTAGATGATCGTACAGAATATATATTAACTAATAATCAAAATAATCAAAAATACAACTACGTGTTTCATCGAAATAATCAGACAATTGCAAGGGACGATGAAATAATTGCAGTGAATGTACTTGATTTTAAAATTAAAGATAAACGGAGTCATATAATTATTGATATTACAACGCCAAATAATAAGCCCTTTTCATCAACTATATATTTCAGAGGAGGTAGCTAGATGTTTAAGTATTTAAAACAAGAAAATGGGTATTCGTTACTTTTAGTAATTTTGACAATTGCTTTACTATCAGTTCTTGGAATTACGCTTTTAACACTTACTGCAAATTCATTAAAGATTTCTACTAGTGAGCGAGATGACCAATCTGTATTTTACATTGCAGAAGGCGGTTTAAACAGTACAAAAAGCAAAGTAGAACAAATAGCTAAAATTACATACGATCAAAATAGAAAGGATTTCAATAAGCTACCTCTTGATAAAAGAAAGCCGGAAAAATTCAAGTTAGATTTTATTGATGCATTTGAAAGTAGCTTAAAAAAAACCTTTGAAGAGAATACCCAATCAACATATACTGCTACAGTCACTTTTGATGAACAATTTAAAGAACAACCTATTGCGAATGTAACAATTGTTCAAGAAAATACAGAACCTTTGCAATATAAAATAACGTCTGTTGGATCTATTGGTAAGAAAACGAGAGCCGTAGCGCAAACAATTACAGTTAATTTAGGAAGTGGAACGGAAACTGGCCCTGCTTTTTCAAATGCCGCTGCTATCCACGCTATTGAAAACATCATACTTGGGGGCGGTAAGTTTAATGGGGATGTTGTATCTGAAAGTGGAAATATTGATATTACACAAGATGATACAAAAATTAATGGGAAAATTGGCACAACTTTAGATAAGTTTTCAAAACCAGACTGGATGACTATTACAAATAAGATTATAGGGAATGTTGCGTTTCCTGAAGATATATTGCCACCTTTCCCGGATAATCAATTTACTAATTTAAGCACAAGGCCATATACGAAATCAATACAAGTTACGATCGGTGGGGAGCGAGTTGAACATTTTTTAAAAAATAATTCAATTGAGATTGATAAGGATAGAAAGATAAATGGTGAACCAAATTTCAATGGTATTCTTCCGATTTCTCAGGATATGTACGTCAAGACGCTTATGGTTGCTTCGAATAATATATTAACGATTGATGTTGGTAATTCAGACAAAAATTTATTTATAGATAACTTTGACTTCTCTCAAGGTCATTTAAATATTATAGGAAGTGGTAAATTAACTTTGTATATAAAGAATGCTTTTGATTTAAAGGGGGATTCAAGTATGAATAATACAGGGGACATAGGCCAATTAAGTGTCTATTATGCAGGCACTTCGCCAATGGATTTTACTGGTAATACACGCACAAAAGCCTCTATTTATGCTAAATCAACCAATATAAAAATTGATGGTTCTGGTAGCGTACAAGGAAATATCTATGCAGGCGGATCAAATATCACCATTGAAGGAGGATCTTATAATCACAACTTATATATATATGCCCCTAACGCAAGAGTCATATTGGGGGGATCAGGAACAGTTATAGGCGGAATAATGGCTCATACAGTCAAGACTAGTGGAGCTCCGGCTGTTACGTACAAACCGAAAACGATTGAAGATACAATATCAAATGGTGGCTTGATTTTTGAAGAAAATAACAATTTAACAATTTCTAATGGTATGCTTGAAGTTGACTAAATGCATTAAGCTGTTGAAAAACATATACTCTTCGATTTGTCGGGATGGTTCTTGAGGAAATAATAGAAAAGGGTTGTTTACAATGACTGTGTGAAATCAGTCTTTCTAAACAACCCTTATTTTAATAACGATTAATTGTTTCGGGTTCGTTCAATTCTGTAATAAATTCTTCTTCTTCATCACGTTTAAAGGATGTATATTGAGATATTAAATTTTCGTCATAGGTTATTTTTAATCTGGACTTTCTTTTAGGTACTTCAATACCATTTGTAATAACGGTTTCTTTTTGGTTTTTAGAACTTTCATAAGTATAGTTATTACTATTACCACGTACTGCAGTTAGAATCGTTCGTTTTGCAGAAATGCCTCCGTACAAGTTTATATTCGAGCCAACTCCATACATAATCATGTTTTGTTTTGAATAGAAAAAGCCTTTAATCATACTAGGCGTAGCACTATCAACAGAAATATTACTAATTGAAATATCTCCTGTAGCGAAAATAAAGAGGGTGCTATTTGAATTTATTCCATTTAAAGTACTATCTTTAATATCAACGTTGCCATTTACATATAGCATGGCGTCGCTCCGTAAATTAGTATTGTTTACAATGAAATCTCCATTAATAAAATAGGTGCCCGACAAATTTAAAGTTTTTCCACTTCCATTAATATTAAAATTTCCTCTATCGAGGGTTTTCTTGCATCCAAATAAACCCCAAATATTACAGTCTTCTTTTTCTCCATGTATGAAAATGATATTGTCTCTATTAAATTTAGATGTTTCGTGATTTATGTACGAGACACTTAATCCAGAAGGATAATTTTTATTATAATTTTTATTTGTATACAAAGGTATAACTTTCTCTGTTATTTCAAGATTATCTCCCGGTAAGCTTTTTGTGACTAGGGATACATTTTTTGTTAAAAACAAACGATTCTGTAATTCACTTTTTGTAGTAGGATTTGAGGGAGTGAATTTTGTATATTTTGAACCGTTTAAATAGTTTGTATTGCCAGATATATGTGAGGAGTAATCAACAGTATTATTTACATAATATATATTTTTTTCTGATTCCCTCATAATAATTTTGGGGGTAACACTTTTAGAGTCTGGAATTATTCTAGGAAAAACGCTATCTGGCCATTGTGCCATATTATTTTTTAGCCAATGGGCTTTTTCAGAGATAATTAAATGACCATCTGTTTTAATATCTCCCTGAATTTCAACACCACCATGTAAATAAAGATTCCCCTCGTCATTCGTTGAAACAGCATAGCGTAATTGATCTGGAATTGCATCTGTGCCGATGATGATTTGTGAATATGTAATATGCTCTTTACTATTTACTTTTCCAGTACTTTTAAATGTTACTAGGCGTTTATAACGATCCTTCTCTTCATTTGAAATTAGTTCTACTTTCTCGATGCAGACGTTTGTTTGATTAGTTTTCTCAGCAGGGATGTTAATGCCTTGCGAGCAACTTAGCTTTGAAGCATTCAAGGTGTTATCGAGGAAAGTTTCAAATGCAGTCTTTCCCATAGGTTTATCTTTAATCTCTTTATTTAGAATAGCTTGAATGTCTTTAACGGCATAGTCGATTCCTTTATCTGATAAATCTTGTGCTTGTACTAGTTCCTCTCGGGTGTTGTTTTTTGTAATGCCGCTTGACGTTAAAGTGATAAGACTCAAACCGAGTATAGTGAAAATGATGATGACTGCAAATGTTATTAACAATGAATAGCCATTTTCATTTTGCCGGAAAATTTTCATAGTACAATCTCCTTTATTTAAACTATTTTGAGCTTACAATAGGTTCAATCTGATTTTTAAATTCCATAGTTTTTGTTTGGTCATTACCTGAACGTTGTTTTATAATCGCAAGCTTTAAATTGATTGTGTAAATGGATTCGACTATAGGGTTTCCTTCTATTTCGGAATCTTCGGAAATTTTAATGTTGCTGTTTTGAACTTTATATTTCTCCTTTTTAAAATGGATATATGTAGTGCTATTTTCAGTTTTAAATCCTATAGGCTCAAGAGTCTTTTCGCATTCGCTAGTAATAATCCATTTACCATCATCGTTTTTTTTACATTTAGACAGATCATTGGTTACTTCAATATATTGATTACTGATATTCCTAACAATATGACTTTGGTTTGTTGTATAGAGGGTTTTAATAAATTTACTTATGATTAGATCTGCCTCATCTCTAAGCATAGTTTCTTGTTGAATATTTTGATTCGTTTCTAAAGTTTTCACAAGGATTGAAAAGATAAGGGTGGAGACGATTGCTAGAATAACAATCGTTGCGAGTAATTCAATTAGTGTCAAACCGTTTTGATTTTTAATATATTTATTCAATTGACACATATCCTTCCGACGAGCCTTTTGTTTTTCCATTTTGAGAAGTTACTGTTACAACTACTTTTATTAGATTTAAATCCTTTTCTGTGAAATCTGAATTCACATATTTATTAGAATTTTGATAAGGGGTATATGTAATTGCATATGTTTTTCCATTTAAAACTATCTTGTGAGGTTCCTTTTTGGCATCTGGTTCACCGGTATCTTTAAAATAATCATTTAAGTCTTGTGTAGCTATTTTGGTAAGTGGATCAGATTTTAATTTAGCTAATACAGCATCGGCTAAATTTACAGTGACTAATTTTTCGGTATTTACTATGGCTGTTTTATTCGTAAATATAAATATTTGGGCAAAGGATAAGAGAATAATGGATATTAATACAAGTGATGCAACTACTTCAATTAAAGAAAATCCTCTCTGTGATTTGATCAACATAAATACCTCCGATCTAATAGTTTTTTCTATCTAGAAAAGTTGATTTAATAAGTTTGATTCGGAAATACATAGGTATATATAACCTCATTATATAGGGTGTTTACCTTATTGACAATGTGTTATTGATGATTTTAATTACACATGAAAAAATTTCAGTTCATAAAATTTTAACTTTTTTTAGTTAAAAAGACTCATTAAATAATATCTAGTATGCTGTATGGTAAAAATATGAATAAAAAGTAATGGATAGATATGAGTAATTAGACATTTTATTTTTGGATATATTTGCAAAGGCGGTAAGGCTATGAAATTACATTTGAAGCTAGGCTCAATAGTAGTTGTTCTAATCATTTTATTAACAGTCTGGATACCGAACTTAATGATTGATAGAGCATTAGCTAAAGGCGATGAATCTACAATCGGTGGAATATCAGTTAAGGATTTAGAAGATGATGCTATTGAAAATGCTTTACGAGAGGCCATAAATACTTGGCAAGAGGCTCCTATCGATGTAGAAGGGGCTAATGTTACGATTTCACTCGACCCTAAATTGTTTGTATTTGATGTAGAGAGTACGTTAGCTGAATATCATAGTTTAACTGACAAGTCTTGGCTTGCTTTCTGGAAGCAAAGACAAGTAGTACATATACCCTTACATGTGGTAGTTGACGAGCAAGTGAAGAAGCAGCTTGAGGCTACTGGTGTATGGGAAGTTGAAAGGACTTTACATACGATTATCACCGAAGCTTCCAATTTAAAAAGTCGCGAAGTCCCTGCAACAGTTGCAGATACTAATTTAATAGAAGCGGAGCGTTTAGCTCTATCGATTGAGGAAATCCCTGCAAATGCAATGGGTGTTGATAAATTAGCGAATACATTAAATGATGCTATTGTTTTACCGAATGAACCGTTTTCTTTTTTTACAATGATAGAAGAAAAATATGAAGAATCAGATAGTGAAGCGATTAATTTCGTCGCCTCTTTGCTTTATCATGTTGCTCTTCAAACCGAATATGAGATTTCAGAAAGACATTCCCAAGGAGAGAAGCCAAATTATTTACAACAAGGTTTGGATGCGAAGGTGAATCAAGCGTTAGATAAAGATTTGCAATTTATAAACCGTTCGGATCAACCAAATAAATTAAAACTCACAGTAGAAGGTGATTCTTTAAAAGTGGAATTACTAGCTCAAAAGAAAGACAAAGAAGTTTCAGTTCGTGTTAGTAAAGATAAGATTATACAACCTCGAGTCATTACTCGCTATTCGAAAGATTTACCAGCAGGTAGAGAAGAAGTTATTCAAAAAGGTCAAGAAGGCATACGGGTCGAAGTGTATCGCTCGATTTCAGAAAATGGTAACACTACAGAGGAACTTGTTAGTCGTGACTATTATCCACCAGTTAACAAAATTATTGTGAAATCTTCAAGACAACCTGTTGCTTCTGAAAATAGTAGTGGAACGGATAAGGTAAATCTCAATGATCCAGACTTACAAATGGATTTAGATGGAGATGGATTACCGGATACACAATCTGAAAATAAAAAATTCGGCAATAATGCTGCAATAACGAGTAAAGATACTAATACTTCAACAGACCCGAATGACCCTGAAATTGTATACGGCTACTACGATAAAGGTGGGAATTTTATACAAATAAGCCCGTAAAGAGAGGAGCAAACGCGAATGATCGTAAAAACTGGACGAAAGCGCTTAGGTGATTTACTTGTCGAATCTGGTGTTATTACAAATGTGCAATTAGAATTTGCTCTTACAAACAAAACAAAAGAAGAGAAATTGGGCGATTTTCTTATAAAAGAAAATATTCTAACCGAGCAACAGTTAATCGAAGTACTAGAGTTTCAGCTAGGAATCCCACACATTCATTTGAATCAATATTCAATTAGCCCGGATTTACTTCAACTTGTTCCAGCCGAACTCGCTAAACGGACAAATATTATTCCAATCCGTCGCGAAAAAAATAAACTGTTTATCGCGATGGCTGACCCGATGGATTATTTTGCAATTGAGGAAGTACGTATGGCGACGGGCTGCCAAATCGAAACAAGTATTGCAGCTAAGGATGACTTATATCGTACACTAACGAAATACTATGATTTACAAGAGTCTATGGAAGCCGCATTGCTCGACATTGGCGCGACAGTTGCTGAAGCACAGGAAGAAATTGAACGAGAGGATTCTCCGATTGTTCGGCTAGTTAATCAAATCATTGCTAACGGAGTTGCCCAACGAGCGAGCGATATCCACTTTGACCCACAGGAAACGGAGCTAAGGGTTCGTTATCGAGTGGATGGCGTTTTGAGAACAGAGCGCTCTTTACCAAAACATATGCAAAATATAGTATTAGCACGTATTAAAATTATGGGAAATTTAAATATTACGGAAAATCGAATTCCTCAAGATGGACGTATTAAAACGAATGTTAATTTTAGGCCAGTAGATATTCGACTTTCGACACTGCCAACTGTTTATGGAGAAAAAGTGGTAATGCGGATTTTAGACTTAAGCAGTGTTGCCAATTCTATTGACAAGCTGGGTTTTACAGAGCAAAACGAGGCCCTTTTCCGAAACATGATTGCCAATCCGAATGGGATTCTGCTCATTACCGGCCCTACGGGATCTGGGAAATCATCAACATTATATGCTGCCTTAACTAACTTGAATGAAGAGGGTGTCAATATTATTACAGTTGAGGATCCGGTTGAATATCAGCTCGCTGGGATAAACCAAATTCAAGTGAAAGAAGAAGTAGGCTTAACTTTTGCCACTGGATTACGTTCAATTTTGCGCCAAGACCCAGATATTGTAATGATAGGTGAAGTTAGGGACTTCGAGACGGCGCAAATAGCAGTACGTGCCTCGTTAACAGGGCATTTAGTGTTAAGTACTTTACATACAAATAGTGCAGTGGAATCAATTTCTCGACTTCAAGATATGGGGGTAGAGCCGTTTTTATTATCCTCCTCACTTGTAGGAATTATGGCACAGCGTTTAGTACGACGAATTTGTCGAGATTGCGGAGAAGACTATACTTTTACTAACCATGAATTGGAAATAATGCGTAATAACGGCATTGAAGGTTTCACGCATGGTAGACGCGGAAGGGGTTGCCCTTCGTGTAATCAAACAGGGTATCGTGGACGGATGGCTATTCACGAAATTTTACCAATCGACCGCAATATTAAAGACATGATTTTAAGTCGAAGTAGCGATAGTGTGATCCGCGATTATATGAAACAAGAAGGCTATTACACATTACTAGTAGATGGGTTGTTAAAAGTAGTAGAAGGACAAACAACTACTTCAGAAGTATTGCGTGTAGCAAATGTAGATTAGGAGGTGAATGTTCATGACAACATTTAGAAATATTGATGAGCTATTAACACGCGCATTTGAAGAAAAAGCGTCTGACCTCCATTTAACAAAAGGGATCCCGCCGGTTTATCGTATCCATGGGCAGCTAGAACATTATGGGAGTGAACTACTAACTTCTGAAGAATTACAAGCAATGGTGAAAACTATTTTACCAGAACATAAATTACAAGAATTTCATGATAAAGGGGAAACTGATTTTAACTATTCATTGCCCGGGAAATGTCGTTTTCGTGTAAATGCGTATCATCAACGCAATGAAGTGACAATAGCAGCCCGTTTAATTGAAGCGAAAATTCCTTCCATTGAATCGTTAAATATGCCACAGGTATTGTATCAATTAGCAGAAAAACCACAGGGACTTATTTTAGTAACTGGGCCAACCGGTTCGGGAAAATCTACAACACTTGCTGCAATGATTGATCATATTAATGAAACAAAATCAAAGCATATTATCACGCTTGAGGACCCGATTGAATATTTACATACACACAAAACATCAATTATTAATCAACGTGAGGTAGGCGTCGATACGCAGAGCTTTGCCAATGGTTTGCGTGCTGCGCTTCGTCAGGACCCTGACATTATTTTAGTAGGCGAGATGCGGGACTACGAAACGATTTCAACAGCCATTACAGCGGCAGAAACGGGCCATTTAGTGATGGCGACATTACATACAAGTAGTGCTCCGACTACGATTGATCGTATTATAGATGTTTTTCCACCACATCAGCAAGGACAAATTCGTGTACAACTAGCCAATGTTTTAGTGGGCATTGTTTCACAGCGTTTATTTGTACGTAAGGACGCTAAGGGACGTATTGCTGCAACTGAAATATTAGTACAAGCACCATCTATTTCAAATTTAATTCGAAATGAAAAAGTTCACCAAATTCCTACTGTTATGCAGACGAGTAAAGCTTTAGGTATGCATACTTTGGAATCTTCTATGCAGCAGCTAATAGCAATGGGGAAAATTTCTTTGGAAGAAGCAAGGCCATATATGAATGCGGGGGATTATAATTGACCGTTTTTCGATATAGTGGACGCACAAAAACAGGTGCACACAAAAAAGGAATTATTGACGCGACTAACAAAAAAGTAGCACTAGAAAAATTACGAGCACAAGGCATTAATGCTCGTGAGCTGGAAGAGTCTAAAAGCATTTTGCACAAAGACTTAACTATTGGCGGTAAAGTAAAGCATCAGGATTTCGTTATTTACTGTCGTCAATATGCAACACTAATCCGTGCTGGCGTTTCAATTGTAGAGGCAACACATATTTTAAGTGGCCAAACGAAAAGTAAAGCCTTGAAAAAAGCATTAGAACAAGTGGAAGAGGATATACGCGGGGGGACAGCGTTTTCAGACGCAGCGGCCAAACACCCAAAGGTTTTTCCAGTAATGTTTGTGAATATGATGCGCTCAGGTGAGGCAACGGGGAATATCGATGAGACTTTAGAGCGTTTAGCAGGGACACTTGAAAAACAATTTAAAATTAAGAAAAAAGTACAATCGGCATTGGCATATCCGGCTATTTTATCAGTACTGACAATCGCTGTAGGGATGTTTTTAATGGTATTTATCGTGCCAACGTTTATGGCTACTTTTGAAGAAATGGACATAGAAATGCCGATCTTAACTGTCGTTGTTGTCAGTATATCGGATTGGTTAATAGCATACTGGTATTTTGCGATTGGCATTCTCTTATTATCGATTCTTCTATTTAGATTTTTCTATAAAAATAATAAGCAATTTCATTACAATGTGAACTATGCATTATTAAGAATTCCTGTATTTGGTATTTTAATGCAAAAAAATGTAATTGCTCGAATGACTAGAACCTTATCTTCTTTGTTCAGTAGTTCAGTGCCAATTTTACAGGCACTGACAATTGTCGAAAAGGTTTCAGGGAATCCAGTAGTAGGACAGGTTGTACTGGAGGCAAGAGATAATCTAGAAAAAGGAGGTACATTATCAGAGCCATTAGAAAAAAGTTGGCTATTTCCTCCTTTAGTAACTCAAATGACATCTATCGGAGAAAAAACAGGTTCTCTTGATTATATGCTCGAGAAGATAGCCGATTTCTATGAGGATGAGGTAGATCGGTCCGTTGATACATTAAAATCACTCATTGAACCATTAATGATACTAGTTTTAGCAGCGGTTGTAGGAGTGATTGTCGCAGCGATTTTCCTACCAATGTTCGCATTATACGAAAATATGTAGGTGACTAACTTTAAAGGGGGTGGTAGAGAGAAAAGTTGTTGTAGCAATGGTTGTACTTGTGTTTTCGGACTAATCATAACAATTTATAAGGAGGAACAGTGATGTTCAAAAAAATCTTAAACAAAAAACTATTAAAAAATCAAAAAGGTTTAACGTTAATCGAGCTATTAGCTGTAATTGTCATTCTAGCGATTATTGCGGCTATTGCTATTCCTGCGATTGGGAATGTTATTAGTAATTCTAAAGACAAAGCAATCCTTTCAGATGCTGCCGGTGTCCTAGCGGGTGCAAAAATTGCTATTGCAGATGGAGCATGTGGTGATTCAACTCTAGAAACTGTTACCTGTAAAACAGATGTTCTTAAAGACGTTTTTGACGGTGAATTAACAGACGGTGATAAAGTAGAATATACTAAAACAGGCAAAAAATATACTATAACTTTTGATGATTTAAAAAATATTAAAAATAAATCGAAATTTGAAGTTGGAGCATTTAAACCTGGAGCTAGTACTTCAATAAGTGAAAAAGATTTGAATAAAGCAATGGGTAATACGGATAAGGATAAAAAGAAAGATTAAATATTAATTTTTCAAAGAACATCCAATTCATGAATTGGATGTTCAAATGAAAGATTAATATATTTAAATTTTGTTATAAAAATCAAAAAGGAGGCATCTTTTCACATGTTTACAAAAAAGAAAAAATCGCATGTGTCGATTGAAATAAAAGATTATATATTGCGTGCGATTGTGGCAAAAGGTGCTGATCCGTCGCAATGGAAAGGCTATGAAATGCCATTAGCACAAGGGATTGTTGAAGGATCTGTTATTCAGGATGAAATGGAATTGTTTGATGTCATGAAAAATGATGTGGCAAAATGGGCTGGCAAAAAGCAAAATGCGCGTATTTTTGTACCGGATATTTCCGTTTTGTTAAAGAGCTTTGAGCATCCTGATGATATAGAGTGGAATGAATTAAAAGGTTATGTAGAGATGGAGCTTGGTCAGTCCATTCATCTTCCGTTTCAAGATCCTCTTATCGATGTCTATGACCCGAATCCTAATGATGGACAGGCCATGTTATTTGCGGCACCTTCAGAAGAAGTGACGAAAATGATTGGACTTTTACTCGATGCTACATTAGATCCACAAGCAGCAGATATTCGGGCATTGTGTAATATTCGTCTGTTAGAGCATTTGCAGTTAATAAAGGACGATCGAACTTATTTAATAGCGGATTGGTCAATCAATGAATTGTCGATAAGTATTTTTTCATTCGGTCAATTGGAGTTTTTACGATACCAATCATTTGATACAGATTTATCGAAATGGAAGCCTGAAGAAATTGAAGAGTATCGTTTTTCTTATCATTCAGAAGTCGAAGATGAGTATCGTATGATTCTTACCGATCAAATGCTTGAAATCGATCGTATTATGAATTTTTTTAAGTTTTCCTTACATAAAGGTGAGAAAAGTGTAGATGAGATTATCATTTTAGGAGATAATCCACTACTTTCAACCGTTAAAGAGTTTTTAGAAAATAATTTTTCGATACCGATTATTATGTTAAATGATTCAATCATTCAAAAATCTTTCCCTCAATTTTCAGAGCAATTTGCTAGCTTAATTGGACTTGCATTAAAGGAGGTTAACTGATGGTACCAGACATTAACCTCTTGCCAAATTTGGAAAAGAAGCATTCAACGCCTACTTTAATATATGTAGTATTTATTATTCTTATTGGTTTGATAGTAGGATACATGATTTTCTTGTTTTTCCAAGCGAAAAGTGATCTTACAAAATTAAATGCGCAGGAAGTGGAGCTTTCATCGCAACGCGAACAACTTCAAATAGAGTTAGATGGTAAACAAGATGCGAACAAAGGCTCATTGGAGCAATCCGTACAATTTGTGGAAAATGTATCCTACCCTGTGACACCTTTAATGGATGAAACGCAAGTATTATTACCAGAGCAAACGTATTTAAGGAACTATGTATTTGGTGAGAAAAATGTTGAAATTACGGCTGATTTTGAAACGATGTCAGCTATATCATCTTATTTAGAAAAGCTAACTGCAAGCCCCTATTTCAATGATATACAGGTTGATACTATTTCTAATTTTGATGTTGCTATTGGAAATCAAGAGGAAAAAAGTGCTAAAAATAAGTTTAAGGAAATACCACGTTATTCGGCAACTATTACATTAGGAATTGATTTTAAATTTCTCGCTGGAGGTAGAGAATCATGACAAGTAGTAAAAATTCAACGATTCTTATCTTAACGGCTTTAATTGCAGCGATTTTATTTGCGCTTTATTACTATATAGTAACACCTAAATTAGAAGAAGTGGATGCGAAAGAAAGCTCGAATATCGCCCTTCAACAAGAAGTTTCTACAATTCAGGAGCAGATTGCTTTAATTGAAAAGAATGGTAAATCGAATAGTACAAGTAACTTAATATTACGTAAAAAAGTACCTCAAACTCGAGCTATTGATGAAGTAATTCGAAATATTGAAGAGATTGAAGTGGTGACGGGCACACGGGTAGAAGCTATGGACTTTAATAATTATGATTCGCTCGTAATGGAGTCAGCTATTACAGATCCTAACTCGACAAACTCTGAGGAACAGGCTGATACACAGCAATCTGCAACTGAAGCGGATGAACAAGCTGTTGCTAAGAATGATGAAACATCTGAAGTGAAAGATAAAATACCAACTGCTACTCTTAATAAAGATTCCTTACCGAAGGAATTAAAACTCGTAACATTTGATATTGAAGTTGTCGCATTGGATAATAAAGCTATGGTTGAGTTTATAAAAGAGATTGAAAAAATTGATCGTGTGATGAAAATTGATGCGATTGATTTCACATTAACTGGTGAAGAAGCGAAATTCCAGGAGGACGCTGATACAACTTTAAAAGCAACCATACAAGTAACGACGTTCTATTATGAAGGACAACAATAATCTAGATGGCGCGCATACTTAAGTGTATGGGCGTCTATTAGTATAGGAGGACATAAAAATGGAAATCGCTTATACAATTACAGTTTTACTATTTGGGCTTGTTCTTGGCTCATTTTTTAATGTAGTTGGCTTACGTGTGCCTATGAAGGAGTCCATTGTGCGCCCACCCTCGCATTGCACTTCTTGTAAGAGACAGTTGACGGCGCTTGATTTGGTCCCTGTTTTGTCTTATTTATTTTTAGGTGGAAAATGCCGTAGCTGTGGGCAAAAAATTTCTTGGATTTATCCACTGATGGAACTTATTACTGGCCTATTATTTGCTTTTGCTTATTGGAAATTAGGCTTTAGTGCAGAATTTTTTGTGGCGCTATTATTAATTTCATTAGTAGTCATTATTGTTGTATCGGATTTTGCGTATATGCTTATTCCCGATAAGGTGCTATTATTCTTTTTACCATTGCTAGTTTTTGGACGCGTGATCTCTCCTTTGTCTCCTTGGTGGGACAGTATAGTTGGTGCTGTCGTAGGTTTTGGCATATTGTATTGTATAGCTGTTCTATCAAGAGGTGGAATGGGTGGTGGCGATATTAAATTATTCTTTTTACTTGGTCTCGTACTCGGGACAATACATACAATTTTGACGCTGTTTGTAGCGGCAGTAATTGGCATGATTGTTGGCATCGTTGTATTAAAGATACGTGGACAGGGAAGGAAAACGCCTATACCATTCGGACCTTCTATTGCTCTAGCAGCTATTATCATCTATTTCTATGGGGATGCGTTGATGAATTGGTATCTTGGGTTTTGGTAAGTAATCATTGATGGATTCCTTCAATGATTAATAGTCAGGCAGTGAATGCAAGATAAAGATCATGGAGGGGATAAGATGAAACCAATTATCGGAATAACGGCTTTTGCGGAGGATGATTTGTCCTCAAGATTAAATGCTGCTTATAGCAAAAGTATAATGGAAGCAGGGGGAGTTCCACTGATAATTCCAATTGGCGTTGAAGAGGATGTAGCACAAATTTTATCGTTGACGGACGGATTATTATTATCAGGTGGCTATGATGTACATCCATTCCTCTTTGACGCAGAACCTGCACCAAAATTAGGGAAGATTCATCCTGAACGAGATGCAGTGGAGCTTGCTTTAATTAATGCAGCCTATATTCGGAAAATGCCAATTCTCGGAATCTGTCGAGGGCTTCAAATACTAAATGTTGCGTTTGGAGGCACAGTCTATCAGGATATTGAAAGTGAGTATCATAGTAAAAAATTAATAAAGCATGTGCAACAGGCAGCACGAGGTGTTACAACACATTATGTTAATCTATCACCTGAAACATTATTAAAAACGATTATTGAGGAAGAAAAAATTGCTGTGAATTCATTTCATCATCAGGCAATAAACGTAGTAGCAGAAAAGCTGAAAGTGGTAGCAAAATCAAGTGATGGTATCGTTGAAGCGGTAGTGCATGATGATTTACCATTTTGTCTAGCAGTACAATGGCATCCTGAAGAGCTAGCTATTGTAGGAGATGCAGTATCAAAGAAACTATTTGCTGCATTTGTAAAGGCAAGTTTGAAATTTAAGGTAGAGGCATAAACTTTATAAGCATTAATTATTTATCCAAGGTTCTAGATAACCTTGGTGATGAACATGAATATATTGCTAGGTGTAAGGAATCCATTTTCAAGTGGGTTCTTTTTTAGCGTTTAACATAACACTCAAAAGATAAGAAAAAGAGGTATATGCCCATTTGTGAACATAATAACCTCTTTTTATACTTTAATATTGAGATACTTTTAATGTACACGACGATATAGACCTACAACATGCCCTAAAATAGAAACTTGATCTACAATAATTGGCTCCATTGTTGAGTTTTCAGGCTGTAAACGAAAATGACTTTTTTCCTTAAAGAAACGCTTTACAGTTGCTTCATTCTCTTCAGTCATTGCTACGACAATATCACCATTATCAGCTGTTGCTTTTTGTTTAACAATCACTAAATCTCCATCTAAAATGCCAGCTTCAATCATTGATTCACCCATAATTTCAAGCATAAATAATTGATCTTCACTTGTACCATAAATATCTGGAAGTGGGAAATATTCATCGATATTTTCAACAGCGGTTATCGGAGAACCTGCAGTAACCTTCCCAACTAATGGGACATGAATAACATGTTGCTTTTGAATAGAATCCTCTGGCTCTAAAATTTCAATTGCACGTGGTTTAGTTGGATCGCGTCGAATCAAGCCTTTTTGTTCTAAACGAGCTAAATGCCCATGAACTGTTGAGCTTGAGGCAAGTCCAACTGCCTCACCAATCTCACGTACAGATGGTGGATACCCCTTTGCTCGTACTTCTTCTTTAATGAACTCTAATATGGCCTCTTGTCTTTTCGAAACTTTTTTCATATTTGCTCACCTCTTTTTTTAATCATTCTACTAATTAATAGTATAACAGAATGCGAACACTTAAGCAAACATAGGTTCGAAAAGTGTTTGACAAAAACGTTTGTTCGTATTAATATGAGAACATATATTCCGAACAAACATTCTAGGAAAGGGGTTTTAAACATGAACTGGTTAAAGAAAAATCCACATATTACAACTTTATTAGGAGCTTGTCTGCTTTTGGCGGCATACCTTTTTATAACAGACCCAGGCGATGTAACATACACAGAAATTGAAATCACACATGGTGATAGCTTATGGTCGTTAGCCGATCAATACCGTGGTAAAATGAAAACGGATGAATGGATTAAGCTTGTGAAAACAGAAAATGAATTATCGAACGTACAAATTATTGCAGGTAAATCCCTAGTGATTCCAGTAGTGGGTGGCCAATCCCCTATAAATTCAATTGAAATTGCGAGAAACGAAAAATGATAATGAATCAACAATCGGCTGTTGTCTATTGCCGTGTGAGTACAGAAAAAGAGACACAAAGTTCTTCATTAGAGCGTCAGCAAGAGGAGTTGATGCGCTATGCCAAAGAACAGGGCTACGAAGTCAAGCGTGTTTTTATGGACAAGCATAGTGGTTATGATGTGGAACGTGAAGGTTTACTAGAAATGCTTGATTTCATTAAAGAAAAAGAAATAGAAGCATTATTTGTACAGGATGAAACACGTTTAGGGCGTGGAAATGCTCGAATGGCAGTATTGCATTTATTGCAGAAAACTGAAACTGATGTTTTTTCTATGCGAGACGAGGGACCTATACAATTAAATGAAATGGATACGATGCTCTTAGAAATTTTAGCAATCGTAGAGGAGTACCAGCGCAGAATCCATAATGCTAAAATACGTCGTGGCATGCGTCGTGCCGTTGAAAATGGCTATCGCCCTGAAAACAATTTATCTAACCGTGGAAATCCAAATGGTCAAGAACGTAAGGATGTTCCTATAGACGAAATTGTCAACCTACGTAATCGAGGCTTCACCTTTGAGGAAATCGCCATGACGCTTAGAGGTTTAGGCTTTGAAGTAAGCAAAGCTACAGTCCATAGGAGATATCGGGAACATCAAGAGGGTAACGGGCAAAATAAAGTAACGTATTAATCAGTGGGAGTTTTATCGTCCCGCTGATTTTTTAATTTTTAAAGGTTCTAAGTTCCAAACTGACGGGTAGACCCGATCGACGAATAGAATGAATAGCAAAAAAATAAGAGAAGTAGCGATTGCTACCTCTCTTCCTTATAAATTCACTATAAAAAATTTTTATATCATCAATTAGCGATATTTTTATTTATGCCCTGTACCAATTTTCATCAAAAGAGAGATGCAGGGCTTTACCCACAGTAATGCCAAATTGTATAAAACCTTTACTTCTTGCAGTTATGATGTTGCCGTCTTGTACAACTAAGTCTTCAGAGAGATGACTAAGATCAAAGAAGCCCAACTTATCCATACCTTCTAGAGATAATCCTACAGTATATTTTTTGTTCTTTAATACTCCAGCTTTTGCTAAAAGAGATGGCGTGCTAGAAATACTTGCAATGATAGCTCCTTCGGCATTTACATGACTAATAAAATCAAATAATATTGCTCATGTATTAATAAAACACCCTGGTAATATCAAGCTATCAACTTCGTCAAGATTAATATCACTTATTTGTGTATCTGCTATACAAGATAACCCAGATTCCCCTTTAATTTTTTCGCTGTTTAATCCAACAGTATGCCGGGTTCATTTCCTTGCATTAATATAGATAATGCTACACTCAATTCACTAAATTGGGGATACAATAATACAGCGGTCTTTTTTATATAAATTTCTCCTCTAGAAATCGATAATCCCTAAAAGGATCTTATGCCCACTCTTCTTTTAAGACAGCATAGTAATATTCATCCCACCACTCATCTCCATTTGGTATGCATTTTTTAAAATAACCTTCGCGTCTCATGCCGATTTTCTCCATCACTCGATAAGATGGGATATTTTCTGGTTGGCATGTAGCAATAATTCTATGAAGTTGCTTTTCTTTAAATCCGTAATTCAGTACAGCTTTTGCTGCTTCAGAGGCATAGCCATTATTGTAATAGTTCGGATTCAATACCCAGCCAATTTCATACGTATGGTCACCAAAATATTGATGGAAAACAATATGACCAATGACAATATTTTCGCTTATTAAAATAACGGGGAAGTATTTTGCTTGTCCACCGCTATTTTCTAATACGAACTTTTTAGCTTCTTCTTCATTAAAAACTCCTTCGGGAATATACTTCATTACATTTGGATTCGAAGTATATTCATAGACAGCTTGCCAATCTTGAATCTCAAATTCTCTTATTAAAAGTCTGTTCGTTTTGATAAACAATTTATATTCCTCCAAGCTTTGATATTTCACATTAGTTTTATTTTCTATTTATTTATCAGCTCATCAATCTTTTTATTCATTTTTTTCACTTCTGATTTGTTATATAGATAAAATAACACCCAAATTAAAGTAAATAGCAAAACACTAAAGAATAGCATTAACAAAGTTATTCCTATAGACGATGTGGGAAGCCAATTTAAAAATAGCGCAACAACAATAAAAGTACCTAAAGAAATTGCAAAATGGATAGCTGTTTGTAGTAAAAATGTTAAACGTTCTACTTGATAAATGTACGATGGTAATACACAAGCGAGTCCCACCATAATTGAACCAAGGGATTGTTGTATGAAGTCAGCCGTTATAGCTTCGAAAAAAATATCTCCAAAAATCCAAGAACCGAAAAGATTAATAAAAACAAAAACTGTACAGCCCATACTTACACCAAACGCTACATTTTTAAAAAAATGCACCTAACTTAAACCCCCAAACGCTTTTTAAATTGCTTTCGATAATTACGAGTAATTACTTCTTTAATTCCTAAAACTAGCTCAATTTCCAATGTTCCGTTAAATGAAGCTTCGATATTTTTAACTTTTGTTAGATTTATAATTGCAGATTTAGAAATCCGTATAAAATTATTCCCCAATAGCTTCTCTAATTCATATAAAGGTTTATTCAATATGAGACGATTATTATCTTTATCATATAAAGCTAATTCTCTTCCTTCAGTTCGAATAACAATAATTGAATTTGGATCAATGATATATGTTTTATTATTTGCTAGCCCTGTTAAAATTTGTTCTTCTTTCTCTTTTTGTAATAAAGAAATAGCAGCTTGTATCGTAGGACTAAGTTTTGCTGTACAAATTGTTACATGTGGCTCTTCATACTCTGAATCTATTTTTACCTCTATTTTCAGCTTTATCACCTCTCAAAAAAATTATAGCATATACAGCGTTTTGGAAAATGCAGGTCATTATTCGAAAAAGGCATCTTACACAATCATAACAACATGTTACTCCAAACGTATTGTTGGGGTACATTTCGTTCGTTATATTGAGTCCAGGTAAATTAAAAGCTTTTAATGTACTGCAAATGAAATAGAGATCTAAACAATATAGGGATATGAATTTTTCGAGTAATTGACTATTTGACAATTCATTATTAGGAGGTAAGGATTAATATGAATGAAATAACTACCTCAAGTGATAGAACTAAAACTGGTTGGCTATTAGTAAGTATTGCAAGTATGCTAACAGCTAGTATAATTTTTTGGTTCTATAATAATCCTGAAGGTTTTATTGAAAATGGAATTGGCTTTAGGACGGATGTATTTTCGAATATATTTATTTGGATTTTCACACTATTAATCATAACGGGATACATTGCATACACACTCAGTGCAATACCTTTTGTAAAAGCTCATTTATTTACTATTTCTTGGCTTAAAGTAATTGGGATATGGGCTGCCGTTGTGACAGGAATAGTTGAAGAAGTTGTTTTCAGACATATACTTATGGAGTACCTATTAACTATTGCATTTTCAGACGTAGCACAAATATTAATTTCAGGGATACTCTTTGGAATTGCTCACGGTATGTGGGTACTTTTGAAAGGGGATTGGAAGTTTGCATTACCTGCTATTATAAGTACCACAATATTAGGGGGTCTTCTCGCAACGCTTTATATTGTAGCTGGCCGAAGTACCTTTGCACCAATAGTAGCTCATATTTTAATTAATATGTTTATTGAACCATGGCTAATGTTATCTGCTGTTTCTGGAAAATGGTCTAGTAAATAAAGAACAAATTACACTTGCTAATTGTCCTTAACCTGCAAGGATGTTTTTATTTCCTTGCAAGTGTGTACTGAGTGAAGTTTCTAGAAATTCGCTCTATACTACATTCAAGAATAAAGTGATACTTGAAAGGTTGGTATAACTGCATTTCAAGGGGATACATGCTATACTTTATATACCATATTCATTAAGATATGTATTGAAAGGTGTGTAATTATGTTATCAAAAGAAAAAATTAACCGAATCAATGAACTTTCTGCTAAGGCTAAAAGTGGTACATTAACAGAGGCAGAAGCTAAGGAACGATCAGCGCTTCGTAAAGAATATCTAGATACATTTAGATCAACGATGCGAGATACAATTGAAAACGTAAAAGTGGTAGATGCTGAAGGAAATGATGTAACACCAGAAAAAGTTAAACAAGCGAAAAAAAATAAATTTCTCAATTAATATGACACATTTAGGACAATTACGCCTCGACGTAATTGCGTCCGGATTTTGAATTGTGCTTAGGCTTGCGCAATGCAGGTCAGTTAGCCGTTTTCGCAGGATGCGAAGGTTTAGGCTAACATCCTTATGTTAATTCCTTTCAAAATCCGTGACATCCCGCCGGAGGCATTATCTTTATTCAGTTGGCCTCATTGCCGGCTTTATAATGTGGGGGATTTTTCGCTGAATAAAGATAAAGTATGTTATAAATCGTTAATAGTATAACAAAACCATTGTTTTCTGAAGCAATGTTGACTAAACTGTATAAGAACAATATATAGGACGAGAAAGGATGTCACAAAATAATGACTCAACATGCGGATCAACTAGCGATTAATGCTATCCGAACTTTGTCAATTGATGCAATTGAAAAAGCAAACTCAGGTCACCCAGGTTTACCGATGGGGGCTGCGCCAATGGCTTATACGCTTTGGACAAAACAACTTCACCATAATCCGGCTAATCCAAAATGGTTTAACCGTGACCGTTTTGTACTTTCTGCAGGTCATGGCTCTATGCTTTTATATAGCCTACTTCATCTAGGTGGCTACGGCTTACCAATGGAAGAAATTCAAAACTTCCGTCAATGGGATTCATTAACTCCAGGGCATCCTGAATATGGTCATACTGTTGGGGTAGAGGCAACAACAGGGCCTCTAGGTCAAGGTATTGCTATGACAGTTGGTATGGCAATGGCTGAACGCCATTTAGCAGCTACTTACAATAAACCAGGACATGACATCGTTGATCACTATACATTTGCACTTTGTGGCGATGGCGATTTAATGGAAGGTGTAGCAGCTGAAGCTATCTCTTTAGCAGGTCACTTAAAACTTGAAAAGTTAATCGTTTTATACGATTCAAACGATATTTCTTTAGATGGTGATTTAGAAAAATCATTCTCAGAAAATGTTCAAAAACGTTTCGAATCTTATGGCTGGAACTATTTAAAAGTTGCAGATGGTACAGATGTTGAAGCAATTAACGCAGCAATCGAAGAAGCTAAAAAATCAACTGGCAAGCCAACACTGATTGAAGTGAAAACTGTTATCGGTTTTGGTTCACCAAACAAATCTGGTAAAGCTGCTTCTCACGGTGCACCACTTGGTCAAGATGAAGTTGTTTTAACAAAAGCAGCATATGAATGGGCACACGAGCCATTCCAAATTCCTGCTGAAGCATATGATACATTCGCAGCAGCTGCTGAAGTTCAAGGGGCACAACCTGAAGAAGCTTGGAATGCTAAGTTTGAAGCATATAAGCAAGAGTTCCCAGAATTAGCAGCGCAATTTGAAAAGGCAATGAATGGTCAATTACCAGAAGATTTTGCTTCTGAATTACCAGTTTATGAAGCAGGTAAATCAGTAGCTACTCGTTCTTCTTCTGGAGATGCAATCAATGCAATTGCAAAGAAAACTCCATCATTCTTCGGTGGTTCAGCTGACCTTGCTGGCTCAAATAAAACGACGATGAAAGACGCTGGAGATTTCTCTGCAGACGATTATGCTGGCCGTAATATTTGGTTCGGTGTACGTGAGTTTGCAATGGGTGCTGCTATGAACGGTATGGCACTTCACGGTGGTCTTAACGTATTTGGTGGTACATTCTTCGTATTCTCTGATTATGTTCGTCCAGCTGTACGTCTTTCTGCATTAATGGGTCTTCCTGTTACTTATGTATTTACACATGACTCAATTGCTGTAGGGGAAGATGGTCCAACACATGAACCAATCGAACACCTTGCATCTTTACGTGCAATGCCGAATTTATCTGTTGTTCGCCCAGCTGATGCAAATGAATCAGCCGTTGCATGGGAGCTAGCAGTAGCATCTGAAAAAACACCAACTGTTTTAGTATTGTCCCGTCAAAACTTACCTGTTCTTGACGCATCTATTGATACAGTACGTGAAGGTGTTACTAAAGGTGCTTATACAGTGTCTCCTGCTACAAAAGAAGTGGCAGATGCCATTTTAATTGCAACAGGCTCTGAGGTTTCACTTGCAGTCGAAGCACAAAAAGCATTAAAAGCTGATGGTGTAGATGTGGCAGTTGTTTCAATGCCATCTATGGATCGCTTCGAAAAACAAGACGCAGCGTACAAAGAATCTATTCTTCCAAAAGCTGTAACAAAACGTCTTGCAATCGAAATGGGCTCATCATTCGGCTGGCATAAATACACTGGTTTTGAAGGGGACGTTCTTGCAATTGACAAGTTCGGCGCTTCTGCACCAGGTGAAATAGTGATGGAAAAATACGGATTCACAGTAGAAAATGTTGTAGCGAAGGTAAAAGCGCTATAATTCATAAAATACCGCATACTCAGTAGGTTAAATCTCCTCTGAGTACTGCGGTATTTTTTCGTGTTTAGAGGATTTCACTAAAGAAATCCAAATAGCTGCACAATGAATTAGCAGCATAATGACAAAACAGTAAAAGCCTTTGGAACTTCCTTCAATGTTTAGCTCATCAGCTATAATGCCACTAAACCAAAGAAGCTGACCTGTGATAATTGCTGAGAGGCTTGCAAAAAGTAAACAAAACCAAATAGATACTTTTTTTACAATCACAATAATGAGTAGCAAAACAGCAAAAAGTAGGGTAGCTTCAAAAATCGGATCTAGAAGTGAAAACGTATTTTCATTTACAAAATGCTTATAAGTAAATTGAGTATCCACACAACCCCTCCTTAAAAATAATAACGGTTTTGGTAATAAAAGGTTTCATGAATTAAGAAACTCATCTAGTATTAATTCCCAATAGGTATATAATGATAAGTGTAGGCATCGAACTAGAAATGTTGAGAGGTGTTTAAATGAATTCACAAGCAATACTCACACAAGTAAAGGAAACTTTCTCACAATTAGATTGTACAGGTGGCGGAGTTATTATTAATAAGCATGGTCAAACAGTATTAGAAGAATATTTTGGTGTGCAAGGACAACAACAAGACGCCAAAAGGATTGGACCACATACTCTTTTTCATCTTGCTTCTGTTCGTAAAACATATGTAGGATTTGCTGTAGCATATGCGATTTATCATAACTATATTGCTTCAATAGATGATAAACTAAGTGATTATTTAGAGAATGAAATAGTTTTTGCTGATGTATCAATTAGACATCTACTCACCCATACTCACGGTTTACGTCGGCAAAATGAAAAAGTAATGAAGGAATTCAAAGCAGGTTATAACTGGGCATACCGAGATATTAATGTAGAACTACTTGCAAAAGTCATTTTTAAAGCTACTGGAAAAACTATTGCAGAAATTGTAGATGAGCAAGTATTTCAGCCATTGTCTTTAACTGAAACAAATTGGTTTAGTGAAAAAAACGAACAGCATATAGAAGTAATACATAATGATAACCCCTTTTGGTATGAAAGCGACGTATGTGATGGTAGTAAAATGAATATGTATAGCACATTAAGAGAGCTAGCTAAGTGGGGACAAGTGCATCTTGATAAAGGGAGATTACTTGGAAAACAAATTATACCTGAAGAAATCATACAGTTATTAACGACAATTCAATCCCCAAATTCTAAACCAAAGAACTTGCCAACTAATGGCTTTTTCTGGTTCATTCAGCCACAACAGAGAGAAGGGGTTACAGAGTTAATCCCAATATTACCACAAGGAAGCTTTCAATTACTTGGTTTCACAAGTGTTGCTCTATTGGTAATTCCTAAAGAAAATATTGTGGCAGTTCGTGGATTTAACAGCTTTGGCTCACCTGAAGGGTTTGATTATATTAAAGATATTCATGATTTTGGTTCAACCGTGTATCAATCAATTCTTTAATAATAAAAGGAGGGCTAGTAATGAAAAAGTATAGCGTAGTGTTATTTGATTTAGACGGTACAATATCTGATCCTAAAATAGGGATAACAAAATCTGTTCAATATGCTTTAGGGAAAATGGGTATAGTTGAAGAAGACCTTGATCAGCTTGAAACGTTTATTGGGCCGCCGCTGCAAGTATCATTTCGAGAAATATATGGAATGGATGATGTTCAAATTGAACGAGCGATTGCTTTTTACCGTGAACGTTTTATCAAAACTGGCATGTATGAGAATAAATTGTATCAAAATATATCATCTTTATTAGAATATTTACAGAAGGATGGTTATCAGTTAGCAATAGCCACATCTAAGCCAACTGTATTTGCAGAACAAATTATACAATACTTTAACCTTGAACATTTTTTTGACCTTGTTGCAGGCAGCAATTTAGATGGTACACGGTCAGCTAAAGGAGAAGTTATCGCATATGTACGCGAACATTTTAATGAAGTGAATATCAATCAATTAATTATGATTGGAGATCGTAAATACGATATTGTTGGGGCACTTGAAAATCAAATCGATTCTATCGGTGTTACTTATGGCTATGGCTCACTTGAGGAATTGACGGAAGCACAAGCAACATACATAGTGAACAGTGTAAACGAGCTGCAAAAGTTTTTTAATAGATGGAGTTAAAAAATACGAAACTGCATTGATAGAAATGCAGTTTCGTATTTTTTGGAAAACAGACGTAATCGCTGATAAAAGAGGTAAAATCGCTGATAGCCCAGGTAGGATCGCTGATAAAAGAGGTAAAATCGCTGATAACCCAGGTAGGATCGCTGATAAAAGAGGTAAAATCGCTGATAGCCCAGGTAGAATCGCTGATAACCCCAGCAAAATCGCTAATAAACCAAACGACCTAAGAAAAACTACTTCGCAAGCCCGTTTTGAAAAGCGTAGACAACTGCTTGTGTGCGATCTTGAACATCAAGCTTCGCTAAAATATTGCTGACATGTGTTTTTACGGTTTTTAAAGCAATGTATAAGTCATCGGCGATTTCCTGATTGGCTTTGCCTTTAGCCATTAGCAATAATACTTCCATTTCGCGCTCGGTTAGCTGCTCATACAGAGGAGTACTAGAGCCGTGGCGCATGCGATGCATCATTTTTGATGTTACTTCTGGCTCTAAAACGGTTTCGCCGCCCATTGTTTTTCGAATGGCATCGGCGATTTGCTTCGCATTTGACGTTTTTAAAATATAGCTGACTGCACCAGCCTCTAATGCAGGGTAGACTTTGTCATCATCTAAAAAACTTGTCACCATCATAATTTTTGCTTCTGGCCATGCAGCTAAAATTTCAGCTGTCGCTTCAGCTCCTGTCATGACGGGCATCACATTGTCCATTAAAATAATGTCTGGACGCAGCTCAAGAGCACGTTCCACTGCCTCTTTACCATTTTCAGCTTCTCCTACAACATTGATATCTGGTTGTGCTGATAGATAGGCAGAAACACCAATTCGCACCATTTCATGATCATCCACTATTAACACTTGAATCATTCACTTCAACCTCCTTTTGTAGTGGAATTTTAACCTCTACAATTGTACCTTCTCCAGGCACGGATACAATTTTGTACGTACAGCCAATCTCTACCGCGCGCTCGGCAATGTTTTGCAGTCCATAAGAAGTAGATTTATCAGCTTCGACATCAAAGCCGAGGCCATTGTCCTGAATACGTAAAATGGCTAAATCATCGCGGGCAACGAGCAGTAATTCAACTTCGCTCGCTTTTGCATGGCGTAGCGTATTGGATAACGCCTCCTGTGCAATGCGGAATAAATGATCCTCCTCCGCTTTGGATAACGACATTTCCTCAAGCTCATATTCAATATGAAAAAATACCTTCTGCTGCAGCTCAATAATGAGCTCCTCAAGACCTTGTGCCAGCGTTTTATTATGCAAAGCTACTGGACGCAAATGTAATAATAATGCGCGCATTTCAAGTTGTGCCTGTTGTACAACTTTTTCGACTTGCTTTAATCTTGGAGCATTTTCATCAGTTTCGGTCAATGCGGAAAGCAACATCGAAGCTGCGAATAATTGCTGTGATACAGAGTCATGGAGCTCGCGAGCAAGGCGTTGACGTTCAGCAATAATTCGCTCCTGAATAATTTTATCATTAGCTTCTGCACGTTCATTGGATAAGCGCTGTAAGCTTTTTCGTTGGGTATCGATTAATTCACTTGTTTGAACTAAAGCTTTTTTCAAAGGTTTTGGTAAAGGCTGTTTTTTAGGTAATACAAAATCAGGTTCAACTAATTGTTTCACGATTTTGGTTGCCTGAGCCTCTCTTGCGCGGGCTGTCATACTAATCCAACTTGCAATCAGTAAACTAAGCGCAAAAAGAATGACAACAATAAACCCACCGAGTGGGATATTATTATAATTCTGCTGCCATAATGGCTCCCATGTTTTCTCGTTTGGCTCGCCCCAAACAGCGACAAGAAGGCCGAATACAGCACTCATCAACATAAAAAGTATAGTAAATATTCTTGAGATAAAGGCAATCATTTACGTAGCACCTCCAAGTCCCCAAGCCATGTTGCAACATGTATCACAAGTATACGTTTTGCATCCTCAGGGTTTCCATCTGAAAAATTTACACTTTCATTGAGTATGCGTTGCGGTCCAACATTTAGGCATTTTATCTCACCAAACAATGTCGTATAGTGTAAGCGAAATGGAATTTCATATGGGATATAAATTTGAACCTTACCAATGCCTTGACGAATCGTAATGATACTTGTGCCGGTAGGCAAAATTGTTTGTGTAGTATCAATCGTAATGTCACCTGCAAGTCGCTGAATTTGAACATCTTGCCATTTGTAGGCATCTAATGGTGCAGGCATTGTACCGAATAATTCGTTTTTCGTAGCAGGAAGTTTTTCGAAAAGCTCCGAACCAACAACTTTGGCTTTGTTTTCTCTTTGCAAGTATTGATAGAGCATATATAAGAGAATGATGACAATAAATAAGCGTAAACTCCACATCGTAAAGAGTGCAATCGAGATAAAGAAAATTCCTGTCCATTTAAAGAAACGATTTTTTTTCGAGAAACTTAAATAAAGAAGTCCTACCCCAATCAAAAGACAAAAGGCGCCACCGTTATTAAAGATTGTAAGCTCCACAAAAACGAGTAAAAAGAAGCATAGTACTAAAAATGTGAGCTTATTAGTTGTGAAATTTTGCAAGAGGGTCACCCTTCTTTCTACTAAGAGTATAAGAGAGGGAATGGGTCCCTCTATTTCAAAACGGAAAGAATGCGCCTCTAAATATGGCGCATTTCTTTCATTATAACATGTTATTTGTTTTCAATTAGCAGTGGCGCGTTATCTTCTGCAGCATTTTTTTCGAGTTGTGCCAGACGAGACTCGAAAGATGTTACTTCATGATCTTTGTCGATTTGGTAAGCGAGCTTATCGATGTATGATTCTAAATCCTCAAAGTTTGTTTTATTGTTTTTAGCAATCATACTGTCCATTTGATGGTGAGCGCGAGTGACGTTTTCTTTGCCCATAAGCTGTAATTGACGCACTTTCATATCTTTAATTTTGTGTTTCATCGTTTCAAATTTGCGTTCAAGCTCGAAGTATTCACGTGTACTTGCCTCAATACTAGCTTGTAATGTATTGTTACGTGCTGTATAAGCAGCTACTTCATCAGAGGCAAAATCGATTAAATCTTGCTCTCCACTAGTAGTAGCTAATTTTAGTTGAGCGTCACGTTTAGCTAGTAAATCTGCATTTTGCTTAAATTCTTGCTCTAGTTTTTCCTTTAATTGACCTTGACGCTCTAATAATTTTCCTGTTTGCTCTGTTTGTTTTTCTGCCTCACGAATATATTGATTTAACATCGCAATTGGATTTTTTTGTTCCTTCTTATCAAATGCATGATGTAAATCAGCCTCAATTGTATATTTAAAACGTTTAAATAAGTTCATTTAAATTCGCTCCTTTTATTTTGTTAAGTTAGACCATTCTTTTTCAAAGTTTGTAAACGGATCTTCTTCTTTAGCTTCAATTGTTAGGATTTTTACATCTTCATTGTTCCATTTTTTATAGATAACATAGATGATAGCGATTGCTGCTAAACCAATCATTGCTGGGATATTAGATATTGCTGATAGAACTCCAATCAGACCCACTGTAACCCATAAAATTTTACCGAATGTCGATTTACTCGAAGTGTAGAAGTGCATACCGAGTGCTACAAACAATCCAGAAAATAGTAGACCTATAAGCGGTCCGGTTAAAGCAAGTGCAACACATCCTGCGATAAAGCCTCCGATTAATAGAAAAAATTTTCTCATATGTTTTAGCTCCTTTCGTTGATACCTTTATATTACCTATTAGAGAGCTTTGCTAAAACGGACTGGGAATTGATTTTACTCTAGGTCTTGAGGCTGAGAGTAATCTAAGCACTATAGAAGAAGCTAAATTGGTAAAAGATAAAGTATTTGATAGAACCGAAAATAGAAGATGAAAGCTTCCTTAGTTTTACAAATTAAAGAGTAGTGATGACCTATACGTATGAAAAAGAAATGAGCGATCAATACATATTTTAATCATAGGACTAAAACACTTTCTATTTACAATTTTTTATTAAAATTATTTTCTCTATCTCTTTTAGGTCACCATCAAAAGTTTTTTAAAAGAAAAGGGATGCTTCAATAATTGAGGCATCCCTTACTCTTATTTATTTTCAATTAGCAGTGGTGTGTTATCTTCTGCGACATTTTTTTCTAGCTGGGCAAGACGAGACTCGAAAGATGTTACTTCATGATCTTTGTCGATTTGGTAAGCAAGCTTATCGATATACGATTCTAAATCTTCAAAGTTGGTTTTATTGTTTTTAGCAATCATACCGTCCATTTGATGGTGAGCGCGTGTGACGTTTTCTTTACCCATTAGCTGTAATTGACGCACTTTCATATCTTTAATTTTGTGTTTCATCGTTTCAAATTTGCGTTCAAGTTCGAAGTATTCACGTGTACTTGCTTCAATACTAGCTTGTAATGTATTGTTACGTGCTGTGTATGCAGCAACTTCATCAGAAGCGAAATCGATTAAATCTTGCTCCCCGCTAGTAGTAGCTAATTTTAATTGAGCCTCACGTTTAGCTAGTAATTCAGCATTTTGTTTAAATTCCTGCTCTAGTTTTTCTTTTAACTGACCTTGACGCTCTAGTAATTTTCCAGTTTGCTCTGTTTGTTTTTCTGCTTCACGAATGTATTGGTTCAACATCGCAATTGGATTTTTTTGTTCCTTCTTATCAAATAACTGATGTAAATCTGCCTCTACTGTATATTTAAAACGTTGAAATAAGTTCATGTAAATTCGCTCCTTTTATTTTGTTAAGTTAGACCATTCTTTTTCAAAGTTTTTAAATGGATCTTCTTCTTTAGCTTCAATTGTTGGGATTTTTACATCTTCGCCATTCCATTTTTTATAGATAACATAGATGACAGCGATTGCTGCTAAACCAACCATTGCTGGGATATTAGATATTGCTGATAGCACACCAATCAGACCTACTGTAAACCACAAGATTTTGCCGAATGTCGATTTACTTGAAGTGTAAAAGTGCATACCGAGTGCTACAAACAATCCAGAAAATAGTAGACCTGCAAGTGGTCCAGTTAAAGCGAGTGCAACACATCCTGCGATAAAGCCTCCTATTAGTAGAAAAAATTTTCTCATATTTTTTAGCTCCTTTCGTTGATACCTTTATATTACCTATTAGAAAGCTTTGCTAAAACGGACTGGAAATTGATTTTACTCTAGGTCTTGAGGCTGAGAATATTCTAAGTACTATAGAAGAAGCTTGAAATTGTAAAAACTTAATTAGCCATAAAGCATTTGATAGAACGGAAAGTAGAAAGTTTTCGACAAAAATAGAAGATGAATGCCTCCTTCGTTTGACAAATTAAAAAGTTTGGATGAGCTATACTTATGAAAAAGCAATGAGCGAAGGAGGATTTCTAGTGAGAACCTATTCCATATATAAAATAAAAGAAGAGCATTTAACGTTTATATTCGGCAGAGAGCGTAAGTTATTAGAAATGATGCAAGGCTGTGAAGACGCTAACGAGAAATCCTTAAAAGAGCTTGCATATATATGTGAAAGCGTACGTTTCGATGAGATTGCTACGATGCTTGAGGCGCAACTAGATTCCAAGTATGCACATTTAGAGAGAGCTCGTAATGCTTTATTTTTAGAACATCCTATAAAAGGAAAAATGGCTATTTATTTAGTGGAACGCAAAATTTGTGTTTATTGTGAGGGTTCACGAATGCTTGATTTGGATCTATTCCAAATGCTTGCGAAGATGAGCGAGCGCTTTATTGCATTTAATAAACAAGATAATGAGTGTGGGTGGTTAAAGCCAATGAAGTATACAATGCATTAGGAAATTTCACTACAATATATAGTAACACGCTAATATTTGGTGTATAATGGAGCGTGGAGAGTTTTTTCTCGGTATATATTGTAGTGGAGGAGGTTGGTTGTATGCCTACATGGGGCTGGATTATTATCGTAATTATCGCATTAGCAGCGGGCGCGGCACTTGGTTTCTATTTAGCTCGCCAAGCTATGATGAAATATTTAAAAGAGAACCCACCAATTAACGAACAAATGATTCGTATGATGATGGCGCAGATGGGTCGTACGCCGTCTGAAAAGCAAGTACGTCAAATGATGTCACAAATGAATAAATTCCAAAAGTAATTGGAATTTTAAAGAGCAACTAGTCCAAGCCAGGGCTGGTTGTTTTTTTAACTTCTTATACAAATGTTTTTCTGTGCGAAAGCGAAGCGACAGCAACAATTATGCTGAGATAAAATTGATTTTTATAAATTATTTGAATAATTCGTTAAAAACCATATAAATCTATCGGAAAACTAGTTATAATGGAAATATTCTATATAAAGGAGTTGTTTGTATTGCAGAAAGAAAAAACAAATGTTGAAAGCTTTGATTTAGATCATACGAAAGTAAAAGCGCCATATGTACGTTTAGCGGGTGTTAAAACAGGAAAAAATGGCGATGAAGTGTACAAATATGATATTCGATTTAAACAGCCAAATAAAGAGCATATGGAAATGCCTGCATTACATTCCCTAGAGCATTTATCTGCTGACATTATCCGCAATTATTCAGACCATATTGTTGATTTCAGTCCAATGGGTTGCCAAACAGGCTTCTATGTATCGCTAATAAATCACAATGATTATGAAGACTTATTGAATATTTTAGAAAAAACATTTACAGATGTAACAAAGGCCACTGCAGTCCCAGCATGCAATGAAGTGCAATGCGGCTGGGCAGCTAGCCATAGTCTAGAAGGTGCACAAGCGTTAGCCAAAGAATTTTTAGCCAAACGTGATGAATGGCATATTGTTTTTGCTGAATAAAAGATTGAAAAACCTTGCGTATGCAAGGTTTTTCATGGTGTCTAAAATGGCTAAAAAATCTTTGTAATTATTTCTGTCCAAGGTGAGCCTTGGAGCGAGAGTGAAGCTGTTCATCAGAAGCCACCAATCGGAAAGATAATCAATCCCTCGTTTTTAAAAATGAAATGGAATGACATTAGATGAAGAAGAATCACGATTAATTTTTTGGTAAATGAAATTTTCTAAAAAGTCATGGATTAAATCCTCGTATTCAGCCATATTTTCATTAAAGGATTGTGCATGAGCACCTTTATCAAATAGCTTCAGTTTTTTAGGACCAGTTTTTTTATTGTATAAATCCAGTGACATGGAAGCTGGGATAAATGTGTCCGGAATACTATGGATAAAGAGCACAGGCTTTTCGATATTTGTCACCGCCTCAGAAGGTGTCACGCTTTTAAAGGAGTAACCGTCTCGTAAGCGGACAAAAAAATCTGCAAAACGAATTGGAATAATCGAGCCGTATTTAAATTCTGTCTTCGCAATTTGTTTCAGCAGCATTGAAAAATCAGAAAACGCACAATCAGAAATATAGAAATCCGCACCATCCTCTATAGTTCCTGCATATAGTAACATTGTTGCGGCACCCATCGATTCACCATGGATACCAAGAATGGCATCTTCGCCAATCATGGCCTTTATCGTTTTGACTACTGCATCAAGGTCATTTTTTTCATAATAGCCGTAGCTAGTCGTTTTTCCACCTGTCTCCCCATGTCTGCGATGGTCAAAAATAACGGAATTGTAACCAAGGCGTTCAAAAAGTCGAGCATATTTGACGGAGTTGATTTTATTTTCTGTTACGCCATGGCAAATAATGATGGTATTATTTGTTTCCAATGGCTGAAACATAATGCCGCGGATTGTATAGCCATTTGGCGAGTCAATATTTAATTCACATTTTAAATTTTTATTGTACCAAGCTTCATCAAAACGTTTAGCAGTGGTTTCACGTTCGCGAACAAATTCAGGATCCTTTTGCTTAATGTACATTAATTTATTGGAAAGCGCGAAGCCGAACAGACCAGTTGCTGCTGCGGCAATCGTCGTTGTTATACCTGAAAATAACAGCATTTTCTTTTTCATTATTAACACCTCCACGTCCTGTTTCTTTTGTTGTCTTGGCATACAAGCGACGTCACTCGTATGTATGCCCTTTTCTTAATTGTAATGTTCCCAACTGAGATTGTTTGAAACACGTCAACATTTTACATTATCTTTAGCAAAACTGCGATAATTTCTGTTATCGAAAATCGTCAAAATATTTGTTAAAATAGATATATCTGCTAGTAGCATATGCATGCAGTGTTCATTTTTGAACGGGGAAAAGGGGAGAATGTTTATGACGAAAGAGGTAGTAATAGTAAGTGCTGTACGTACAGCTATTGGTGCATTCCAAGGAACATTAAAGGACGTACCAGCAACAAACTTAGGGAGTATTGTTATTAAAGATGCATTAGCACGTGCTGGTGTAGCAGGTGAACAAGTTGACGAGGTCATTATGGGGAATGTCTTATCGGCTGGACTTGGTCAAAATCCAGCTCGCCAAGCAGCCATTGCAGCAGGCTTACCACATGAAGTATCTGCATTAACGATTAATAAAGTTTGTGGCTCAGGACTAAAAGCGGTTCACTTAGCGACACAAGCCATTTTAGCAGGTGATGCGAATATTGTCGTTGCAGGTGGCTTTGAAAATATGAGCCAGGCACCATATGTCTTAAAAAATGCACGAGAAGGCTTCCGCATGGGGGATCAAAAAGTAGTCGATACGATGATTCATGACGGATTATGGTGTGCCTTCAATGACTATCATATGGGCGTTACAGCTGAAAATTTATGTGATGCCTATGAGATTTCTCGAGAGGAACAAGATGCCTTTGCGGCACGTTCACAACAACGTGCAGAAGCGGCAATGGCGGCAGGGAAGTTTAACGAAGAAATCGTAGCAGTGGAAATTCCTCAGCGCAAGGGCGATCCTCTTATTTTTGATAAAGATGAATTCCCGCGTCAAGGCGTTACAGCTGAGTCGCTATCAAAACTACGACCTGCCTTTAAAAAGGATGGCTCTGTAACAGCAGCAAATGCATCGGGCATTAACGATGGTGCAGCGGCTGTCGTTGTCATGTCGAAAGAAAAAGCGGACGAGTTAGGTATTCGACCAATCGCACTAATTACAGCGAATGCAAGCGCGGGTGTTGATCCAGCTATTATGGGAACTGGCCCTGTAACGGCCGTAAAGAAAGTATTGGCAAAAGCTGATGTAACGTTAGATAATATTGATTTAATTGAGGCAAATGAAGCTTTTTCAGCTCAATCTATCGCTGTAGATCGCGAACTAGGCTTTAATCATGATAAACTAAATGTGAACGGGGGCGCAATTGCTCTTGGTCACCCAATTGGTGCAAGTGGAGCACGTATTTTAGTAACGCTTTTACACGAGATGGAAAAGCGTGATGCAAAAACAGGTCTCGCAACACTATGTATCGGTGGTGGACAAGGCGTAGCAACAGTTGTCAAGCGTCCTTGAAGTGAATAAGAAGGTGAAATGCAATGGGAAAAAAACGAAAACAGCAGCAACGTGTAGATAGTAGCGTAACAGCTAGTCTACCAAAGCAGGAGGCAGTGACATTAGCCGATCAACTAGGCGGTGACGTGCTAGCCAAACTAAAAGCTGCAAAGCAAGATTTAACAGCGAAAGAACAAGCCGCTGAAGAAGAGCGCCAAGCAAAGCTAGCTTTTGAGCGCAAACAACGTGAAAAAAACAAATCGTTTGAAGAACTACTAAACGAATACGGCGATAAAGGCTCGAAATTCTAAAGAGAAACAGTGAATCCAAATAATACGGATTCACTGTTTTTTATGTTTTATCGGAATGATTTATACTCAATTTTATTGGTATGTTAAAACGTATGATTGGAGTGGAGACTGAGTGACTCCTTGGGAATCATCGGACGCCCCCAGGAAAGCACCTAGACTAAACGGAAATCAACCTCACTTTATGGTGATGATCCTAAATTAATTTAAAAATAAAAAAACGGGAGACGCTGCCAATACAAATATCTCTTAATAGTTTAGTTATAATCTATGATAGGAGAGAAAAAAATGTTTGAATTAAGCACTACAAGATTAAGATTAATCCCATTAAAGTATTTAGACTTACTAATTCATGAAGAAATGACATTGGAAATAGAGTTGTCAGTAAATAGTAAAGAAGTTTTTCTTGATGAAGAACTAAGACATGCTTTGAAGTTTAGACTATCTAAAGTATTAGAAGATGAGGGAAATTATATTTGGTACACGAATTGGTTAATCGTGTCGAAAGAAAAAAACTGTATCGTCGGTGGCATTATGTTAAAAGGTCTACCGAATGAGCATGGTGAAGTCGTAATCGGATACCATACATTTCCGCAATATCAAGGAAAGGGATACATGACGGAAACTGTTAGGGTGATGAAAGATTGGTTACTACGTCAATCTAATGTTAAGTATGTGATGGCCGACACTAATAAAAATAATATTGCCTCACACAGAGTATTACAAAAAGCTGGTGCAACGTTATATTCAGAATCGGAAGAACTATATTTCTGGAGATTCGAATGACATCAATTAAAAGGCAAAGGGTGCTTTTAACGCGCCCTTTGTCTATTAAATATCTTCCTCACCAACACTGCCATCCCAACAAAAACAATCGCTCCAGCTGTATCCAACATAACATCCTGTCCGCTCATCATACGTTCTGGTGTAAAGCTTTGACGCATTTCATCAAGCATTGCTATAAGAGCTGTCCCAGCAATAGCGACACCTGCGGCGAACCGACGTTTTCCCCATGCAAAGTAAATGCCAAGTGCAATGCAGCCGAATCCAACAAAATGTGTTAATTTCCGAATTAAAAATTCTACAAACTTAAAGTAACCACGTTCTTCAACAGAAACAACTGTGTCCCAATAAGGAATTTTGAAAACGGATAATTGCTTTTCAAACGGTTTATTTGCTAATACTTGCTCCAATTCAGGAATAATAGACTGTTGTTCATAGGTCATACTAGAGGAGATCGTAAGTATTACTAAAAACGCTAATAGGATAAGCCATTTTTTCATCGGTGCTCCATATATTGATCGGCTTTTGTTAGCTCTTTTACTGCTTTAAAATCTATTATTGAAGCAATTTTTTCATAGGCAGCGAGTGTTTGAGCCAGCTGTTCCTGTGAGCTTGCACCAATCACTGTCGAGGCTATAGTAGGTTCCTTTAGATTAAAGGCGATAGCTAGCGCATGTAAATCGTCATAATGTGAAGATAAGCCTGTTAATACTGCTGTTAATTCGTCCGCTGTATATGTGTTAAAGCGGTTGACACGTTGTAAACGTTCTTTCCAGCTATTTGTTAGTAAACCTTTTGCAACAGTCCCGCGTGTTACAACAGAAGCCCCTTCACTTGCAATAAAATCGAGCCATTCTTCTGGTCGACGGTCTAAAGCACTGTATTGCATCATGACACTTTTTGCAGAGCTTGCTGGTAAAAAACGCTTTAGTACATTTGGTCGAATAGAGGAAATACCATATTCTCGAATCAATCCATTCTTTTTCAACTCTTCAAAAGTGTCGATAATGCCATCCCAATTGTCCTCAATCGTCCCACCATGTAATTGATAAACATCAATATAGTCAGTTCCTAGTCGTTTTAAGCTAGCGTGTAGAGCTTCCTTTATATAAGACGGAGATGCATCCCAATGCCAGCCTTCTACACCTTCTGTCCATCGATTCCCAACTTTCGTAGCGACTATAACATCTTGACGGCGTTTCCCTAAAATAGAGCCAATCATTTCTTCATTTAATCCAAAATCATATAAATCGGCTGTATCGATGTAATTAATGCCAGCATCTAGTGCCATAGCAACGATTTCAGCAGCCTTTTTCTTATCTGTCGAAAGAGACATGCCCCCTAAACTAATTTCTGAAATAAACAATTCACTTGAGCCAAGCTGTCTTTTTTTCATGCCAATGCCCTCCTTCGATTTCTCTACTTGTAATGGTACAATGAACATATCTGAAGAACAAGCGAGGTTATGTCAATGAAAAAGTTTGAGGAAAAAACGACAAAGACTACACCCATTTATGACGGGAAAATTGTGAAACTCCAGGTTGATGATGTCACTTTACCGAATGGTAATGTTGCAAAAAGGGAGATTATTAAGCATCCAGGCGCAGTTGCAGTTATAGCTGTTACCGATGAAGGCAAATTAGTTTTAGTGGAGCAATATCGCAAAGCTTTAGAGCGTTCAATTATTGAAATTCCAGCTGGTAAGCTAGAACCTGGTGAGGAGCCGATTGTAACCGCGCGCCGCGAATTAGAGGAAGAAACAGGCTACGGTGCACAAAACTTCACTTATTTACAAGCGTTTGCAACATCCCCAGGCTTCGCAGACGAGATCATCCATCTATTTGTGGCAAAGGATTTATATAAAATTGAAAACAAAGCAGAGCTAGATGAGGATGAATTTGTCGAACTATTAGAAGTTTCGTTGGAAGAAGCGGGGCAAATGGTTGCAGATGAGCGTATATTCGACGCCAAGACAGCGTTTGCAGTACTTTGGCTCGCGACACAATAAGAAAATATCTTTAGCATAATAGAAGCGGACGAGCATAAGCTGTACAAACCTTGATAGAAAAGGAGCATGTTTATGTCTCGTACGGTGTCTATATTTTATCACGCTTCCATTATTGCTATGAGTTTTGTTTGTGGCGTTATCTTATTTCATATTATTGGTGGGCCGAATGCAGAGCCTTTTATTTCATTTATAGAGCCTCGATTAACAAATGGGGACAGGCATTCTCTAATTCGTTTAGTGTTGCCTGTTGCTGTTTCAATAGCGCTTGTACTATTGCTTGCAACACATAGTGTCCTGAAGGTACTAGTACGTGTAACAGTGGCGATACGTGCTACCTTTTTTGGCTTTAGCTCCGTTTTTTTATTACAGAAGCTTGAAGCTTTCTGGGTTTATACGATTTGGTGGTTTCCATTTCAGCTCATCTATTGTATATTGTTGCTAAACCTATGCAATTTACTTGTACCAGCATGGTCAAAGAGAAAAATCGGGAAAATGATACATGGTCGGACAATTTTGTTGAATTTTATCGCATTTTTCATCATAATAGTTGCTGAGTTTATTGTTATTTCTTATGTATTAAATTGATAAATACAACATGAAAATGGCTCATCACCAAAGGTTGTGGATGGCATTTGTTAAAACGTATACCTTTTATAACGTTGATGAGAGTGAAGACTGGACGCCCCCAGGAAAGCGCCCAGTCAGAATGGAAATCAACCACATGTTATGGTGATGAGCTATAGAAATTTAGCATTAGGTAAAAACATACAAAAGCATATTCGAAATCTACTCACTATCTTGTAATAGGATTTACTCCTTTGGTATAATGGAAAGAGTTTAGGGGGGCGTCACATGGAGAGCCGAATTGATCGTATAAAAAAACAGTTGCATAGTGCTAGTTATAAGCTGACGCCGCAGCGAGAAGCAACAGTTGCTGTACTGCTTGAGCACGAGGAAGATCACCTGAGTGCAGAAGATGTTTATCTTTTAGTAAAAGAAAAGGCACCGGAAATTGGTCTTGCGACTGTCTATAGAACGTTAGAATTACTAACTGAGCTCAAAATTGTCGACAAAATCAACTTTGGCGATGGCGTTTCGCGCTATGATCTACGCCAAGAGGGAGCTGCGCATTTCCACCATCATCTAGTTTGTATCGAATGTGGTGCAGTTGATGAAATTCAGGAAGATTTACTTGAAGATGTGGAAGCCGTTGTTGAAAAACGTTGGAACTTTATCATAAAGGATCACCGACTAACTTTCCACGGCATTTGCTGGCGCTGTCATGATAAAAACGACGAGGTATCAGAAGAAAAATAAAAAAGATGTTCCAAAAAGTTTTATGACTTTTTGGGGCATCTTTTTTTATTAGTAAAATTTTGTTGTTTTATGTGGTCTTGGATATCTGTAATGATAAAAAAATTTTCAATCAGTAGCATATACGTTTTGCCGCTGGTATTTTTTGCAATCGTATCAATTGAAAAAATAAAATAAACTGCTTCCCTAATGTTTTGAAGTGAAGCGAGGTTTTTCTTTGTAGAGAAAGCATTTGGTTTATTGAACATGTTATTATGAAAGATAATAGATTGTAAAGGGGGGCGCTGTGATGAATGAATTTCAATATGCAATAGAGGATTATATCCATTTTATCCAAGTAGAACGACAATTATCCGATAATACATTAGCATCCTATCGCCGAGACTTAGAAAATTACGCGAATTTTTTACGAGAAGTGGAGGGGATGTCTGATTTTCGTAAAGTGGAAAGAACGACCATTTTGCGTCATTTAGAGCAGTTGCGTATGCAAGGAAAGACAAGTCGTACTGTTGCCCGCCATATCTCCTCCATTCGCAGTTTCCATCAATTTTTACTCCGAGAAAAGCGAGCAGAAACAGATCCGACAGTCCATTTAGAAATGCCGACTATTGAGCAAAAGCTACCAAATGTCCTCTCTATAGAAGAAATAGAAGCGCTATTAATGGCACCAAATCGCAGCAAACCGCAGGGCATTCGCGATGTGGCAATGCTAGAGCTATTATATGGGTCAGGGATGCGCATTAGTGAGCTGATTGCATTGGATTTAGCAGATATTCACTTAACAATGGGCTTCGTACGCGTTTTTGGTAAGGGCGGCAAAGAGCGTATCATTCCCCTTGGAAAAAGCGCTCTTTCTGCATTAAGTACTTATTTAGATGGCGCACGAAGTCAATTACAAGGGAAATCTCCAAAAACAGAAGCTTTTTTTATCAATCAAAGAGGAAAACGTTTAACAAGGCAAGGTTGTTGGAAATTAATGAAGGAGCATGCTTTAAAAGCAGGCATCCAACATGAATTAACGCCACATACATTACGTCATTCCTTTGCAACACATTTAGTGGAGAATGGTGCGGATTTACGAGCAGTGCAAGAGATGCTTGGACATGCCGATATTTCCACAACACAAATTTATACACATATTAGTAAGTCCCGACTATCAGAGGTTTATAAACAATTTCATCCACGCGCTTAAGTGAGAAATTTATCAGTCGGAGGTCTGACCTTTATTTTTCGCTGTTTTTTGGTAAAATAGAGACATGAGATTAGGAGGCAAAATTATGAATAAACCATTTAAAAAAATCCATGTAGCAGTATTGGACTCAGTTGGAATTGGTGAAGCTCCAGACGCAGCTAATTTTGGAGATGTAGGTTCACATACTCTAGGACATATCGCTGAAAAAATGAATGGGCTTACAATGCCACATATGGAGTCTTTCGGCTTAGCAAACATTGAACCATTACAAGGTATGCAAGCTACCGACAAACCAAAAGCATATTACGGAAAAATGCAAGAAGCATCTGTTGGTAAAGATACTATGACAGGTCATTGGGAAATCATGGGGTTAAATATTGATAAACCGTTTAAAGTGTATCCAGAGGGATTCCCGGCTGAACTTATTGCAGAGCTAGAAAAACGTACAGGCCGCAAAGTCCTATGCAATGAACCTGCAAGCGGAACACAAGTAATCGAGGACTTCGGCAAGGAGCATATGGAGACAGGAGCGATTATTGTCTATACATCTGCTGACCCTGTTTTGCAAATTGCTGCACATGAAGAAATTATTCCACTAGAGGAATTATATAAAATTTGTGAAATTGCTCGTGAGTTAACATTACAACCAGAATATTTAGTTGGCCGTGTTATTGCTCGTCCATTTGTTGGTACACCAGGAAACTTCACGCGTACATCTAATCGTCACGACTATGCGTTAAAGCCATTTGGTCGCACAACGATGAATGTCTTAAAGGATGCAGGTTTAGATGTTATAGCAATCGGAAAAATTTCTGATATCTTCAACGGTGAAGGTGTCACTGATGCAGTACGTACGAAAAATAATAAGGATGGTATGGATAAGTTTGCAGAGGTAGTACGCCGTGATTTCCATGGTATAAGCTTCTTAAACTTAGTGGACTTTGATGCGAATTTTGGACATCGTCGTGACCCACTAGGTTATGGTAACGCACTCCAAGAATTTGATGCACGTATACCTGAAATTACTGAGGCAATGACAGAAGATGATCTACTAATCATTACGGCGGACCACGGTAATGATCCAACATTCCATGGGACAGATCATACACGTGAATATGTACCGTTAATTGTCTATTCACCACGCTTTAATGGTGGTAGTGAGCTAGCACTACGTGAAACTTTTGCAGATATTGCTGCAACAGTTGCTGAAAACTTCAAAGTAGAAGCACCAGAGTTTGGTAAAAGCTTCTTAAATAATCTGAAGTAAGGGGGATTTTCGATATGAATATGGCGCAACTATTTGAAAAGAAAAAGCAAGGCAAGGAGCTATCACAGGCTGAAATTCAATATTTTGTAGAGGGTTACACTACTGGTGTAATTCCTGATTATCAAGCAAGCTCCCTTCTAATGGCAATTCGTTTATTAGGTATGACATATGATGAAACATTTTATTTAACAAAAGCAATGATAGAATCTGGAGACATTATTGATTTATCATCTATTGAAGGTTTTAAAATTGATAAACACTCGACAGGCGGTGTAGGCGATAAAGTCACACTAATTGTTACGCCAATAATTGCTGCATTAGATATTCCAGTGGCGAAATTTAGTGGTAAGGGTCTAGGCATTACAGGTGGTACAATCGATAAATTAGAATCGATTCGTGGCGTTAAAACAGAGCTTTCATCACAAGAATTTATCGACAATGTCAATAAACATAAAATTGCAGTGGCTGGTCAAACAGGTAATCTTGTACCGGCTGACAAAAAATTATATGCATTGCGAGATGTAACAGGTACTGTCGATTCCACTCCACTTATTGCCGCGTCTATCATGAGTAAGAAAATAGCAAGTGGTGCAGACGGCATTGTACTCGATGTCAAATGTGGCTCAGGTGCATTTATGAAAACACAAGAAGAAGCGCAGGTTTTAGCTGATACGATGACTGCAATCGGTGAAAAGCTAGGGCGTAAAGTAGTTGCGCATATTAGTGATATGGATAATCCACTAGGTAAAATGATTGGTAATAAGCTTGAAGTAGTAGAAGCATTTGCTTTATTAAGTGGACGTATGGACGAAACGCATGAGGATCTGCTTGAGGAATGTATTATTATTTCTTCGCTTATGTACCAAGTTGCAGCAGGTGTAAATGAGACTGAAGCAACAGCTGCTGTTAAACGAGTGTTAGAGGATGGTTCAGCAGCTTCAAAATTTGAAGAATTTATCGTAGCACAGGGTGGCGATTTAGCAGATATCGTGCAAAAAGACACAGCAAATAAAGTAGCTATCAAAGCACCTACTGAAGGCACTGTAGGGACGATTAATGCATTATTAATCGGAGAAGCTAGTGTTGGTCTTGGTGCAGGTCGATTAACTAAGGAATCTGAGCTTGATTATGATGCTGGTATTCAATTGATTGCCAAAAAAGGCGACCATGTTCGTACTGGCGAAACGATTGCTTATTTATATTCGAATAGTCAAATCGATGAGGAAACAATAGAAAAAGTACTAAATGCTTATACAATTGCATAAATAATATGAAGCGAGAACTCTCTTTGATAAAGGGGGTTCTCGTTTTTTTTGTTCTATGGAAAGGCGGGGAGTTGAAGTGGCGGAAGGAAGGGTCTGAGCGATGGAAAGAAAAGTCGAAGCGATGGAACGAAGCTAGGGAGACGGAAAGAAAAGTCGGAGTGACGGAAGGAAGGGTCTGAGCGACGGAAGAAAGGCCGAAGCGACGGAAAGAATAGTCAAAGCGACGGAAAGAGGTCAGGATGATGGAAAGAATCGTCAAAGCGACGGAAAGAAAAGTCGGAGTGACGGAAGGAAGGGTCTGAGCGATGGAAAGAAAAGTCGAAGCAACGGAAAGAGGTCAGGGCGATGGAAAGAACAGTCGAAGCGACGGAAGGAAGAGTCTGAGCGATGGAAAGAAAGGCCGAAGCGACGGAAAGAAGAGTCGGAGTGACGGAAGGAAGGGTCTGAGCGACGGGAAGAAAGGCCGAAGTGACGGAAAGAAGAGTCGGAATGACGGAAAGAGGTCAGGATGATGGAAAGAAAAGTCGAAGCGACGGAACGAAGCTAAGGCGACGGAAAGAAAAGTCGGAGTGACGGAAGGAAGGGTCTGAGCGAAGGAAAGAAAGGTCGAAGCGACGGAAAGAAGAGTCGGAGTGACGGAAGGAAGGGTCTGAGCGACGGGAAGAAAGGCCGAAGTGACGGAAAGAAGAGTCGGAATGACGGA